>JAAXGV010000199.1 GCA_012271185.1 Rhodothermales bacterium
CTTCCGCACTACTACGGGAAGCTCCGCCCCAGTGCCCTGTATCGGTACGCAATCGCTCACGGGATCACCGCTTGCGACACTCCCTTATCACCAGGACGACTGGTTCCTGTGTTCCGCAGTGAAGCCTGATCTGTGGCCCTGCCGCCTGGACAGTAAACAGGTGCCCTCCAGACTCCCCCCAAGATTGGTCAGGGACCTTGGTTTTGACATCATCTAATTCGTTACGACGCCTCATCAACGGTTCACTCTCGTTCAGCTCCACAGATCATACCTGACCGGTTTATTCCGCCCTTTTCCGGACTCGCTCACCACCACGCCTCTTAAACGCAGCAGCAGCCGGCGGCTTGAAGCCGCCCCCTGCATGGCGGCTCCGGGGGGCCAACCCCCATCTCCAATGCAGCACGCTGAAAGGTTCTATGTCATCATATCACCTCCCAGCTTTTGCAGCACACCAAAAGAGGCTGGCGAACCGCTTCGGTGTCCGGTGACGGCGTCCCGTTGTAGCGTCACACCTTCGCAGCGCATGACCGGACCGACAGGGATCGGGTCCCGGCTGGGCCACCTGTGCGGATGATTGACACAGTACGTGTAAAAAAGGTCTCCAGCAGGAAGCACTCGTATCTCGCAATAGGACAAAACGGAGCGGTCAGAGCCCCGGCTCCCGCCGTTAGGCCGGGTGAACCGCAGCAGCTAAACCCTCCGTTTGGCATAGTGCCACATCAGCATTACTGCTGGTGCGAACAGGTTCAGGTGATGGCCCTTGCTCATCGTGCTCACTGTCACATTTACAGGGACATAACCAGATGCAGCGTCGCAGGACAGTCCCGGGGAACCCTGCGTATAAGCAGTGAAATAGCTGTTCCTGTCCAACGCGATGAACGACAATACCAGAGCTTCCCAAACATCTCACAGTGCGCCCGGACTGCGCAAAGAGAGCACCATCAACCTGCGGAACGCCCTGCGATCTCCATGATTCCATAGTCTTTTCCGGGAAGCATATGAGCCGAGCCACACTTGCCCTGACGCCTGAGCTGCACCAGTATCTCCTGGACGTCTCATTGCGTGAACCGGCAGTGCTGCAGCTGCTGCGCGAAGAAACCGCCGGACACCCGAAGGGCAAGATGCAGATCGCCCCGGAACAGGGCCAATTCATGGCGCTGCTGGTCAAGCTGATGCAAGCACGAAAGGCCCTTGAGGTAGGCGTATTCACCGGCTACTCTTCCCTGGCCATCGCCCTGGCACTGCCAGACGATGGCCAGATCATCGCCTGCGACATCAGTGAAGAGTTCACCACGATTGCAACACGCTACTGGCAGGCAGCAGGCGTGGCCCACAAGATTGACCTTCGCCTTGCGCCCGCCGCAGATACCTTGGCCCACCTCATTGCCTCAGGCGAGCATGGCACCTTCGACATCGCTTTCATTGATGCAGACAAAGAGATGTACGACTCGTACTACGAATACACGCTGCGCCTTCTACGTCCGGGCGGACTCGTACTGATTGACAACGTGCTGCGCGGTGGCGCGGTCGCTGGCCCCCCTTCGGACAACAGCGAAACCGCAGCTATTCAGCGGCTGAATGTCAAGCTGCACCACGACCCCCGCATCCGTCTGAGCCTGGTACCGATTGGTGATGGCTTGACGCTCGCCCAGAAGATCTAGCGACGCCGGCGCTGCTGCCACTGGCCACTGGGCTGCACACCGGCAGGCAGACGCACCCTCTGGCCCAGCGCCGCGGCGATCGCTGCTGCACGGGCCTGACCATATGGAACCGGTCTCGGGACCGACAGGGCCGGGTGATCAGTAACAAAGTGTGTCGACAGGTCACCCCGACGGAACACCTCACTCTCCATCAGTCGCAGGCAGAATGGAATCGTCGTCTTGACTCCCGCGATGGCGTAATCCTTTAGTGCCCGTGCCATGCGTCGGATGGCTTCCTCCCGTGTGCGTCCCCATGTAGACACCTTAGCAATCATCGGGTCATAGTAAATGGACACCTCACCCGGCTCATCAAACGAAGCGTCCACACGGACCCCGATGCCCGTCGGCGGGGCATGGCGTATCAGCATGCCCGCATCCGGCAAAAATCCGCTGGCCGGGTCCTCCGCGTAAATGCGACACTCTATGGAATGCCCGTGCATTGCAAGGTCCGACTGGGTAAAGGGAAGCCGCTCACCGTCTGCCACACGAATCTGCTCGGCTACCAGATCCAGGCCCGTAATCCACTCCGTCACCGGGTGCTCAACCTGCAAGCGGGTATTCATCTCCATGAAGTAAAACTCCTGGTCCTGATCCACAAGAAACTCCACCGTCCCTGCCCCCTCATACCCGCACGCACGAGCGGCCCTTAGGGCAGCCCCGGTTATCCTGTCACGCAGCACCGGAGCCACAGCGCAGGAGGGCGCCTCTTCAATGACCTTCTGGTGGCGTCGCTGAACCGAACACTCCCGCTCAAAGAGATGCACCGCGCCACCATGGCTGTCCAGAAGGACCTGCACCTCAATATGCCTGGGCCTGACAACGTACTTCTCTATGAAGACACGGCTGTCACCAAACGATGATCGGGCCTCGCTCTGGGACAAGGAAATACTCTGTGCCAGCTGTTCAGGGCTTTCGATCAGACGCATGCCCTTGCCGCCGCCGCCGGCCGCCGCCTTGATGATAACCGGGTACCCCATACTTTCGGCTGTCCACATCGCCTCCTCGACAGTCTCCACCGCTAGCGGCGTCCCCGGCACAACGGGCACACCCGCCTTCTGCATCAGCTTGCGCGCGTGCGTCTTGTCTCCCATGACAGCAATGGCGCTGGCCGGCGGCCCGATAAATACCAGCCCCGCCGCTGCGCACCGCTCGGCAAAGGAAGCGTTTTCAGAGAGGAACCCGTACCCCGGATGCACCGCGTCGGCACCGCTTGTCTCTGCCGCATGCAGTACACGCTCTATGGCCAGGTACGAATCTTTCGAGGGGGCAGGGCCGATGCAGCAGGCCTCATCAGCATACCGTACATGAGCGCTTTGCCGATCCGCTTCACTGAACACCGCTACTGACCGGATCCCCAGCTCCTTGCACGTCCGCATGATTCGCAGCGCAATCTCGCCCCTGTTGGCCACCAGAACCTTTCGCAGTTGCCTCATCAGACTGTTGGAGTACGCATCACTTTACTATTCCGGCGCGTAGAAACGGCTGGCGACAACTCAAGATACATGCCTCGGAGCAAAGTCAAAGATTACTACAAGGTCCTAGGCGTGAGTCGCGATGCGACCGGTACCGACATCAAGAGTGCGTTCCGCACCTTGGCCAAACGGTATCACCCGGACCACAACCCTGGCAATCCGCGAGCGGAAGAGCACTTCAAAAGAATCCAGGAAGCCTACGGCGTGCTATCCAACAAGGACAAGAAGCCAGACTACGACCGCCAACTCCGTGTGCACGAGTACCTCAGCCAGTTCCGCAGCGGTGCCACCACACCGCGCGGGACCCGGTACAAACAGCGGGCTGACGGCACCTTTGCACGCCAGTCCAAGCCTGAAGAAAAGCGGACAAGCTGGCTGGACTGGCTGTTCGGAAAGTCAGCGCAAGAGCGCTGCGTAACAGTAGAGCTTTCGCTGGAGCAGGCTTTCCGCGGCGGCCCCGTCACGATTCCCGTGCCTCAGGGCAAGCCTGTGCGTGTGACACTGCCGGAAGGTGTCCGGGATGGCTACACGATACGCATCAAGGACATAAGCGGTCCGCCTCTGCTGGTCAGGTTCAAGGTCGTTCCGCACAAAAAGTTCAAAATGCAGGGAAACGATCTGCTCCTGAAGGACCCACTTCGTGTTGGCGCCCTGGATGCCATGCTCGGCGGGACCTGCCATGTCGCGCATCCCGCAGGAAAACCCGTATCGGTAATCATTCCGCCAGGAACACAGCCTGAGGCCACGCTGCGTGTGCGCGGCAAAGGAGTACGGGGCGGCGACATGATCCTGAAGGTTCAGATACTCGTTCCCACGGACCTGACCACTCAGCAGCGCAAAGTGCTGCACCAGGCAGCGAAGGCCGCCGGCCTGTAGCTTACTGCAGGGACTTATAGATCGCCCCAACCAGTGCATCAGGTGCGATAAACCCGCCGGCCCACTCCTCATCATACGCACTGGTAGGTTTTTCTGCTACGATCGCTTCCAGGCTGAGCCCGTTTGCGATGCCATCCTGCACGGAACGCATAACCTCCACCAGCATGTCGCGGTATGCCTTCAGGCTGGCCCTGTCGGAAAGCGGACCATGACCCGGTATGAATTGCGAGTGTTCGTCAGACAGGCGAAGAACCTGGTCAACAACCGCAACAAGCCCGCGCACATTTCCGCCACTGCTGACATCAATGAACGGGTACATGCCATTGAAGTAGGTATCCCCCATGTGGAAGACATTGGCCTGCACAAAGTGCACGATCGCGTCACCATCCGTGTGCGCATGGCCTGACACGTCGTGAAAGACACGAATCTGCTCCCCGTTCCAGTGAAAGTTCAGCTCATCATTAAAGGTAATTACCGGCAGCACTTCCGGCGGTGAAGCAGAGATCGTAGTCCCCAGCGACTCCCTGAACTGTTCCACGCTCATCCTGCTGCGAACATTCTTGTGGGCCACGATGATCGCGCCGGCCTTGCCCAGGTTCTCGTTTCCTCCCACGTGATCCCCGTGAAAGTGGGTGTTCACCACAAACCGTACCGGCTTGTCCGTCAGCGTGGCGATAGCTGCCAGGATCTTGTCAGTTAAAGGCGCGAACTGGTCATCAACCAGGAACACACCATCATCTCCAACGGATACGCCAATGTTGCCACCCAGGCCGGTCAGCATGTATATGCTGTCGGCAACGTGGACAACCTCAATCTGGACTGCATCAAAATCCCGCTGCGCCAAAGCGCTTGGGACAAGCATCGATAGTACTGACATTATGGCAAGAAAGCGTGTTATGCAAGGCATGGTGCATGAGGGTCGTACGTCTGGTATAAACCCGGCAGAAGAAATCATGCTCCCGGTGTGCCGCTTGTTCCGGTACAGCGGGCTCGTGAATATTCGGTTACCCTTCATTGAACAAGCAGCATACCCTGTGTGTAACACCCGCACCCAGCTCGTCCCCTATGCAGCACGGCTACGCATCGCAACCTGTCTCTACTGACGATGTCCACTGCGCCACATATCCTCTGGGCTGACGACGAGATCGACCTCCTCCGGTCGCACATTCTATTCCTGGAAAACAAGGGGTATCGTATCACCCGCGTTACCAACGGGGCTGATGCTGTCTCTGTCGTGGGTCATGATCCCGTAGATGTGGTTCTGCTCGATGAGCAGATGCCCGGAATGGGCGGACTTGACACGCTGGCTGCCATCAAGCGCATTCGGCCGCAGATCCCGGTGATCATGGTGACCAAGAGTGAGGAAGAGCAGCTCATGGAGGAAGCACTGGGAGACCAGATCAGTGACTACCTGACCAAGCCGGTCAACCCAAGCCAGATCCTGCTGACCTGCAAACGCCTTTTGGAACGCACGCGCTTGCGTAGCGAAAAGGTGTCGCACGACTACCTGAGCCGGTTCGGCGAGATCTCGCGGGCGCTCATGAACCCGCTTTCGCATGAGGAGTGGGTGGACCTGTACCGGGAGATTGTCCACTACGACATCGCACTGGAAGGAGACGAGGGAGCGCGGCAGATCCTGCAAGAGCAGTACCGGGAAGCTAACCGGGCCTTTGGTCACTTTATTGCCGCCCACTACCCGGGCTGGGTCCGCAGCACACGCCGCCCATTGGGAAATGAGCGGCCGGTACTGTCACATGAAGTCATCCCGAAATGGGTACTGCCCCGTCTGGAAGAGCAAAGAGCAGTGCTGTTCTTCGTTATCGACTGCATGCGGTATGACCAGTGGCTAGAGTTTGAGAAGCTGCTCTACCCGCTCTTTTCGATGAGGAAGGACTTTCACTTCTCTATCCTGCCGACAGCGACACCTTACTCACGGAACGCCATCTTCAGCGGGCTCCTCCCACGCGATATTGTGCGGCGGCACCCTAGCGCATGGAATTCCGGCGAAGACGATGAGTATAGCCGGAACCGCCACGAAGAAGCACTGCTGTCTGACCTCTTGCGACGCAGGCGCTATCAGCAGGTCCGCCTGCGCTACCAGAAGCTCGTCGGCAAGTCAGACGGACGCACTTTCGCTAGCGAGGTCACCGACTACCTGCAGGCCGACCTTAGCGCCATCGTCATAAACTTCGTCGACATACTTGCGCACAGCCGCGCTGATCATGACATCATCAAGGAACTGGCACCTGACGAGCAGGCCTATCGCGCATTAACTCGCACATGGTTTGAGCATTCATGGCTGTATCAGGCTTTTCAGAGTCTAGCCCGGCATGACTGCACGATAATCGTTACGACCGACCATGGTGCTATCCGTAGTCTGCATGCAGCCAGGGTTCGCGGAGACAGGCGCACGTCAACCGCTCTTCGCTACAAGTGCGGGCGAGCACTTAAAGTTAATAAAAAGCATGCGCTCATCATCAGGGATCCACACGCATGGGGACTGCCTTCGGACCGCATAACCACAGACTACATCATAGCTAAGGAAGACTTCTACTTCCTGTATCCTACCAATTACCATCATTACCTCAAGCTGTACAACGACTCCATGCAGCACGGAGGGGCTTCCCTGGAAGAGATGGTCCTTCCCGTGATAACGATGCGTCCCCGTCGCTAGATGGCGCCTTTTGAGTCGTTCCTCCTGCAGTTGCCGCGCTACGGCGACCAAGGCAGGAAGGCCATGCACCCTGGCTTTGAGCGTGTAGACGCCCTCGTAAAGGCTATGGGGCACCCACACCGGCAGTTCGAAAGTATCCACATCGCCGGAACCAACGGCAAAGGCTCCACCGCGTCCATGGTGGCCGCCATGCTCAGCGCCGCTGGCTTTGCACGCGTGGGACTCTACACCTCTCCGCACCTCGTATCGATGCGGGAGCGCATCCGCTGCGACGGTGTCATGGTATCAGCCGACTGGATGAACGCAGCAGTGATCCGCTATCAGTCCGTTATGGAGGAGGTGCAGCCAAGCTTTTTTGAGGCGATGACCGCACTGGCATTCCTGTACTTTGCCGAAGTGTCGGTATCTGCAGCCGTGGTGGAAGCCGGGTTGGGTGGCCGCCTTGACGCCACCAATATCCTGGTGCCGCGACTCAGTGTCATCACCGGAATTGATTACGACCATACCAATGTGCTGGGTCACTCGCTGCGTGCGATAGCACGGGAGAAAGGCGGCATCATCAAATCCGGCATTCCGCTCTTGACGGCCACTGGTCGGCCAGAAGCACTGCATGTGCTCGAATCCATCGCTGCCAGACTGGATGCTCCGGTTCATGTCACGCACCGGGAATGCCGGGTGAGCGCCATGCTGCGGCCGCACGGGCTGGAGGTGTCTGCTGCCACACCCCTGGAATCTTACGACAGGCTGACTGTGGAACTGGCCGGCGCGCACCAAAGCGCAAACGTGCTGCTGGCTATACGTGCCGTTGAGCTGTTTCATGGAGTTGATATTGCGGCCGTCCGGACAGGCCTGCAAAACATGCGTGCGCTCAGCGGCCTTCGGGCCCGCCTGGAAGCACTCGCAACCTCGCCGTTGAGTATCCTCGATGTGGCCCATAACGAGGCAGGCCTCCGCGCAGCTCTTGCCCATGCATGCGCATGGTGCCGTGGGCGCCTGTTCGTGCTCTTTGGCCTTGTCCGCAATAAAGCTGCAGAAAAGATGGCCCAAGCCCTTTTTGAATCGCGTGCAATTGTGTATACTTGTGATGTATCTTCCAAGCGTGGGATAGGTGCGGGGGAACTTGCCGGCATCCTTCGTTCCTGGCACGTGCCAGTGGTCCAGGCAGGCTCAGTGGAGGCGGCTTACACCCATGTGCTGCGTCGTGCTGTTTCCGAGGATGTGATCCTGATTTGCGGCTCCCACTACGTGGCAGGCGCGTTTCTGGAGGCTTGCACCTGACGGCCCACCTGCACCAAAGGCAACGAAAGGCGGCTTCGTGCGTACTAAGGACCACAGAATGACTGCGTTGCGCCCTGCCTGGGTCGCCTGCCCGTTTGTGAACATTCCAGCCAGCCTCCCTGCTGCTTGAAAGAGGGCCTTTTGGCCCAGACTTTGACCGACCTCCAAGGGCATAACAGCGCTCACCGGAGTCTACCCGTGCTCCTGATCTCCTATCACTAAACAACATGAACATCTCCGAACTGGAGCAAAAGAAGCTTTCAGAATTGAAAGACCTGGCCCGTGCGCATGGCCTCAGGGGCTGGACCACCCTGCGAAAGCAGGAACTCATCAACTTTATTGCCACGCGCCTTCCAGCGGGTAACGGCGCAACCGTGCATGCTCCTGCGCCTCCGCCCGCACCAAAGCCTCGCCCTGCACCGCCGCCGGAGATGCGTTCGCGCCAAAGCGCCCATACGGAGGGCACGCGCGCGCCCCGACCAAGGATTCGGCGTGACACTTCACCCGAAGAGGCACCACGCAAAACACGCAGCACAGAGGAGCAGAATGTCCGACCGCGAGCGCGCAGCAGTGGCGCGCGCGCGCCGAGTCGTCCTCCCCGCCCCGAGCCACGGCGCGGCGGCCCTCCCTCAAGACGCGGCGATCGCCAGCGGTCGCGCCGAGAACACCGGCGTGCCATGCGTGAGGAGCGACGCAGGCGTGTTTTCGAGAACCGCCCCGAATACATGGCGCGGCATGAGCCAGGCCGGATGGAGCTCGACTCAATAGTCCGGAAAACTGGTGTGCTCGAGATTCTGCCGGACGGCTACGGCTTTCTGCGCTCGCCGGAATACAACTATCTCCCCAGCCCGGATGACATCTATGTGTCACCTAGCCAGGTCAAGCGTTTTGGCCTGCGCCTGGGTGACACCGTGGACGGATCTGTGCGCCCGCCCAAAGAAGGTGAGCGCTACTTTGCACTGATACATGTCAACAACATCAATGGCCGGCTGCCGGGTAGTGTTGATGAACGGCAGCGCTTTGACTACCTCACCCCGCTGTACCCCGAGGATCACCTGCGCCTGGAGACACGCCCCAATGAGATGAGCATGCGGGTCCTGGACCTCTTTGCGCCTATTGGCAAAGGCCAGCGAGGCCTTATCGTGGCACAACCGAAGACAGGCAAGACGATCCTCCTGCAGAAGATCGCTAACTCCATTTCGAGCAATCACCCCGAAGCACACCTTTTGATACTGCTGGTGGACGAGCGTCCAGAGGAGGTCACAGATATGCGGCGCAACGTCAAAGGCGAAGTCATCGCCTCAACGTTTGACCAGGACCCTGAGCGCCATGTCGCGGTTGCCGGCATCGTGCTGGAAAAGGCCAAGCGCCTCGTTGAAGCCAAGCAGGACGTCGTGATTCTGCTGGACTCCATAACGCGTCTGGCACGTGCCCATAATGCTGTAGCCCCGGATTCGGGCCGTACGCTTTCCGGCGGCATCGAGGCGGGCGCGCTCCGCGGCCCGAAACGGTTTTTCGGTGCAGCACGCAACGTTGAAGAAGGCGGCTCGCTGACCATCATTGGTACAGCGCTGATTGATACCGGCAGCCGCATGGACGAGGTGATCTTTGAGGAGTTCAAGGGCACCGGCAATATGGAGCTGGTACTGAACCGCGAAATGGCGGACCGGCGCATCTACCCGGCCATGAACGTGGTTATGTCGGGCACACGGCGCGAAGAGCTCCTGATTTCCGAGGCACGCCTGATGCGCATCTGGATCTTGCGCAAGCTGCTGGCCGACATGGAGCCGATCCCTGCCATGAACTTCCTTCTTGACCGTATGCGCGGAACCAAAAGCAATAACGAGTTCCTAGTCACCATGAACTCGTAGGCAGGTGCGCTTGCAAAGAGAGTGATGAGCGTCTCAGAGGCAATCAGGATGGTCCTGTTTGATATGGACGGTGTCCTGGTTGATGCGTCCCGCTCATATCGCCGGGCAATTGAAGAAACTGTGATGCATTTCACGGGCCGGCGTATTTCGGTCCGCACGGTGCAGCGTTACAAGAACCGGGGCGGCTTCAACGACGACTGGGCGCTTACGCATGCGATTCTGTCCGATAGCGGCATGGAGGTGTCGCAGCTTCGGGTAACGGCGGAATTTCAGCGCCGGTATCGCGGCGAGCAGTGGAACGGGTTTATCAACGACGAGCCACCGCTGATTGCCACCCGGACGCTGGACCAGCTCCGCCAGCGCGGGATCATCCTGGGTATTGTGACCGGACGTCCAGCTGCGGAGGCGCGCTGGACGCTGGGGCGGTTGTCATGGATGTCGTACTTCCCGCTCCTGGTGGCCCGAGAACAGTATGGGCGTCGCGGCAAGCCTGACCCGTTCCCGCTCCTGCATGCGCTGGGTGTTATTCAGGCCGCGGGCCACGACATTCGTCCAACCCAGGTTATCTATATCGGCGACAGCGTCGATGACATGATCGCTGCACGCGCTGCCGGAATGTGGTCTGTAGGGTCTGTGCCGCCATATCTGGATTTTGCTGCGCACCGGGAGGTCCTGATGGCGCGGGGGGCCCATCTGGTGGTCGAAAGCCCTAACCAGCTGCTTAGCGTCCTCGGAAATGTGGTCAAGGCAGTTGCAGAGGGCAGCTGACAACGTTTCACGCGGTATCTTCCAGAAGCGGAAAGGCGCTGCAAACCCCTGGGAAAGTCGCACAGCGCCTTATTCCTTCCACTCACCGGAAGCTAAGCCACGCTACGAAGGAATCTGCTCTTTGTTACAGTGCAACTCTGCCACAAAATCGCATGCTGCGGCTTCCTTTCTTTCTGGCCAAGGGCTTCGTTGCTGCGGAAACGATGCCCAGGGCCCTGCCGGTGATCCGCCGTGCCCACCGGACAGGGCTGCTTACCACGGTCGATCTCCTGGGTGAGCACGTAAGGGATCGCAGATTGGCCGAGTCAGCTCGAGACCACTATATAGAGCTATTGCATGCGCTTGCAGAGGAACGTCGTCAGCATGGCGTCGAAGTCAACATCTCCATCAAGCTGAGCATGATAGGCCAGGCAATTGATGAAGACTTCTGCCTCGAAAATTTGCGCAGCCTGCTGATCGTGGCGCGCGAAACGCAAGGCTTTATCCGGCTTGACATGGAGAACACGACGATTCTGGAATCCACGCTGCGCCTGTTCGGCGCAGTCTATCCGGAGTACCCTGCTGAGATCGGCGTAGTGCTTCAGGCGTACCTCAAGCGCACGCGGGAGGATGTGGAGCGCATGTGTGATCTCGGTGCGCGTGTCCGTCTGTGCAAGGGCGCCTACCGGGAACCGGAGCAGCTTGCGTACCAGGATATGCAGCAGATCCGAACGCATTTTGTCGAGTGCATGCAGGTCCTTCTCACACGGGGCCGCTACCCTGCCATTGCCACACACGATGACCGGCTGATCGCTGCAACAAAGGAGTATGCCGCTGCAAAGGATATTGCAGCGGACACTTACGAGTTCCAGATGCTCTTTGGCCTGCGACCCAAGACGCAGCTTCAGGTGGCACAGAGCGGATACAACATGCGAGTCTATATCCCCTACGGCAATATGTGGCTGCCGTACTACTACCGCCGCCTGCGCGAACGCCCCGAGAATGTCATGTTCCTGCTGCGCAACATCTTCCGCGCGTAAGCCACATCCCTCGGTCCGCACGGATCTTGTCTCAGGCGCAGGCGTTAATAGAAGCTTATTTAGACTCAATCTAAATAATACATGACCAATGCTTCAACCCGATGGAGGCCGCGATGATGTACCTGCAAGTCGTATGCACCCTCTTAGTGTGTGTGGTGGCGGCGCCTTGCATCGCCCAATCATCCCTTGACTGGCAGCCTTTCGGGGCTTCCATGACTGGCGGTCATGCGCAGCCTGTTCTAGTGTATATCCAGGCCTCGTGGTGCGGCGCATGCCGGCGCCTGGAGCGAGAAACCTTCGCAGATGCGCAAGTCCGGAACCAGCTGCGCCGCTGGACCCTGTCTGCACTCACCATTGACGACTTCGACAGACTGCACCGCGTGGGTCCTTACCAGCTGAGCGAAGCCGCGTGGGCTACCAGGCTGGGCATTGACACCACACCCTCCTTCGTGCTTCTGCGCCCGGAT
Organism: Rhodothermales bacterium; assembly: GCA_012271185.1. Classification (GTDB taxonomy): domain Bacteria; phylum Bacteroidota; class Rhodothermia; order Rhodothermales; family Bin80; genus JAAXGV01. The sequence continues at coordinate 12,126 of JAAXGV010000199.1, forward strand.
GGCAGCATACTGGCCCGGCATACAGGATTTCTGCCGCCCGATGGACTGCTGACGCTCCTTGCCGCGACCGACACAACAAACCAGTCCGAATAGTATGACACGACAGGCTCTGCTTCTATTCGCCCTGCTCCTGTCCCAACCTGCCCTGGGGCAGGTAATAGAAGGCACCATCACGTCAGCGGGCAAAGCCGTGCCTTTGGCTACTGTACTCATCGTGCATACAAGCCTCGGAACCGCCGCCGGCATTGACGGCAGCTACCGCTTGGAGCTTCGTGCGGCCGGCACTTTTGAGGTGAAGTTTTCCGCAGTCGGGTACGCGTCGCAGACGCATGAGGTGACCGTCACCTCAGGTGAGCCCGTAACGCTGGACGTTGTGCTGGCTCCCTCCACATACGAGGCGGACGCCATAGTCGTCACCGGGACGCTGGAAGCGGCAGGCTTGCGCGAGTCCCCGGTCAAGGTAGATGTCGTGCCACCACGCTTCCTGCAGATGTCTCCCAGCGCCAACGTCATGGATGTCCTTGAACGCGTCAACGGACTCTACCAACAAATAGACTGCGGCGTCTGCTATACCAACAATATCCGAATCAATGGAGCTGATGGTCCCAACACGGCTGTGCTAATTGATGGCATGCCCATCATGTCAAGCCTGGCCTCGGTATATGGACTCAATGGCATCTCACCGATGCTGATTCGCCAGATCGAAGTAATAAAGGGGCCCATGTCGACGCTGTACGGCCCCGAGGCTCTTGGCGGCGTGATCAATATCCTGACAAAAAACCCGGCCACCGCGCCCACACTCTCCGTCAACACCTTTGCCACCACCCACACCGAAGTTGCGGCCGAGTTTGCCGCTGTGCCTCTGCGTGGTCGTACGCAAGCTATTATCAGTGGTACGCTGTTTGTTGCAGACCACTTTCGTGACAGGAATGGAGACAGATTCTCTGATCGCCCGCTAACGACCCGGCTCTCTCTCTTTGCCAAGGCCAGCCGCAATGACCAGCTTGGATTCACACGCGGCACGCTGGCAACCAAGGTATACTTTGAGCAGCGCAACGCGGGCACGAAAGCCTTCCTGAATAATCCGGCCGGCTTGCGCGGCTCACCCCTGATTTACGGTGAATCCATCATCACCCGGCGTGCGGAGCTGCTGGGGTCCTACCAGCTCCAGCCGCAGCTTCAGCTGCGCACTTCCGGCGCCTTTCATGAGCAAGATGCTTTCTACGGGACCACGGCCCTGTACGCCATCCAGACGGATGCTTTTGTGCAGATGAGCTGGACTCCTCTGGTGCACTCGCCGGGCGGACACAGCCCACTCTTCGGGGCCACGATGCGTCTGGTACGATATGACGACGGCACTGGTGTCACTGGCAAGTACGACGAATCCGGCAGGCTTATTGCAAACAGGCCGGAGGTGCGCGCCATCCCGGGGCTCTTTGCGCAGGATGACTGGGAGGTGAGCCACAGGCTCCGGCTCCTTCTGGGGCTCAGGGGGGATTACCACCGCAGGCATGGCATCATTGCGTCGCCCCGCGCTGCGGTCAAATGGCAGCCGTCCGACCTCACCACCATGCGGCTTAACGCCGGAACAGGGTTCCGGGTGGTGAACCTGTTCACCGAAGATCATGCGGTCTATACCGGAGGGCGTGCTCTACTGATACTGGATGACCTCCGACCCGAGCAGAGCGTCAGCATCACATCCAGCATTCGCCGGGTGCTCGACCTCCTCTCGCCGATCACCATTGATGCCGATGTGTTCTGGACCAGGTTTTCCAACCATATTCAGCCCGACTACTCCGTTCCGGGCCAGATCCGTTACAGCAACCTGGCAGGCACTGCCACCTCGCGCGGGGTGTCCCTGCAGGTGCAGGGCACCGCAGGCACGGAATTGCGATATACAGCGGGTGCAACGCTGCTGGACATCTTCGTGGACACTGACGGGACACAGCACGCCTTGGAGTTTGCGCCAGACTACCAGGGCATTGTCACATTCACGTGGGATGCGCCACTGGAATTTGTCGTGGACTACTCGTTCAATCTCACCGGCCCTATGGCGCTTCCTTTTTTTGAACCCGGCATTCGCCAGGCCTACGAGGAGACAACTGGTGCGCCTTTGCACCCGGTATCACCGGCATATGCTGTGCACTCTATCCAGCTTTCCAGGATGCTGACTGTCGGGCGCCATCTGCTGCAGATCTACACTGCCACGGAAAATGTCCTGGATTATCGGCAGTCCAGCCCTATTGTCGGGTACTATGATGGCAATCCGGGATTCGGTCAGTCATTTGACACAAGCTATGTTTACGGACCGATCGAGGGGCGCCATTTTGGTTTTGGGGCGCGGCTGACCCGCCCGTAAAAAATCTCGCTCTGTCTTGGGAGAATGTCCCACAGAAAATATATAACCAATAAAAACTCGTGCTTTATATATGTATATATTCTTCGTCCATACGCTCCCGGCCAACTGGACTTGCTCGCTGTTTCGTTTTTACAGCAAAATAGGGGCACAACCCACTTTCCACCGGGTAGAGGATCGCTCAACGAAGGCCGAGGTCGAAACCCCGACGACACATGAGGGGTTCATGCAGGCTTTGGCAGGCATAAACGTCGCTCAACGAAGGCCGAGGTCGAAACCCCGGCGACACGGGGCTCTCCATTCGCAGCCGTTCCGCAGACTCTCACCGCTCAACGAAGGCCGAGGTCGAAACCCCGGCGACACTCCCTCAATGCCCGATCGCCACTCATGCAAACACCCGCGCTCAACGAAGGCCGAGGTCGAAACCCCGGCGACACTCTGGCCGATGCTGCGGAAGGCGCTGGACGACAAAACCGCTCAACGAAGGCCGAGGTCGAAACCCCGGCGACACGAGCTACAGACGCAGCGCCCCCGCCGTGCTGGATACGCTCAACGAAGGCCGAGGTCGAAACCCCGGCGACACATCCTATGGGCTAGGACAGTATGCGGGGGATGTAGTCGCTCAACGAAGGCCGAGGTCGAAACCCCGGCGACACTGCTAATTCCGAAAACACCCGGCATCAAACAGTAAACTACGGCAATCCAGCTTAATTCGAAGGACTAAAGCAGTAGATACAGGGACGTAATGAAGTATTAAGGGTTGTGTCCCTATTTTGCTGTA
>JAAXGV010000141.1 GCA_012271185.1 Rhodothermales bacterium
GCCATGCCAATAGTACTGACACCACTCAGCAGGCCCCTGAAACTCAGAAGTGACCAGAGCATGCAGCACACCAGCATGGAAACAGACGCTGGTTCAGACCTTCCTCAGCGTATAGAGGTGAAGGCAGAGTCGACAGCCTCCGGCTCCTCAACCCAGTCTGCAATGAAGACGTTGGTGTCGCGGCTCGGGACGCGGTTCACGTTGCGGTTGGAGGAGAAAGCAAGTTTGGAACCGTCATGGGAAAACATGGGAAAAGCATCAAACGTGTTGGAATGCGTGATCCTTACCGGCTCGCCCCCGGCCACCGGCACCATATAGAGCGCAAACACGGGGCGGCCCTCTCCTGTGCTTTCGAAGTTCGAAGCGAAAATAATGTGCTCACCACCGGGGTGAAAAAAAGGCGCCCAGTTTGCACCTGGCAGATCGGTGACCTGTTGTGGACTGGTTCCGTCAGCATTGGCCACAAAGATGTTCATGCTGGATGGCTCCACCAGGTTTTCCGCCAGCAGCGACGCATACACGGCTGCCTGCTCGCTCTCCGGCCGGCTGGCACGCCAGACAATCCGCCGGGAGTCACGCGAAAAAAATGCGCCGCCGTCGTAGCCCAGCGTGTTTGTCAGCTGCAACAACGCGCCTGTGGCGATCTCATACCGCCACAGCTCCAGATCCCCCGACCGCGACGAAGTGAAAGCAACGTACCGCCCGTCCGGCGATACCGTGGCTTCGGCGTCATAGCCTGGACCGCCTATCAGGAGCTCCGGCAACGCTGTGGAGCCCGATGATGCCACGTAGATGTCGTATGTGTCATATATGGGCCAGACGTACCTGTCCCGGGCTGCAAGCGGGGGCGGACAGGCGGCAGACGCCGCGTGCGTAGACGCATACAGAAAACGGCCGTCCGGCAGGAAATAGCCACAGGTGGTACGACCGCGGCCTGTGGAAACCAGCACAGGCTCTCCGGCATCCTGCACATTCAGGACAAAGTTCTGGTCACATCCCTGCGGATTGATACCACTCCAGTCAGACTGGAAGATGAGCTGCGCATCATCGTAGCTCCAATACGCCTCAGCGTTGTTACCCCCGAAGGTCAGCTGACGCACATTGCGCAAGTGTACCTCTCCGGTATAGCGCAGCGAGTCAGTCGCCGGATCATATGCCGCGGGGTATGGTGCCTGCGGCACGGCGCAGGCGCTGATCATCAGTAAAAGGAGAACCAAGTAAGTATGCATGCCAAGCGTCGCAGTTGGGGTAGTATGATAATGACACACGTGTGTTTGTAGTCGGGTTTCGGGTGAATTCGCAGCGAATCCCTGACATAACAAGGCGAACGCGTGCCGTGCACGAAGGCGTTCAGGCACTGCGCCGCCCTGACAGTCAGCACCGGCACTTTGAGACGCATAGCAATTGAGCCTCTGCCACATGAAACAGCGTCACAATCTTCTGCCACAGATTCTGTGAAGAAGAATGACGCGCGGGCAATCCGCACCATCTAGACCTTGCCCCATGTATGATTCAATCGGCTGGGGTGCCGGTCAGTTCACAGGCATCGGCCTGGTGATTCGCGTGCTCTCCGGGCGGACAGTGATCATAACCGGTGCCTGCGAAGTTCAAGCAGCCAGACAAAGGATATACATGCTTGCCTCACACATAGGCTGACACTGGTGCCAGCCCTCACTTGCGCGTCCTGTGCCCGTCGATTTTGACACTGCTGTCCTTGCACGGAGTCACCATATACCGGTACTGGTGGACTTCTGGGCTCCATGGTGCGGACCCTGCCGCGCGCTCAGCCCGACACTTGACAAGCTTGCAGCAGAAAATGCCGGCCGCTGGGAGCTCTGCAAGGTCAACACGGATGAAGCGCCGGATGTGGCGCAACGCTACGAGATCCGCGGCATTCCGGCTGTCAAGCTGTTTGTCAACGGCAAAGTCGTCAAAGCGTTTACCGGCGCTTGGGGCAAAGCACAGATCCAGGCATGGCTTCACGAAGCATTGCCATCACCGGAAGAGGCGCACATGAAAAAGGCGGAGGCAGCCATCGCCGCAGACGCCAGAGGTGAGGCCATGCAACTGCTGAAGCGCGTCCTTGAGCTGAACCCCTCCCATGATCGGGCCCGCATCCGTATGGCGCAGCTGGCAGCTGTACAGGATCTGGGCAGGGCTGCAGACCTTGTACATGGCGTACACGCCGATCACGACCTGCAACCTGTCGTTACATCCATTGCGATACTTGTCGAATCCCAAAGCCGTCCAACTCTGCCCGCGGGCCCGGGGCTTGCGCTGTACGAGGAGGCGCTCAGCGCCATTGCCGCCAGCGACTACGATGCAGCACTGCAGCACCTCATTGGGTTACTGCAGTCAGATCGGTTCTACGGTAACGACGCTGCACGCAAGCTCGGCATCGCCATCTTCACTGTTCTGGGTCCCAGACATGCACTGACCCTCCGTCATCGCCGCACCTTCGATATGTGGCTGTACTGACGCAGCCGCCAGTCTGGGCAGAGAACAGGGACCGGCCAGTACTCTCATCTACGCTATGGCCCCGCCACAGCTGCTCCCGGAACCCGCCGTGCACCCGTAGCAGTGCCTCCGGGTGCGGATCACATGGCGCGCCCACGCCTGCAGGTCAAAGTCCCGCACGTGTGCCCTCCGCCCTGGAAGATCCATGACCATGTCAAGCTGCTGGTTGAAGTCGCAGTCGTACAAGTAGCCATCCCAGGAAATTGAAAGCGTGTTGCGGCACATCAGGCCCACGATCGTAGCCGGATTAAACGCCGTCACAAGACGGTTCAAATACGAGTCCACCTGGCCCGTCTCCATCAGCCACTCCAGGTACCTGGATATCGGCATGTTGTTGAGCGTCAGCAGCCGGTCAAAGCAGACACCGTGATTTGTGGACAATGCGGTCTTCCATTCACGTTCCAGCGAACCCTGCTGCCCTGAAAGGAAGGCACCTACCGGGTTGGCTACCAGCGTCAGGACACGGCGCCTGTCTCCCAACCCATAGCCGGCTCTGTTGAGCTTCCGCAGAGCCTCGAGGGATTTGACATAGGTACCCTTGCCGCGCTGCGCATCCGTGCCCAGCTCGCGGTAGTGGGGCAGTGAGCAGACCACCTCTACGCCTCTTTCTGCAAACCACTCCGGCAGGTGCCCATAGCGGCGCGTAAGAAGAATGGTCAGGTTGCAGCGATCCATGACACGGATACCACGCTGAACACATTCATCAACGATATACTCAAAGTTCTGATTGAGCTCGGGCGCACCACCCGTAAGGTCTACCACCCGCACATCAGTACGGTCAATGAGCTCGAGGCACAGGTCGACCGTTGCACGGTCCATGTTCTCCTCTGTTCGATCCGGCCCGGCGTCCACGTGGCAGTGCCGGCAAGTCATGTTGCACAGCTTTCCCAGGTTGATCTGGACAATCTCCAGCCTGTCAGGCTGGAGCACAGGCCAGCCAGACACCTCAAGGTCCTGATCAAACTGCCCGGTCCCGAAAGGGCCGCTTCGGATTTCTACGCGCTCAAGGATCCTGTGCTGCTCCTCGGGATGCACCAGCGGTGCTCCCCGAAATGCCATCGATGAGGTGGCCTTGGGCCCGTCGGGCAGGCTGCCGTTGAGCGTGTCAAGCGCAATAAACCCCGTTTCAACCGCCATAAGCCTACATCGCAAGGCGCTTGGCCTGGTCCAGCATCTGTATGCCGTGTACGAGGGAGGCACCGCCACGAATTGCGCAAGCCACATGAACCGCCTCCGTCATCTGCGCCAGATCCCCGCCCTTCTCCAAGACATCCGTAGTGTACGCGTCAATGCAGTACGGGCACTGAACCGTGTGCGCCACAGCAAGGGCTATGAGTGCCTTCTCGCGTGCCGTAAGGGCACCATCTTCAAACACTTTGTTGTAGTACGCGAAAAAAGCATCTGCCAGGCCGCTGTTGCCCTCCGCAATGTCTCCAAAGCGTGGCAGATGCTCCCTGTGATAGTACTGCTCCATTTCAGGGGTGTAACGAGTGTACCGCCTTCACGGTTTTGTACCACACACCGTGATGCTGAGTGCACCGGGAGCGTCCGGAATTCGCCATTCTTTCACTACCTGCACGGCTTCAAAGCCGGCGCCCCGGATCAGCCGCAGATAGGCTTCGCGCTCCATCGCACCCGCTATGCAACCTACATAGGACTCGGCGCACTGCCGCTCTTCGTCCGGCAGCGGACCACTGAGCACCACGTCACTGACCGCAAAGCGGCCACCATGCCTTAGCACACGATATGCCTCGGCAAACGCTGCGTGCTTGGCAGGCACCAGGTTGAGCACGCAGTTGCTGACGATCACATCCACCGAGGCGTTGCTGAGCGGAATCTGTTCAATATCTCCCAGGACGAAGCGGACGTTCTTGTAGCCCAGCTGCCGGGCGTTTCTCCGCGCCTTCTCGACCATTGGACCAGAAAAATCCAGCCCGATGACTTCGCCGGTGTCCCCCACGATGCGACGCGCCACAAAAGCATCCAAGCCTGCCCCGCTGCCTAGGTCCAGCACCCGCTGTCCTGGGAGCAGCCCTGCATGCTCCACAGGCAGACCACAGCCAAGGCTCAGGTCGGCCTCTGGTACATATCCGTCAACCTCGTCAGAGGCATCCCCTATCATCGAGCAGCCACAGCTGATATCACCCGCGGCAATCTGCGAATACTTTTCCCGTACCACCTCCCTGACCGACGCTGCATCCTCCGGGAGCGTTTCGTGCCGGTCCGGTTTGCAGCAGCTGCTCACCCGAGGCGTATCCTCTTTGGTCGCCGTACAGCATGTTTCGTTTTCGTGCAGGTATTGGGCCATGGTTCTCCTCCAAGACATGTACACGTGGTGGCTCCGCAGCACCACCATACTCCTGACCACAGGAAGCCGCCACTACGGGTAATTTGGGGAAGTACGAACAAAGCCGCACATTGTTACCGCACAGAGGCCTGACGCTGCCCTGGGCTCCGGTACATGCCTTCGCCGATGCTGCCCGTTGAGCAGCTGGGTTGTGTCTTCAGCAATCTGTCTCTGCATCTCTGGGGGAGCATTTGACTGCAACACTCCGTATACTAAACATAACAGTAATACCCTGACGCTCAACCTCGTTACCATGAAATCCTTCTGCTTTCTCCTCGCATTCACCTTGGCAATCTGCTCTCCGGCCGAGGCGCAGATCAGCCCCGGGTTTGGTGCCTCAGTGGCTATTGAAGACGGCACCATCTTCGTTGGTAAGGCGCGGACTTCACGAGAAGCCGGTACTGTCTATGTGTACAGTCGGGATGACAGCCAGACGTGGGCTGAACGGCAGAGGCTGCAAGCATCGGATTCGGGCGGGCAGGCCAACCACTTCGGGCGTGCTCTGGCAGCTAGCGGCAACACGCTGTTTGTCGGCGCCATTGGCGATGATGACGGCAGAGGCGCCGTCTATGTGTTCTCACTTCAGGATGGCAACTGGGTTGAATCAGCCAAGCTGACTGCGAGCGATGCAGCACCGAACCACCAGTTTGGCAACAGGCTTGCCATATACAGTGAGCGGCTGCTCGTTGGCGCAATTGGCCCGGATGCGACAAGCGGTGCAGTCTATGTGTTTGAGCGGGATGCCGCATCAGGATCGTGGGCACAGCGCAGCGTCCTGCGTGGCAGTGACCACGGCCGGAATGCAGAGTATGATAGACGGTTCTGGCGCATGAGTGCTGTGCCGTCTGCCGGCTTTGGACATGCCATCGCACTCGGAGAGCGTACAGCAGCCATTTCGGCCCCCGCCCACAGCAGCGCGGTGCTGATCTATTCGCACGATGAAACTTCCGATACATGGTCTGTTTCGGACTCCCTGATTGTGGACGGGCTTGAACCGCGACACCTCTTTGGGTACTCGCTGCTGATGGAAGGCGATGAGGTTTACGTTGCTGCTCCACGGCACGGCAACGACCAAGGCGCTGTGTTTGTATTCGGGCTAAGCGGCGATACAGGCCAGTGGGAGCAGCGTGGACGCTTGCCTGACACTACCAGCACGGGAGGTTTTCGGATGCTGGGCCTTGCGATGCATATGGAAGGCCACGACCTCTGGGTAACGATACCCTTTCTTCACAGCGAGGGAACCGTTATCCATTACCGAAGGTCAGCTGACACAGGGCAATGGCATACAGCTGCACAGATGCCTGGCAAGGCCCTCCTGACCGGCACAGTAGAGGGAAGGCGCATGTGTGAGGCACTGGACATAGAGAGCAACACAGCTGTTTGCGGCGCGCCGGCAACCGATTTTGGAGAGGGTGCGGCCTTTGTGTTTCAGGTGGATGACACCACATGGACTCAGGAGGTCGCGCTGATCAATGAGGTCCAGCATATCCCGTCCATTGTTGGCGGAGAAGTCACCTGCACCGATGGAGAAGCTGAGCGGTTCGACTGCGGAAGCGTCAACCTCGTATCGTTCCTTTCGGTAGCGGACCTTGGCGGCGGACGAGGCGTGCAGGTGAACGATCTGTGGGGCTGGACAGACCCGGATACCGGGAAAGAATGGGCCTTGGTTGGCCGCATGGACGGAACATCTTTTGTGGATGTCTCCGACCCCTACAACCCTGTCTATGTGGGCAACCTGCCCAAGACGGAAGAGGCAAGCCCAAGTACGTGGCGTGATATCAAGGTGTACCAGGATCATGCATTCATCGTGGCTGACGGCGCAGGCAATCACGGCATGCAGGTGTTTGACCTGCGACAGCTGCGCCACGTCGATCAGGCACCTGTCACGTTTGAGGCCAATGCGCATTACACTAACATCGCCAGTGCGCACAACATCGTCATCAACGAAGAGACTGGCTTCGCCTATTCGGCTGGCAGCAGCTCTGGCGGCGAGACGTGCGGCGGCGGCCTGCATATGATCGATATCAGGAACCCGCTGGAGCCAGCGTTTGCCGGGTGCTTTGCCGACACGGAGACCGGCCGCGCGGGCACGGGCTACTCACACGATGCGCAGTGCGTCGTGTACCATGGGCCTGACGCAGAACACCAGGGAAATGAGATCTGCTTTGGGTCCAATGAGACAGCACTCAGTATTGCCGATGTGACGGACAAGGACAATCCGGTCAGGCTGTCCAGCGCGTCCTACCTTAATTACGGCTATGCGCACCAAGGCTGGCTCACAGAGGACCATCACTTCTTCTACATGAATGACGAACTGGATGAGCTGGCCGGATCTGTTGATGGCACACGCACCCTCGTCTGGGATGTGACCGACCTCGACGATCCGCAGCTGGCCATGGAGCATGTCTCGGAGAACAAGGCCAGCGACCACAACCTGTACATCGTTGGGGATCAGATGTACCAGTCCAACTATCAGAGCGGCCTGTACATCCTTGATATAACCGATCGCACAAACCCTGTGGAAGTGGGCTTTTTTGACACTGTGCCGTATGGCGAGAACATCCCAAGCTTCGGCGGATCGTGGAGCAACTACCCGTTCTTCAAGAGCGGTATCATCGTCGTTACCAGCGGGGAAGAAGGCATGTTCATCTTAAAGCAGCAAAGCGTAGATATCTGATACCGAGCAAGAGCGCACATGCTATGATCCATCAGCGACAAGGTGGATCAGCCCCGGCAGCACGTTACGCTGCTGCACGCTCTTCCTGCTCCTTGTATTGCAGAGCGTAGAGCGTCCGGTACAGCCCGTCCTGCGCCAGAAGCTCGCTGTGCTTGCCCCGCTCGCGCAAGATGCCCTTGTGAAGCACCAGGATCATGTCCGCATGCTGGATCGTCGAGAGGCGGTGTGCGATGATGAGCGAGGTCCGGTTCCTCAGCAGCGTTCCCAGGGCCCGCTGGATGGTGTACTCGGTCTCTGTGTCCACGCTTGATGTCGCTTCGTCCAGCATCAGCAGATCCGGGTCATAAACGAGAACCCGTACAAACGACAGCAGCTGCCGCTGCCCATGAGAAAGGGACTGGCCACGTTCATGCACATCGTGCTGATACCCGCCAGGCAGACGCTCAATAAACTCATCCGCACCAATCATTTTCGCCGCGTTTCGTACCTGTTCCGAGGTGACACCGGGATGGCCCAGCGAGATGTTGCGCTCCACGGACCCGGAAAACAGATACACATCCTGCAGTACCAGCCCAATACGCCAGCGCAGATAGCCGAGCTTATAGGTGCGTATGTCACGTCCATCCAGCAGTATCTGACCCTTCTGGATATCATAGAAACGCATGATCAGGCTGATGATAGTGGTCTTGCCGCTGCCTGTAGCCCCAACAATGGCCACCGTCTGCCCCGGGTGAATCTCAAATGAAACATCGCGGAGCACCCAGTTGGGTTTATCATCGTAACTGAACCACACGTTCCGGAACACGATGTGCCCGGAGAGGTGTCTGCTCGGGATCGGTCCCTCCGGCTCGCTTAGCGCGTAGTCATTGTCCAGCACATCGAAGATGCGCTCTGCGCCTGCCATCGCACCCTGGAGCGTATTGAACTGGTCGGACAGGTTGCGTATAGGCTCAAAAAACTGGCGGGCGTACTGAACAAACGCGATCAGCACACCCACTGTGAGCCCGCCTGCCAAAGCCCGGATGCCACCAGCCCACAGCACCAGGCCAATCGCGGACGATGCAAGAATGTCTACCGCAGGCCAAAAGATCGCATGAAAAAACACCGTCTTGAGGTGCGCTGCCCGGTGCAGGTCATTTATCCTGGTAAAGCGCTCCATCTCCTCTCCTTCGCGCCCGAATATCTGCACAATACTCATGCCTGTCACATGCTCCTGAAGAAAGGAGTTCAGCCGGGCAACCTGCTTGCGAACCTGCCGGTACTGTGTGCGCACGTTTCGCTTGAACCAGAAAGTCACCCACAGCATGAGCGGCATCACGGCGAGTGTCACGATCGCCAGCATCCAGTCCAGCGAAAACATGAAGGCCGTGATGAAGATCAGCCGGAACAGGTCCCCCATGATCAGCACAATGCCGGCGGACAGCACATCACTCAGGGACTCCACATCGCTGGTGGTCCTTGTGATCAGCCGGCCAATCGGGGTTCGATCGAAGAAGCTTAACGATTGTCGCTGGATGTGCCTGAAGACCCGCACACGAACGTCATAGATAGCGTTCTGGCCAATCCACTGCGTGAAGTAGGCATTGACGAATCCAAGCAGGGACTCCAAGGCTGCCGCGCATATCAGGAACATGATGATGACTCCCATGCCGTCCAGCTGGTTCGGCACGATATAGTCATCAATGGCGAGCTGTACCAGCTTGGGCCTGAGCGGCCCCAGGAAGGCCGCAATCATGACCAGCGCAAAGGCCAGGATGACCCAGTGCTTGTAGGGCAGCAGGTACCCTATGATGCGGCGCAGCAGCCGCCGGTCAAACCCCTTCTCCTCAGCCATCCGTCGGAACAACCGTATATCGTTCAAGCTCCTGGGCCGCCTCTGTCGCAGGAAAAACAGCCCGCGCCTCTTCTACAAGCGGTTCAACGTCTTTGTAGCGCGAGCTGAAGTGTGTAAGAAGCAGCTTCCCCGCGCCGGCCTTTTTGGCAACAGCGGCCGCCTCCGCTGCCGTGCTGTGCCCGGTTGCACGCGCCCGCGCCTGCATAGCACCGGCAAAGGTGGCCTCATGCATCAACAAGGTAGCTCCTCTCGCCAGGAGCACGCCACCCTCGCACGGAGATGTGTCCGCGACATAAGCAAAGGAAGGAGCCGCTTTGGGTGCCGCAAGAACGGCATCAGGCTGCACGAGGCGGCCACCTGGTCCTTTCACCGGCTGACCACGCTTGAGTGCCTGGTAGTCCGTGTAGTCCACAATACCGAGTGCACCGGCACGCTTCACATCCAGCCGCCCGGGCCTGGCCTTTTCCTGGATCCGGTACCCCACAGTGAAGACGCGGTGCGCTAACGCGCGTGCTTCTACAAAGAACTCCGGGGTATCATAGACAACAGCGTGACTCAGGCACGCTGGCAGTGGAACAAGCTCGACAGGATATGTCAGCTCATGGTCCCGGATGTTGGGCAGCAGGTGCATCACACGCGTCAGCTCTTCAGGGGCCACAACCACCAGCGGATCTTTGTGGCGCATCAGCGCCATGGAGGACATCAGGCCCAGCAGGCCAAAATAATGATCACCATGCAAGTGCGTGATGAAGACGGCGGCTATGCGGCTGGTCCTCAGGCCCGCGTGTTTCAGGCGCATCTGCGTTCCCTCGCCACAATCAAACAACAAAATGCGGCCATCGCTGATGAGCGCCGCAGAGGAAAGGTGCCGTTCGCGCGTAGGGGCAGCGGAACTTGTGCCCAGCGGGACAACAATCACAAGGTCTCGAGTTCGGCTTCAAGCTGCTGCCTGCGGTAAAGGCTGGAATACAGCCCGTCACGGCTGATCAGCTCCTCATGCGTGCCACGCTGCGTGATTCGGCCCTCTTCCAGAACCAGCACCAGATCTGCGTCCTGTACCGTTGAGATTCTGTGACTGACGATCAGCACGGTCTGCCTGCCAAAGCGCCGCCGCAGATGGCCCAGGATGCGATGCTCCGTGTTAGCGTCCACACTGCTGAGCGCATCATCAAAGATCAGTATGCGCGGCTCCCGGACAAGCGCCCGTGCGATAGTGGTTCGCTGCTTCTGGCCGCCAGAAAGCGTTACCCCGCGCTCACCAACGGAGGTGTCAAACCCGTTGGGAAAGTCAAGCACATTGTCGAGCACTTCCGCTTCGTACGCAGCCTGCTGGATATCTTCCATCGCCGCATCCGTGCGCCCAAACGCAATATTGTTGCCCACCGAGTCACTGAAGAGAAACACGTCCTGGGGCACATACCCGACGGCACTGCGCAACACATGCAGCGGCACCGCACGCAGGTTATGCCCATCCAGGCGGACGGAACCCCTTGTCGGATCCAGCAGACGCACGATCATCTCCACCAGCGTCGTTTTGCCGGCCCCGGTACGTCCGATGACCGCCAGCGTCCGCCCCGCCGGGATATCAAATGAGACGCCTCGCAAGACCCAAGGATAATCCGGGGAATACCGGAACCAGACATTATCAAACGACAGCTGACCTTGCACTGTGCGCAGCCGGCGGCTTGTACCAGCCGCATCTGTGATCAGCGGCTTAGCATCGAGCACGGCACTGATCCGCTCCATTGAAGCTGCGGCCCGTTGCACCATAGACACCACCAGCCCCAGCGTGGCCACAGGCCACGTCATCAGGGCTACATAGATGATGTATTCCGCGATGTTGCCAATTGTAACGATTCCTTCTGCTACCATGCGTCCTCCGATCCAGACCACCAGAATCTGTGAGAGAGCTACCACCAGCACAAATACCGGCCGGTATGCGGCGTTAACCATGGCGAGACCAAGCATGCGCTTTCTGTAGACCTTGCTCTCCACCTCAAACGCTGCAGCCTCAGATTTCTCACGCGTGTAAGCCTTGAGCACACGGATACCGGCCAGCGCCTCCTGCACGCGACTTGTTAACCTGGAGTACTGGCGCTGGAGCTCTTCGCTGCGAATATGAACATATTTTGAGAGAAAGAACACTGCAACCGCCAACAGCGGCATTGGCAGGAGCGCATACAGAGCCAGCCGGGGCGAGATGACCAGCATCACCGTGATCGCTACCACAATGATCACCACAGTGCGCGTGATGTACATGATGGCAGGACCGATATAGCGCCGGACCTGCTCAATGTCGCTGGTACTTCGCGTGATGATGTCTCCTGTCGGAGTGCTGTGATAGAAGTTCTGCGAAAGGGTCTGGAGGTGGCTGTACAGCCTGTTGCGCAGGTCAAACTCAATGTGGCGTGAGGCTACAACCACCGTCTGCCTCATCAGGAAAGAGAAAAGGCCACTCGCCAAGCTTAATCCGGATACCAGGAACCCAAACACACACAGCGTCCAGAACAGGTCCTGAAAGAGCTGCCCCTGCACTTCCGTTCCGGAAAACTGGCGATACAGCGCAACGAAGCGCGGAATGCTATCAACAGCCTGCCGCACAATCACGGGAATCGCAATAGAAAAGCCGGCGGCGATCACCGTGTACAGCAGCCCCGGTATGAAAAGGCGCCGATAGGTAACAAAAAAGTGATTGAGGCGGGCTAGCGATCGCATACACGGCGTTGAGCAATTTCATAGAAACGAATCACCTGTGCCTGCGGATCCAGTCCCGGCGGCCGTGTGATACCTGCCTGACAAGGCGCCGAAGACCCGGTGACGCGAGTCGGGACACCTGCCAGGCAGCGACAGGGTTCAGCAGCAAGCTTCTGACAGTGAATAAAGGCCGGTGGTACCTGGCATCAAGCACCAAGGCGAGCATCGCGACATCTTTCAGCCATATCTCTTAGGGAGATCTAAAGGGACTCTCGAGCCAATACTTGAACTAAGCGCGAAAGTCAGCCTCAACCGGTGTTACGGCATTCTCGTCCTCGAAGCTCACCCAATCCGCGTCGAATCTCTGATGCGCTTCGAAGTCGGCGAGGGTAATACGATCTGTTGGGAAAAACTCAACGCCCTCACATTCGATCGCGGGCCGGAGCTGATCCCAGAATGCCCAAACGCTTCTCCGGTTTCCGTCCGCTCCGCGGACCTCTCCTTTTTCCATGGTGCCGCCAGTATCAGATGGCACTTGTAAGGCGCGTCTTCAGGCAGCTCTCGCAGTGTGTTCAACCGCAGGTAGATACCCTGAATCCATGAGCTATATTTGGGAATTACATGCCAAACTAACACGGAATCTGGCGTTGTAAGCAGGGTTGGTGTTCTGGTTTGGCAACTCAGCGCGTGTCGGTGCGAACCCAGGCAGCACGTTATAGCCCAAGACTCCTGAAAGGCATGATACTGGGCGGATCCGCAGGCAGAATACGGGAGGTTGCAGATGACATTTGAGTTGAACGGTGGAGCCAGATACAGGAAATCTGCGGATGCAGCGTCCAACGCTGCATCCGGCCCAGACAATCGCCGTAGCACAATGGGTCTGGCTGCGGGGTTACCCTGCCAGATCTTTATACCGTAACTGCTTCCCCCTGCCGCCCTGCATGAGCAGCCCCATTTGTACTTCCGTGTCCAGCTCCCGCACATTGTGGCGGCCCGCAAACTCCGCCACGTAACGGTTCAGATGTTTCTTGCTCATTTTGTGGTACACACCATAGTGTCCACGCTTGAGCATGGACCAGAACGATTCCAGTCCGTTTGTGTGGGTTGTGTCCCTATTTTGCTGTA
>JAAXGV010000113.1 GCA_012271185.1 Rhodothermales bacterium
ATCCCATTTCTTCCACGGGCTGCTAGCACCTGGCCGCAGTCATCTCCGCCTGGCACCGCGCTCATGGCGGCCGATCGCATCCAAGGGAACCACCTGGGTACGGCCGCCGCTGTACCTGACCGTGAGTGTGCGCTGGAAAATATTCACCTGGTCGACTGTGCCGGTGCCCGCACCTGTGTCAACGTCGGTGCCCACGCCTGGAAACTCTTTCAGCGCCACCAGATACTGGTCAAGCTCATAGTTGAGGCAGCATTTGAGCCTGTTGCACCGTCCACGCAGGCGATCGGAGGATAACGTGAAATGCTGCTTCTTTGCTGCGGCAATGTCTACGGACGGTATCACGTTCATCCATGAGGAACAGCACAGCTCTCTGCCGCACGCGCCGATTCCCCCGATGCGCGAAGCCTCTTCGCGCGCGCGGATCCGCCTGAGATCAACACGGGCCTTGAATCTTCGGCTGAACTCCGATATCAGACCACGCAGCTTAAGCTTTTCCTTAGCAGTGTAGTAAAGCGAAATACGCTTCCGGTCGTGCTGCCACTCCACGTCAACCGGCTTGAGAGGCAGTCTTCGCTTTTTGGCGGCTGCCTTGAAGATCTCCAGTACCTCTGCTTCGGACTTGCGGTTGTTTTCGTGGTTCAGCCTGTCCCGGCTGTTGGCGATTCTGATGATACAGTTGTAGTTGGGCTGGGGCTTGGCCTTCAGCGCTGCGAGTTCGCCCGTCATTGTGACGCGCCCGTAATCAATACCGCCACGGACCCCCACAATGATGTCGTCGCCCGCCATCAGGTCCAGCTTGCGGTCATTGCGAAAGACGCGTCGTCGCCGATGCTTGAATGTGACCTCCACCATGTCTGGCGTGGAGGGCGCCTTGCCAGGCAGCCAGTCATAAACTTTCACAGTGGGGCAGTTCAGCTCGCACCCGCCAGTGGATCCGCAGCCACATCCGCCACCGCTGCCGCCACTACACGTTCTGCATGCCATCAGTCCAGTGTGTTTTCACCGCTGCGCGAGCGGCAGGTACAGTGCTCCGGCGCCTTTGCCCCGCATGGCGCGGCCAACCGCGTGGGCAAGCGTGATAAGCAGGACCCTGAGGTTCAGCTCTCTCCCGACAAGCCTGTGACCCTCTTCCACCAGGCGCGCTATGGCGTAGAAGTCGGCAGACTGAAGGCGGCTTGCAAAGGAAACAATCTCCGACTCCTGGTCGACGTTAGTGATGCTCGCTTCGTCTCCGAGCGTATGCAACAGCAGCAGGTCCCGTATCAGAATGAGCGCATGCTCCAGTACGCTCTTTACATGATCCCGGCCGCCCTGGATCATGCCGTCCACAACACCTGTCATATTGCCGGCGCGCCTCGTATACGAATGCCCAAGGAAATAGAGCGCGTCATCGCGCGCTTTCTTTAACATCTCGCTTGAGGCCAGCAGGTCCACTGCAGCGGAGTAGGACCCGCCCGCCATGCGGGCATACAGGCGTGCGCTTTCCCTGTCTGTTCCTTGGCGCTCTTCCAGTGCCCGGGCTACGGTCTCCTCATCCAGGAGCCCGAACCGTACGCGCTGGCATCGTGACAGAACCGTTGGCAGCAGGCGATCCGTTCGGCTGGTGGTAAGAATCAGGACGGTTCTGGCTTCCGGCTCCTCCAGGAGCTTCAGGAGAGCGTTTGCGGCGGGCTCTCTCATCGCGTCCGCCTGCACTATGACGGCAACGTGGTAGCCGCCCAGGGCCGGGTGCAGGCTGAGGACACTGTGCAGCTCCTCACTGACTTGCCTGACCGAATAGAAAGACTGCTTGTTCGTGGCTACCGCCCGGGTCGTGTTGCTGCGACGGCTGACCTCCACCACTGCATAGGGGTTCTCGGCCAGGGCACGGATGCACGCCGCCACCTCGTCAGGGGTGGCGTCCAGTGGCTGCGGCAGCAGGATATGCAAGTCAGGATGCCGCAGCGCGTATGCGCCGGTGCAGTTTGTGCAGCGGCCGCAGGCGTGCACGGTCGCCTTCTTCCTGCTGCAAAGAAGCGTGGCGGCTAGCTCAACAGCTGCGGCACGCTTGCCTGTGCCATCAGGGCCGTGGAACAGGTAAGCGTGTGCAACGCGCTCCGATTTAATAGCACGCTGCAGCAGGCCTACAGCCTGTGTCTGACCAAGTATGTCATGCCAAGCCATACCGCAGCATATGCAGTTCAGCAACTGTTACCATTGACCGGACAGACGGTTGCGGCAACAATTGTGGCCGACAGGCTTTAATGCTTTCCATGCAGGATCCGGCGTGGTAGCTCAGCAGGTTAGAGCGTGCGACTCATAATCGTAAGGTCGAGAGTTCGAGTCTCTCCCACGCCACCACTTCCGTAGCGTATGGCGGTGCCGCTCATCGAGCGCTGCAAGGGGCATGCGGCCCACATTGCCGTCGTTGACAGCGCTGGCGAACACACCTATGGCAATCTGGCAGCCCGTGCCAGTGCTGTAGCTGCTGCACTGCTGGGTGCCCGCACAAGCTTGGATGGTGCACGGGTGGCGTTCATGACAGCGCCGGGCCACCAGTATGTCGCCGCGCTTCTGGGTGTCTGGATGGCAGGTGGCATGGCAGTACCGCTCTGCAGGGGGCTGCCTGTGCCTGAAATCCGGCATGTCCTGCAGGATAGCGGAGCCCGGTTTGTTGTGGCGGATGCGGAGCACCTGCCTCATATGCATGCCGCGACTTCGCGTGCAAGCAGTCTGGAGAAGATGGTCACGGCCGCTCCGTGGGTCCTGCCTGAAGTCGCGGCAGCACACCGCGCACTGATATTGTACACGAGCGGCACGACAAGCAGACCCAAGGGTGTCGTAACGACGCACGCGAACATCCAGGCGATGATCACGCCGCTGGTGACAGCCTGGGAGTGGCGGCGGCAGGATCGTATCCTGCACGTGCTTCCGCTGCATCACGCCCACGGCCTGGTCAATGCGTTGCTCTGCTGCCTGTGGGCGGGTGCGACCTGCGAGATGCTGCAAGGGTTCAATGCACGGGCGGTCTGGGAACGGTTTGGATACGTCACGCTCTTCATGGCGGTGCCAACGATGTACCACAAGCTGCTGCGCGAATGGCGCACATCACCGCCTGCTGTGCGCAAGGCATGGGCGCAGGCTGCCGCGGGGCCGCGCCTGATGGTATCGGGATCCGCTGCGCTGCCGGAGTCGCTGCTTGACGCATGGGAGCGCGTCACGGGCCAGCGGCTGCTGGAACGATACGGCATGACGGAGATCGGTATGGCGCTGTCAAATCCGCTGGCTGGCGAGCGCCGCCGCGGCGCCGTAGGGCAACCACTGCCCGGGATCGATGTGCGGCTTGTTGATGAAGAGGGCGAGACCGTGGTTGCCGAGGGCGCATCCGGAGTGCTCCACGTCAGGGGGCCAGGGGTGTTCCGCGAGTATTGGGGGCAGCCCGGCACCACGCGGGAGGCCTTCCATGATGGGTGGTTTCGCACGGGTGACGTGGCAGTGGTGCAGGACGGATACTACCGTATCCTGGGGCGCGAAGCCGACATCATCAAGACGGGTGGGGAGAAGGTTTCTGCACCAGAGGTGGAAGCGGTACTGCATCAGCACCCGGCGATTGACCACTGTGCCGTGGTGGGCATTCAGGACGCTGAGTGGGGCCAGCGCGTATGTGCTGCAGCTGTTGTGCATCCCGGCTGCTCGATCGACCCTGAAGCGTTGCGCAGGTGGGCCAAAGCGCGCTTGGCAGGCTGCAAGGTGCCGTCCCGCGTGGTCTTCCTGGACGCGTTGCCACAGGGCACCACGGGCAAAGTGTTCAGGCCGGCGCTCCGGCGGCTGTTCCAGGAGGATTAACGCCGGTCCGCCTCAAGGATTTCGTCGAGGATGTCTTTGTGGTTGGGGCGGACGAGCGCCAGAATGGCGTGGTGTGGCAGGATGAGGTATTTCCGCTGTTCATAGGTCATTTCGATGGACTCCTTGCGGATAAAAAACGCGAGGTCCCCAGGTTTGGCCTGCAGCGGCAGGTAACGACCGGCTTTTTTTGAAGCATTCCACGATTCACCCTCCACGTATTCGGGGTTGGGCACGAGGTGTCCTGGTCCTGCTTTGACAACACGGCCTAGACCTACGCGCTCACGTTCTGCCACAGAGGCTGGCAGCACAAGACCGGACGCGGTGAGCTGCTCCCCGTCATCGGGTTCAATGAGTACACGGTCGCCGACTACGATCAACTCTGGCATGGTGCGATGTGCTTCCGGACTGGTATACCGGATCCAAGGACGAATGTGCCAGTCCCGCGGGGAAAGTGAAAAGCCTCTGTCGGGTGCACATTCAGTGTATCCTTACGAGTCGCTGCGCCCCTTACCGGTATCGCGCGTGCCAAGATCCCACCACAGGAGCGCTGCCGTAACAAGCGCCACCAGGGTGAGCCATGCGGACGAGCGCGCATGGCCCAGGATGACATGCCCGGTAGCGAACAGTACCGAATATACCAGCACAATGCCGGTGGCCCAGCGGCGGCACAGCACGGCGATGGGCGTGCTCGGACGGATGTCCGGAAGCGCTTTTGCGAGCGGGCGCCAGCCCGGGCCAGCCGGGCGGACGCGGCGGTAGAAAGCTTCAAGGACAGGGCGTGGTGTGGGCGCTGTCAGGTAGGTGACCAGGATCCACAGTGCCGTGGATACGCCTGCCACCGCAAACAGGTTTGTCGGAAAACCTGTGTCCAGACCCGGCACGCTGACGCCACCAAGCTGCAGCACGACCAGGAGCACCGGGGTAAGCGTGGCCGCAAGCTCACTCCATGCGTTGATACGCCACCAGTACCAGCGGAAGATCAGGACCATGCCAAGACCCGATGACGCTGTCAGGATCAGCTCCCATGCTCCACTGATGGATTCCAGCTGTGTTGCAACGACAATGCTGATGAGGCCAAGAACAAACGTCAGGGCCCGGGAAAGCATCACATAGTAGCGTTCCGGGCGGGTTCGGGCTACGAACCGGCGCCAGCCGTCGTGCACCAGGTAGGAGACGCCCCAGTTCAGCTGGGTGGACACGGTGCTCATAAATGCAGCGAGGAAGGCTGCCACAACAAGGCCCAGCAGCCCGGCAGGCAGCATGTCACGCATAACCATCACGAAGCCTTCCCGGGAGCTGCCCAGGTCCGGGTAGAGGACGAGTGACGCCAGCGCCACGAGAATCCACGGCCACGGACGCAGGCAGTAATGGGCTATCGTGTATGCTAGCGTGGCGAACTGGGCATGCCGCTCATCTTTTGCGCTCAGCATGCGCTGCGCGATGTAACCGCCACCGCCAGGCTCCGCGCCGGGGTACCAGCTGGACCACCATTGAATGCCGATAAAGGCCACAAAGGCCGGAACAGTCAGTGTCATGGCCGCCACACCGCCAACAGCTTCGCCTACGGTCGGCAGAAAGCTGAAGGTGCTCGCGGAAAGCTGTGCCTTAAGCCCGGTAATGCCGCCAACATCCGGGTGCTGCAGCACCAGGACAGCCATGAAGATGGACCCGCCCATAGCCAGGAAAAACTGGAAAGCGTCTGTGACCGCAATGCCCCACAGGCCCGCCAGCAGCGAGTAGACAGAAACCAGCACCACTAGCACACTCACCAGGACCAAGGCTGCGCTGATCTCCATGTTCAGGACGGAAAACGCTGTTTGCCCGAACAGCGCCAGATCAGGAAAGAGCACCGTGATGATGGTCTCCATAGCCAGCGAGACCCAGCCAATGATAACCACGTTCATGATCAGCCCGAAGTACACCGCCTTGATGCCGCGCAGCCAGGCGGCGGCCTTGCCTGCGTATCGCAGCTCCACAAACGCCACATCCGTCTGGACACCGCTGCGCCGCCAGAGCCGGGCAAAGAAGTTTACAGTGCACATCCCGCCGAAGGCGAAGCTCCACCAGAGCCAGTTGCCGGCAATGCCGTTCTCTGCCACAAGCTCGGTCACGGCCAGCGGCGTGTCGGCCGCAAATGTTGTGGCCACCATACTGGTGCCGGCCAGCCACCAGGGCATGCTGCGCCCGCTCAGAAAAAACTCCGCTGTGCTCCGGCCGCCCCGCCGGCTGAAATATCCGGCGATAGTGAAGGTGAACAAGAAGTACCCGCCTACCAGTATCCAGTCAATCAGTGTCATAGCGTGTTATCCATGAGGTCCCTGATTCCAGCAGGGTTGTCGGTCACGGCCGGGCACAGTGCGGTGCCGCTACGTGCACGCAGATTCAATCGGGCGAAGCTTGTGCGGGTAGGTCGCGCGAATGAGGGCGCGTGCCAGTGCGCGCGCAGGATCCACAACGGTAAAGTTCCATGAGGCCGGCACAGCGAGCGGAAGCTCTGTGCAGCCCAGGATAATGGCTTCCGCGTCATGCACCGAAAGAAACCGCATAGCGTGCAGCAGCAGCTCGGTGGCTTGTGGAGTGACAGGGTCAGATTGTGCCTTGATGCCGAAGACCGGGTCATAGATCGCGCGGTTGACGAACCTGTCCTGTATGCGCTCGGTGGGCATGACAGGCTCCAGCCCGGATGCCCTTATGGCCTTCTCATAAACACCCAGCCGAAAGGTCCCGAGAGTGGAAAGCACGCCTACCCGCCGGACATCAGGCAGCGTCTCCTGAATGTGCTGCATAGTTTCATGGATCAGGTGCAGCAGGCGCATCTGGCAGCCCCTTCTGCGCAGCAGATCCACCGTAACGTCAAAGATGGGGGGCATATGCGCGGAGTTGCACGGGATACCGGCCACCGTGGCACCCAGCCTGTCCAGCGCTGCGCCTACATCTGCGATAGCGATACCGGGATTCTCTTCTGTACGGCCCAGAGCGTATGCAGTACGATCCTGAATCCTTTGCGAATAGGACAGGAGCGCGACAGGCAGGTGCTCCTGGTCAGTGTTAGCTGCCGTTTCGTCAAAGACTTTGCGGACCAGATCCAGCCCGGCGTACGGGCCCATGCCACCAATCACGCCGATGACAGGTTCGCGCTCCCTGCGCTCAGAAAGCAAAACCATGTTGTGTTCTGCGGGTTAAAGCTGCCTTCATGATTTTCCACAGGCCATAGCGCATTCCTAACAATGTATGGTTGGCGCGCTGCTGACGGCGTCCGTCCACTAATGCCCGGTAGTCTAACGGCAGGACAGCGGCCTTTGGAGCCGTTGGTGGAGGTTCGAATCCTCCCCGGGCAACTCCCCGTACATGGCACGATGCGCTGTGCTGGTGTCTGCGGTGCAATCTACGGGCTTTTCTCCTGAACGTATGGACATGCCTCTCGGTCTGTTTTCGGGCAGCAGCAATCCTGCGCTGGCGGCGCGCATTGCGCATTCATTTGGGCAGGATCTGGGTCAGCTGACCCTTAAGCGATTCGCTGATGGTGAGCTGTACTGCCGCTATGAGGAGTCCATCCGGGGCAGGGATGTGTTCATCATCCAGAGTACGTTCCCCAACGCGGACAACTGGATGGAGCTCCTGCTGCTCATAGATGCAGCCAAGCGTGCCTCTGCGGCTCGGATCACGGCAGTGATACCGTACTTCGGCTATGCCCGGCAGGAGCGCAAGGATCAGCCACGGGTTTCCATAGCTGCCAAGCTGGTAGCAGACATGCTGGCGACCGCTGGCATCAACCGCCTGCTCACGCTCGACCTTCACGCGTCGCAGATCCAGGGCTTCTTCGATGTTCCGGTGGATCATTTGTATGCGTCGGTGGTTTTCACGGGCTATTTTCGCCAGCTTAACCTGACGAACCTGGTCGTGGTGGCGCCCGATGTGGGTGCCATCAAGATGGCAAGGGCGTATGCCAACCGTCTGCACACGGATCTGGCGGTTATTGACAAGCGTCGTCCCAGCCAGAATCATGCGGAGGTGGTGAACATCATCGGCGAGGTGAAAGGCAGGAATGTGCTGCTTATTGATGACCTCATTGATACGGCCGGAACGCTCACCAATGCTGCCAACGCCTTGAGGGAGGCCGGTGCACAGGAGATTCTGGCTGCGTGCACGCATCCCCTGCTGTCAGGACCGGCTTACGAACGCATTGAGGCCTCGGCACTGAGCAAGGTCGTTGTCTCGGACAGCGTCCCGCTGCGCCAGCGTTCCGCGCGTGTCGAGGTGGTCAGCGTGGCGAACCTTTTTGCGGACGCCATACAGCGCATCTCCACGGATGCTTCCGTGTCCACGCTCTTCAGGACATAACATCATGGACTTGCAATGAATATTGTTTCGCTTACCGCAGAATCGCGGCGGCCCGGCAAAGGCGCTGCGCGCGCTATTCGCCGCGACGGCAACGTCCCGTGCGTACTGTACGGGCGCCATGTCGACACTGTACCGTTCACCACATCAGAAAAAAGCCTGCTTCCGCTCATACACACGGCCGAGGCGCATGTGGTGAGGATTGCCCTAGGTGATAGTGCCTGGGAGTGCATCCTCAAGGATATCGCCTTCCATCCTGTGACGGACCGGCCCATGCATGCGGACTTTCAGGTGCTGCAGGCGGGTGAGCCCGTCACGCTTACCGTGCCGGTGCGGTATTTGGGGACATCAAGAGGGCAGGCGCGTGGCGGCCACGTCCGGCACACCATCACGGAACTCACCGTGTCATGCCTGCCGAGGCACATCCCCATGCAGATTGATGTGGATGTGACCAGCATCGACATCGGCGGGGCGATTCACGTGCGGGACCTGTCCTTGGACAACCTCGAGGTTCGCGCACCCAGTGACCAGATTCTCATGTCTGTTGCTCGCCCGCGCGTTGAGATCGCCACGGAAGAGTCCGAAGACGAAGACATCGTCGAATAGTCTGGCCATGGCGGGAACGCGGCGGCTGATAGTCGGGCTGGGCAACCCAACCGCGAAGTATGACAAGACGCGTCACAACGTTGGATTCGTTGTGCTGGATCGCCTGATTGGCGCCGGGCAGTTTCGCTCCGATGGCCGCGCTGAGGCGCTTGTGGCGGATCTGCGGCTCCGCGGCCGGCCCGTCACGCTGGCCAAGCCGCAGACCTACATGAACCGGAGCGGCTACTCCGTTCATCGGCTCTTGCTACGGCTGGCTCTGGCGCCGCAAGAGGTCATAGTTGTGGCGGACGACCTGAACCTGCCGCTCGGGATGATCCGTATCCGTGCGCGCGGCAGTGCCGGTGGTCACAATGGTATGCAGAGCATCATCGATCAACTGGATACGGATGCCTTTGCGCGGGTTCGCATAGGCATCCGTGGTGCGTTCGAGCGGGGGCGGCAGCGCCGGTTCGTGCTCACCCCCTTCACGGCTGAGGAGCGTCCGGCTATCGAAAAGGCCGTCATGCGCGCTGTGCAGGCTGTGACAACCTGTGTCACTGATGGGCTCACGATGGCCATGAACCAGTTCAACCGGCGCGTGGCAGCAGCCACGGACAGCGCCGCACCTTGAAGATTCTGTGTAAATGCGCGGCACCGTGCATCTTCGCGGTATGCTGCCGTTTAATGCGGTTGCAAGCGGTTCCACTCCAACAGTAAGCCTATGAACAGCCAGCTGGTCACGCTCCTGATTCCTGTTACGGGCATCATTGCCCTACTGTACGCCTTCTATCGTGCGCGCTGGATCTCACGGCAGGATCCGGGTACTGAGACGATGGTCGAGATCGCGGCGGCGATCTCCCGCGGTGCGCGTGCGTTCCTTCGGCGCGAGTACCGTGTCTTGTTCTTCTTTGTCCTTGTCGTGGCGGCGCTTCTGTTTTTCGCCAACTGGCAGGAGCGCACGATGAACGGGGAGGTTGTCAACTCGCCGCTGCTGGCTGTGTCATTCCTGGCTGGCGCTCTTTGCTCCGCCCTGGCCGGCTTCATCGGGATGATGGTTGCCACAAAAGCCAACGTGCGCACCACGCATGCTGCACGCACCGGCTTGGCGCCTGCGTTGAATATGGCGTTCTCGGGCGGGCTGGTCATGGGCCTCAGCGTGGTAGGACTGGGCATCCTGGGGCTCGGCCTGCTGTTTCTGGCCTATGACAGCCTGGCGGACTGGACACCGCTGCGTGTGGTCAATGTGATTGCGAGCTATTCGCTTGGCGCGTCCTCTATTGCGCTTTTCGCGCGCGTGGGCGGTGGCATATACACCAAGGCCGCCGATGTGGGTGCAGACCTTGCCGGCAAGGTCTATGAAGGAATTCCTGAAGACGATCCGCGCAACCCTGCGACGATCGCGGACAACGTTGGCGACAACGTCGGTGACGTTGCGGGCATGGGGGCGGATCTTTTTGAGAGCTATGTTGGCTCCATCATCGGTACGATGGTTCTGGGCACGGGTTTTCTCACCGCATATGAGGGCCTCGATCTGCCTGCGGGGACGCTGGCGCCGGTGCTGCTGCCGCTGGTCCTTGCGGGAGCCGGCATCCTTGTGTCCGTGACAGGGTCTTTTGCTGTACGCACAAAAGAAGGCGGAAGCCCCCAAAAGGCCCTGAACATGGGCGAGTTCGGGGCCAGCGCCATTATGGTGGTAGTAGCCTTCCTGGTCATCCGCTGGATGCTTCCTGCATCATGGACGGCCACCACACCCATCGTAGGGGAGTTCACCTACACGTCCATGGGTGTGTTCTGGGCGGTGCTCATCGGCCTGGCCGCCGGCGTCATGATCGGCTTATCTACGGAATACTTCACCTCCACACACACGCGTCCGACGCTGGAGATTGCCCGGCAAAGCATAACAGGGCCGGCTACCAACATCATCTCGGGTCTGGGCGTTGGCATGCTGTCTGCGGGTATTCCCGCACTCATACTGGCGATGGCCATCATCGGGGCCCATGCCTTTGCAGGCCTGTATGGCGTGGCAATCGCTGCCGTGGGCATGCTGTCAGTTACAGGCATACAGCTTGCCGTGGATGCTTACGGTCCGATATCTGACAATGCGGGCGGCATCGCCGAGATGGCCAAGCTGCCGCCAGAGGTGCGCAGCCGGACAGACAAGCTTGATGCGGTCGGCAACACGACTGCAGCCATAGGAAAGGGATTTGCAATAGGCTCTGCGGCTCTTACGGCCCTTGCACTGTTTGCGGCATTCATGCAGCAGGCGGGCATGGAAACGATCAACGTGGCTGCACCCCATATTCTGGCCGGATTACTGATTGGCGCCGTACTGCCTTATGTGTTCAGTGCCATGGCCATAGCCGCCGTAGGGCGTGCATCCTCGGACATGATTACCGAGGTCGGGCGGCAGTTTAACGAGATCCCGGGGCTCCGCGAGGGGACAGCCAGCGCCGAATACGCCAAATGTGTTGACATTTCAACAGCTGCAGCCATCCGCGAAATGATCCTGCCCGGCCTGCTGGCACTGGCCGTTCCGGTCGTTGTCGGCTTCATCAACAAGGATATGCTGGGCGGACTCCTGGCGGGTGTGACCGTTTCCGGCGTGCTCTTTGCCATCTTTCAGTCCAACGCCGGCGGAGCATGGGACAACGCCAAGAAGCGTATTGAATCCGGCATGGACATCAGCGGGAAGACGCTGGCCAAAGGCACCGAGGCCCACAAGGCTGCTGTGGCCGGCGACACGGTCGGTGACCCGCTCAAGGATACCTCCGGCCCAAGCCTTAACATCCTCATCAAGCTCATCGCCGTAGTCGCGCTTGTGATTGCGCCGCTGATCGCATAAGGACAACCTTCCAAGGTTGTATATTGTACACTCGCCGGTTATCGGGACGGATTTCGATGACGACAATAGACGTGTTAATGCCCAAGATGGGCGAGAGCATCACTGAGGGCACCGTCATCGCATGGTACAAGAAGGTCGGAGACCCGGTAGCGCTGGATGAGGTGCTCCTAGAGATTGGCACCGACAAGGTCGACACGGAGATTCCAGCCGCCGCATCGGGGGTTCTGGAGGAGATTCTCGTGGAGGCGGGTACGACCGTGGAAACAGGTACGCCCATTGCACGGATACGAACCGCTGCCGCAGTGCCTGAGCCGGAAGACGAAGACTCTGCCACTACAGTGCCGGTGGTCATGCCCAAGATGGGTGAAAGCATCACCGAGGGCACCGTCAACAGATGGCATAAGCAGGTTGGTGATGCAGTCGGGTTGGATGAGACGCTCCTGGAGATCAGCACAGACAAGGTCGATACAGATGTTCCGTCGCCTGCCGCCGGGACGCTGACCAGCATACGGGTTTCCGAAGGGGAGACTGCGGATGTGGGTGCCGTGCTCGGGGTGATAACCGCAGGTGGCGGCCCGGCGCCGGTGGCGGTCCTGGCGGTGGAGGCGCCGCCTTCCGCGGATGCTGGTGTGCGCCACCTCAGCGACGGCCGCTTTCTGACGCCGCTGGTGCGGACCATCGCGCAGAAAGAGAAGGTCAGCCAGGCCGAGCTTGAAAGCATTAGGGGTTCAGGCAGCCGCGGGCGGATTACGAAGCAGGACCTCCTGGACTATCTGGAGGCACAGGACCGCCCGGCACCGGCTCCGGAGCCAAAGGCCCGGCGTGCGGAGGTATCACCCGAGCCGGCCCCCGGGGATGCCCGAGAAGAGGTCATCAAAATGGACCGGCTGCGCCAGCTGGTAGCGCATCATATGACGCTCTCGCGCAGGACGGCTGCCCATGTCACCTCGTTTGCGGAAGTGGATGCGACCAACCTGGTGCGCCTTCGGGAATCGAACAGGCAGGCCTTCCTGGCGCGTGAAGGCATCAGGCTGACCTATACGCCCTTTCTGGTGTATGCCGCGGTCGAGGCCCTGCGCGACCACCCGATACTGAACGCCTCTGTCGACGAGACACGCATCATACTCAAAAAGGACTACCACATCGGCATTGCAGTCAATATTGACAAGACGGGGCTGATCGTGCCCGTGATCAGGCATGCCGGACGGCAGCGCGTGTCGGGTCTTGCACACGCTGCGCATGACCTGGCAAAGCGCGCACGCTCCAATGACCTTCAGCCTGATGACTTGCAGGGCGGCACCTTTACGCTCACGAACCTGGGATCACTGGGTTCGATTATGGGTACGCCCATCATTCTGCAGCCCCAGGTGGCGATCCTGGCCACTGGGACCATCCAGAAGAAACCCGTGGTTGTTGAAGATCCGGTGCTGGGAGATGTCATTGCCATCCGACACATGATGTATCTCTCGCTGTCGTATGACCACCGTATTATTGACGGTGCAATGGGAATTTCTTTTCTTCGTAAGTTTGCTTCTGTCGTGGAAGCTATCGACCCGACAGCAGAGATCTGACACAGCAGCACGAAAAAATGAAGGGGGCCCTCAGCCTGGCTGTAGAGCGCCGGCAAGGCGGAGTGGTGCTTACCACAGGTGACTTGGAGCACCGCAAGCGGGTGTTCGTCAAGGAGTACCTAGGCAGCAAGTCCAAGGCGACCAAGCAGGTCTACACTCGCTGCCTTAACGGGTTTGGGCGGTGGCTTGATGAGCAGGGCGGCTATTGTCCGATGACCAGAGCGGCGATGGACGAATACAAGGATTTTCTTGTTGTGGAGCGCGCGCTGGGCGTAAGAACCGTGGCCGCCTATTTGACTGCGCTGCGCCAGTTCTGCAAGTACCTGGTGGCGACCGGCTTCCTTAACGAGGATCCTTCCGCCCACCTCAAGGCTGGAGGCAGAGCAAGCACACACGCCACGCAGCCGCTCACGGAGCCCGAAATCTTTGCGCTGCTGCGCGTCGTGGACACCTCCACGGCCATTGGCAAGCGCGACATGGCCATCATCTATGGCATGCTCTATGCAGGGCTTGCAGAGGCTCAGATTGAGCGGGCGGATATAGAAGACATCGAGTATACGCTCCTAGGGACGCACCTGCGGGTCCAAGGCAAGCGATCGGGCAGGAAGACGGAACTGATACCGCTGGATGAGCCCGTGGAGAACAAGATTGCCGAGTACCTGCATACGCGACCTGCACGGGGCCCCGGAGATCCGGTGATCCTGTCGCACTCATACAAGAGCAAGGACAGCCGTATGGACTCGCGGTCTATCCGGCGGCGCATAACCAGCTATATGAGAAAAGCAGGGATTGAGCGTCCCGGAGTAAGCCCAAAAAGTCTGAGGCTGACGGCCCTCCTGTTGTGGCTCAATGACGGGATGAGTATGGAGGACATAAAACTGCGGGTGCGAACCAGCAGGCTCAGCACCAAGATCAAGTATCTGCAGGAGAAGGGGCTGCTGACGCGCAGTTAGAGCTGCGTCCCCACCGTGAACTGGTGCAGGCCGGCAAAGGACCAGGACGAGTACGCATAGTCCAGCGTAAACCCCTTTACGCGCAATCCGAAACCCATGCCAGTTCCGGCAAGATCGGGGCGTCTGCCGGAAGACAGGTTGATGTGTCGCCGGTGATTGTAGCCCAGCCGGATGGCGAAAGCCGGCACCACCTGAAAGTCCAGCCCCAGGATGGTGTGTGCCGCAATATCACTGGCGGTGCCGCCCGCATCCGGCCCGCTGCCGATGGCATTCAGGTTGTAGGCTGTGAGCGTTACAAAGAGCGGGAGATGGCGCAGCCTCTTGGCGATGCTCACACGCAGATCAACAGGGACCTCATCGGCCGTGGAGCCCAGCGAACGAAGCACCAGGCCGGCGCTGTTCACCGAAGCGCTGGCGGTAAACTGCTGTACCGGGTCGTGGAACACCGCCCCCAGATCGGCAAGCAGGGCGACTGCGCTGTAATCGTCGATGCCTGAGTATGCCAGGTGCACGTTGATACCGTACCGGAACCGGCTGCGGTATGCACGCCCTGCCCCAAGTGTCAGCACCATGTCCGACGCTGTGAAGGTGCCGCTGCTGGTACCGGTATCGTCAGTGCGCTGCAAGCTTCCGTAGTGCAGGTAGCGCACCCCTGCCGCCGCTGTACCATAGCGCCCAAGGTCGTGGCTGTATGCTGCAAACCCGGCGCTGAGGTCGCTGAGGTGGTTCAGGTAGGACACCGAAACCATCCGGTCAACAGAGGCGCTGAGCAGGGCAGGGTTGTGAAAAAACGCGTCCAGGTGCTCGCAGCAGACTGCGGAAAGGCTGCCGCCCAGGGCCATGCCGCGGGAGGACGGCTCCACACGCATGAGCGCAAATCCTGTTGCGGGTCCAGGCTGCGCGGCCGCTGCGAAGGACAGCATACCGGGAAGCAGCAGAAGCAGAGACAGTCGCATAGCACAGGCTTGCAGTGCTGCCATCCAACCCTGTGTGTAGGGAACGGATCCATGCCGAAAGCCATTGAACGGCGGGTGTGACGGGGCTGGCCGGGCCTCTGCAGCTGCCGGCCGGACTGCATAAGCGCACCCAGGGCAGAGTATGATCAACACAGTCACAAGGGTCTTTTCCGGCCTCTTTGGGGACAAGAATCAGCGCCTGATAGACAAGCACTATCAGCCTGTCGTTGATAAGATATTGGGTTTCGGACCCCAGATACGCAGCCTGTCCGATGACAGGCTGCGTGCGAAGACGGCCGCCTTCAAGGCGGTCATCCGGAAGAACGTCGCAGAGGTTGAAGCCCGCCAGAAGGAGATCAACGATCTGCTGCGCGGTGTCAGCACGGCCGTTGGCGCAAACGGGCAGCCGGCACAGGAGCTTTCCCTGAAGGACCGCCTGGACTTTTTTGAGGAGCTGGACGAGCTCGAAGAGGAGTGGCTTGACGTTGTCCGCGAAACGCTCGAAGACATTCTTCCGGAAGCGTTTGCGGTAGTCAAGGAGGTGTGCTGCCGGTTCACTGAGAAGGGTGGCCTGACGGTCAGGGCAAGTGACCACGATCATGCCGTGGCCAGGAAGCGTGGCTATCCCGCGATCCAGGGTTCCATGGCCGTGTGGACCAACACATGGAACGCCGGTGGCGTCAGAATCACCTGGGAGATGGTGCCCTATGATGTGCAGCTCCTGGGCGGTGTTGTGCTGCACCGCGGCAACATCGCCGAGATGAAGACGGGCGAGGGCAAGACGCTCGTTGCTGTTGCACCCGTTTATCTCAATGCCTTGGCGGGGCGGGGTGTGCACCTGGTGACCGTGAACCCGTATCTGGCTCAGCGCGATGCCGAATGGATGGGGCCGGTCTTTGAGTTCCTGGGTCTCACGGTTGATGTCATCGACGGCTATGACCCGCATTCCCGGGGACGCCGCGCTGCGTACCGCGCTGACATAACCTACGGCACCAACAACGAGTTTGGGTTCGACTACCTGCGGGACAACATGGTGGTGGACGAATCTCAGAAGGTGCAGCGCGGCCTTCACTACGCGATCGTTGACGAGGTGGACAACATCCTCATAGACGAGGCCAGGACGCCGCTGATCATCAGCGGCCCCGCCAGGGAGTCCACGCAGGAGTACGTGAGGTTCGCCAAGCTCGCGCCCCGGCTTCGAGAGGACGAGGACTACACCGTTGACGCCAAGCGCCGGGTCGTCAGCCTCACCGACGCCGGGGTCGTGAAGGTGGAGCAGTGGCTCGGCGTTACCAATCTGTACGATCCGGTGAACATCGAGAAGACCCACTACATCGAGAACGCGCTGCGGGCGCACAGGATGTACGGGCGTGACAAGGAGTACGTGGTCAGGGACGGCGAGGTTGTCATCGTGGACGACTTCACGGGGCGACTCATGCCGGGGCGCCGCTACTCCGACGGCCTGCACCAGGCC
>JAAXGV010000185.1 GCA_012271185.1 Rhodothermales bacterium
CTACTGCGGTACCGATGCGATGCCCGACACGCCTGAAACCCCGGAGATCAGTCCGCATGCAGGCTTCTCACCCACGTTCAGGCCCCTGCGTTAGCAGCCCGTGGAAGAAAGGGGTTTCCAGCGTGCTGGGTGAAAAAGAGGTCCCAGTACCGAAATAGAGAAGAGTTGGGGCCTGAGGCGGATCCAGCAGCCTGAAAAGCCGGGAAGATCGCTGTCCGCCGGCGCTGGCCGTGTGCTGTCACTCTCCTGCATGGATCAGCCAGTGCGTGGTTAAACACCATACGCAATCCGACACCTGACGGATTGTTCCCGAACGGTAACACGCGCCGCGCTTCACGGATACAGCAGGTACCATAGCATGGCGTTCCGGATCGGGATGCCATGCTATGACGCGAGGTCGATCCGCATGGGAATGCCGGCGTCTTGCAGGAAGCGTTTGGCCTCACCGATGGTGAATTCCCGAAAGTGGAATATGGATGCTGCCAGTACGGCGTCTGCGCATCCGGTCAGCAGCGCATCCCGCAGGTGGGC
Organism: Rhodothermales bacterium; assembly: GCA_012271185.1. Classification (GTDB taxonomy): domain Bacteria; phylum Bacteroidota; class Rhodothermia; order Rhodothermales; family Bin80; genus JAAXGV01. The sequence continues at coordinate 532 of JAAXGV010000185.1, forward strand.
CAGCGTGCCGGCACCTCCTGAGGCTATCACCGGAACAGACAGCTCTGCATCGAACGCGCGCAGCAGGTCAAGGTCATATCCGTCCCGCGTGCCGTCACGGTCCATGGACGTAAGCAGGATCTCCCCAGCGCCACGTTCCTGTGCTTCCCGGGCCCAGGCGACCGCATCCAGGCCGGCAGGCGTGCGACCTCCGCGCACAAACACCTCCCAATGTCCGCCGGATCGGCGCTTGGCGTCAATGGCCACGACGATACACTGAGCCCCGAAAGCCCGGGCACCCCGGGTGATCAGCGAGGGGTCGGCAACAGCTGATGAATTAACCGAAACCTTATCAGCACCAGCATGGAGCATGTGCCGCATATCGTTCACGCTGCGGAGGCCACCGCCTACCGTGAGCGGAATAAAAACCTCGTCGGCAGCCTGCCGGACGACATGATGCAGAATGTTTCGCCGCTGATGCGTGGCTGTTATATCCAGGAGCACGAGCTCATCCGCACCCTCGGCATCGTAGAACTGTGCGTGCTCGACAGGGTCGCCTGCATCAACGAGGTCCACAAAGTTGACGCCCTTCACTACACGACCCTCGTCCACATCGAGGCATGGAATAATGCGCTTGGCGTGTGGCATGGCGGAATGTTCAGGGTTTGGTGTGTGCATTCCACAGCTGCTGACACGGAAACCGCCCCTCGTAGAGTGAGCGCCCCACGATCACCGAGTCGACACGATACGCCTGCAGTCTGCTGAGCGCAGCAAGGTCCCGATACGATCCGACGCCACCTGAGGCGGTGACGCTGGCGGCGTGCAGGTGGCGCCCGAGGGCGCGGTACGCTGCGAGGTTGGGCCCCTGCATGGTGCCGTCCCGTGTGATGTCGGTATAGACGATGCGCCGCACCCCGCGACGCTCCATGTCCTGTGCCAGGTCTATCGCATCAACTCCGCTGCCTTGTGTCCATCCTTGCGTACGGACTTCGCCGCTTCTGGCATCAATTCCCGCGACGATCCTTTCCGCAGAGAAGTGTGCCACGGCCTCAGCGATCATGTCGGGGTCCTGCACCGCGCTCGTACCGAGAACCACACGGGCAGCGCCCAGGGCCAGGACAGCCTGGATATCCTCCAGCGTGCGGATGCCGCCGCCGATTTGCACAGGGATGTTCAGCGCTGCACAGATGCCTGCGACCTCCATGCGGTTGTGCGCACGGTCCTCCGACCCGCCGCGTGCAGCATCGAGGTCCACGACATGCAGCCAGGCTGCGCGCTGGCGCTGCCACGACAGCGCCATGGCAACCGGGTCAGGCTCGTACACGGTTTCGTGGTCATACCGTCCCTGGTGAAGCCGCACGCAATGGCCGCCGCGCAGGTCAATGGCGGGAATGAGCAGGAGCATGCTCAGGACAGGCCGGCGAAGTTCTTCAGGATGCGAAGCCCGCTGCGCTGGCTTTTTTCCGGGTGGAACTGAACGCCGTAGATGTTGTCACGACCTACCACCGACGGGAACTCAATCCCGTACGTCGTCGTGGCGATGATGTCACCAGCGTGCACCGGCGCAGCGTGATACGAATGCACAAAGTAGCACCAGGGTGCCGGGCCAGTGCCGGCCAGGAGCGGAGACGGGTGCTGTGCCAGGACCTGGTTCCACCCGATCTGGGGAACCTTGAGCCGTACTCCGTTCGGAAAAGCCAGCCGCCTCACATGGCCTGGCAGGATACCCAGACCTTTGTGCTCTCCGCCTTCAAGCCCTGCCTCGAAAAGCATCTGCATGCCGATGCATATCCCCAGAAAAGGCACGCCACGCTGAACGGACTCGAGTATCGGTCCGGCAAGCGCGCGCTTTCGAACTTCGCCGATACATGCGCCAAAGGCTCCTACACCGGGCAGCACAAGGTGATCGGCTGCTGCTATATCCTCCGGCCGGTCGGTCCGGAGTACCATGGCTCCCACGTGTGCAAAGGCCTTTTCGATGGACCTGAGGTTCCCGATACCGTAATCGATGATCGTGATCACGGCACGCTCTGGGGTATCTGTGAGCCGCTCAGCTCTTTGGAGTGTCTCGTGGCGGTGGCTACCGCGTTGATGATCATCGTGCGCATCCCGTGTGATTCGAGCTCCGCGATTGCCGCGATGGCGGTGCCGCCCGGCGTCGTAACCTCATCCCGGAGGATTGCAGGATGCTTGCCTGTTTGCGACACCAGCGCGGCAGCGCCGAGTACTGTCTGGGTAGACAGCCTGAAGGCCACAGAGCGCATCAGACCCTGCCTGACGCCCGCATCGGTCAGCGCCTCAATCAGCATGTAGACGTATGCAGGACCGCTGCCGGAAAGCCCGGTAACGGCATCCATGAGGTATTCCGGCACTTGTTCTACGCGGCCGACCGCTTCAAACATCTCGCGGACAACCGCCAGGTGGGCCGTGCTGGCATGGATACCGGCCGCGATCGCGGTGGCTCCCTGATCCACTAGCATCGGCGTGTTTGGCATTGTACGCACGACCGGGCGCTGGGCACCCAGTGCACCTGTGATGGCGTCAGTAGTGAGTCCGGCCAGGGCCGACACCACCAGCGTGCTGCCGCCAAGGTGCGAACGGATCTCCCGGAAGACGGCCGGCGCGTTCAAGGGCTTCACCGTCAGTACCACCAGCGTAGCGCCGCGGACGGCAGCAGCGTTGTCGTGACCGCACCGGACACCGGGGAACTCGGCTCTGAGTGCTGCGACGCCCTCCGGCTGGCGCCGTGTTGCGCGTATCTCCGCAGCTCTGGAATGGCCACCGCGTGTCAGGCCGCCGATAAGCGCATGGCCAATGTTGCCGGCGCCAATGATGGCGATGGCCTGGGACGATAGGGTCAGCTTCGACATCGGGCAGCCGGCAGGCTAAACCATGCCTTTCGTGGATGGCACGCGGACGCCGCCGGGATCGCGCCGCACAGCCGCATGAAACGCACGCGCCGCCGCCTTGAAGATGGCTTCAACCTGATGATGTGCATTGGTGCCGTGCAGCACACTGATATGGAGCGTGCAGGACGCGTGCTCAGCAAAGCTGTGCCAGAAATGCCGCACCAGCTCGGTGGGCAGGCTTCCGACCCTGTTCCGGCTGAATGCTGCATCAAAGTGGAGCGTGAAGCGGCCAGACAGGTCAATCACGGCGCGCGCCAGCGCCTCATCCATTGGCACGCAGGCAAAGCCGTAGCGCACAATGTAGTGCTTGTCGCCCAGCGCCTGGCTAACTGCCTGCCCCAGCGTGATGCCAACATCCTCTACGCTGTGGTGCTCGTCAACATGAAGGTCACCCTTGCACGTCACTTCCAGGTCAAGCCCGCCGTGCCGCGCAAAAAGATCCAGCATATGATCCAGGAACCCGATTCCGGTGGTGTTGGCATACCGGCCGCTGCCATCCAGGTTGATCTGCACAGAGACATCAGTCTCGTGCGTGGTTCGCGTCACCGTTGCAACACGGTCATGAAAAGCCTCATGCTGTGTCATCGCCGCCATGCAGGAAAGAAGGCAAAAGATACGCACAGGGTGTCAGCCATGGCGTCAAGGTCCTGTGAAGCCTGCATCAGCGGATCACATGTACCGGCCTCAGGTTGAACCGGCCCATGGTGCAGCATATTCTGATTCGAGGTGCGTGTGAGCAGGAAAGTGTTTAAGCGTATTCTGGTCACCTCCGCGCTGCCGTACGCGAATGGCCCCATTCACATAGGCCACCTGGCCGGCGCCTACCTTCCCGCAGACCTGTACTGCCGCTATCAGCGTCTTAAGGGGCGCGATGTTGTCTATGTCTGCGGCTCTGATGAGTTCGGTGTGGCCATCGTGGTGCGCGCGCTAAGCGAAGAAACGGAGCCCCAAGCGATCATTGACCAGTACCACCCGATGATACGGGACAGCTTTGCCGCCTTCGGCATGAGCTTTGATCACTACGGGCGCACTTCCGGACATGTCCACAAGGAAACAAGCCAGGACTTTTTTCGGCGTCTGGCGCAGCATCATCACTTCGTGCTGAAGACAGATAAGCAGCTCTATGACCCTCAGGCTGGCGTATTCCTTGCAGATCGTTTTGTAAAGGGTACATGTCCGAAGTGCGGGTACGATGAGGCGTACGGGGACCAGTGCGAACGCTGTGGCACCTCGCTGAGTCCGGCCGAGATTGTCAACCCGCGAAGCACATTGACCGATGCTGTTCCAGTGCTCCGGTCAACTACGCACTGGTACCTTCCGCTTGGCGAGTGGCAGAACAGGCTGGAAGAATATGTTGCTGCGCACCCGGAATGGAAGCCAAACGTGCTGGGTCAGATCGGTGCATGGTTCAGTGATGGCCTTCGTGATCGCGCCATCACACGGGATGTGCCGTGGGGTGTGCCCATACCCCCGGAGGTGGCGCAGGATGCTGGGGTCAGCGGCAGCGGGAAGGTCATCTATGTCTGGTTCGATGCGCCCATAGGATATATCTCAGCCACACGCGAATGGGCCGAGCGCCAGGGTGACCCGGATCGCTGGGAGCTGTACTGGAAAGATCAGGCATCGAAACTGATCCATTTCATTGGCAAAGACAACATAGTCTTCCATACGCTGATGTTTCCGGCCATGCTGATGGCCCATGGAGCGTTTGTTCTGCCGGAGAATGTTCCTGCCAATGAGTTTCTGACGATCGAAGGCAAGAAGCTCTCCACCAGCCGCGGCTGGGCTGTCTGGCTGCACGAGTACCTGGAGGAGTTTCCTCCGGATCTGCTGCGCTATGCGCTGGCATCCACGCTGCCGGAGTCCAAGGATGCAGACTTCAGCTGGAAGGAGTTTCAGTTGCGCGTGAACTCTGAGCTGGCAGATATCCTGGGCAACTTTGTGAACCGTGCGCTGGCGTTTGCTGCAAGCGAGTTTGGCAACGTGGTTCCGCATCTGAAGAATCCTGATGTGCAGGACCTGGATGTGCTCAGGCAGCTGGAGACGTTTCCCGCGCGCATAGGGGAGTCTTACGAGCGGTTCCGCTTTCGCGAGGCCGTGGCCATGACCATGGACCTGGCGCGCATGGGCAACAAGTACTTCAACGACAGACAGCCTTGGAATACGCGCAAGAGTAACCGGCAGGCCTGTGCGAACACTGTCTACGTGTCACTGCAGATTTGCGCCGCGTTAAGCGTGTTGATTGATCCTGTGCTGCCATTCACTGCAGCCAGACTCCGCAGTATGCTTCGTCTCGAAGGCATACGATCCAGCATGCCGGGAGAGGGTGCGGAGGTGTCTGTGGGATGGGATGAGGCTGGTGCGCAGATACTGTGTGACGGAGTTGAGCTGGGCAAGCGCGTGATACTGTTCTCCAAGGTGGAGGACGATCGCATCAAGGCACAGATTACCAGGCTGTCAGCTGGAGACGCCAAGCCGTATGCGAAGCCCAAGGACCGTATTGACTACAGCACGTTTGCGCAGCTGGATCTGCGCATGGGCACAGTGCTGACAGCCGAGCGTGTCAGGAAGTCAAAGAAGCTTGTCCGTCTCGAGGTGGACCTGGGCTACACCAGGCGGCAGATTCTTGCCGGCGTGGCCGAGCACTTTGCGCCTTCGGAGCTGGTGGGTCGGCGCGTGGTGGCCGTGGCCAACCTGGCTCCCCGAAAAATGATGGGACTGGAAAGCCAGGGCATGCTGCTCATGGCGGAAGACCGTGAAGGCCATCTGTCCATCGTTACCGCAGAGGGCGAAAACGGCTCTGTCGTGCGGTAGCCGCGCCTCAGGTGTTGATAGGGATGCCGAAGGCTGCCCGCGTGGCCTCCAGCACGGCTTCGGAGAGCGTGGGGTGCGGGTGCATGGTCTCCAGGATCTCGTGATATGTGGTCTCCAGTTCACGTGCAGCTACGGCTTCCGCGATGAGTTCGGTTGCGTCGTGTCCGATGATATGGCACCCCAGCAGTTCGCCGTACTTTCCGTCATAGATGATCTTGACGAAGCCGCCGGCATGACCTGCGGCCGATGCCTTGCCCGATGCGGAAAACGGAAACTTTCCCACCTTAACCTCATACCCGGCCTCTTTGGCCTGAGTCTCGGTATATCCTACTGACGCGATCTGAGGCTGGCAGTAGGTACAGCCCGGCACATTTTTCTTGTTCAGCGGCCTAGCATCTTTGCCTGCGATCTTCTCAACGCAAACGATGCCTTCATGGCTGGCTTTGTGCGCGAGCCATGGTGGTCCGGCTACGTCCCCGATGGCGTAGACCCCGGATGCGCTCGTCCGTCCGAACTCATCAGCGACAATAAAGCCGCGATCCGTCCTGATGCCGAGTGCCTCCAGACCGAGATTTTCAATGTTTCCGGTTACGCCTACCGCCGAAAGGACCTGGTCCGCTTCAACGACCCTGGTGCTGCTCCCTGTCTTTATGGTGACCTTTAGCGGTGTGCTGCCGGTGTCCACGTGACTGACCGCCGCACCGGTCATGACCGTGATGCCAGCTTTGCGGAAGGAGCGCTGAAGCTCCCTGGACACATCGGCGTCTTCCACGGGCACGATGCGGTCCAGCAGTTCGACCAGCGTCACCCTGGTGCCCATGTGGTGATAGAAGTAGGCGAATTCCACGCCGATAGCGCCGGCGCCTGCAATGACCAGGCGTGTTGGCCGGGTGCTCTGCAGCATAGCGCCTCTGTAGTCGATGATGTTGCTGCCATCAACAGGCAGTGGCGGGATTGCGCGTGCACGCGCGCCTGTTGCCAGGATGATGTGTTTCGCTGTTACCGTCTGGCGTGTTCCCACCTTTTTACCGTCCATATCCACTGACGGCTCCACGCTGATTCTGCCGCCGCGCAGCACTTTGGCGTGGCCGCGAATGACATCGATACTGTTCTTCTTCATCAGGAACCGGATACCCCGGTTCATTTTGCCTGCAATGCCGCGGCTGCGCTGGATCACTTTGGGAAAGTCAGGGGTGATCGCTCCCTCAAGTGCCAGGCCATAGTCGGAGAGATGGCCCGCATAGGCCATCAGCTCAGCGCTCTTCAACAGCGCCTTTGTCGGGATACAGCCTACGTTGAGGCACACGCCGCCCAGCTTGTTTTTCTCAATCACAGCGGTCTTGAAGCCGAGCTGCGTAGCACGGATGGCGGTTTCGTAGCCACCCGGCCCCGTACCAATCACGACAACATCATAACTCCGGGTCATAGGTCAAGTAGTCTGCTTGTTCACATCCAAAGATAAAGCAACCTGGGCGGTTACCATGGTAATTACAGGTGAAGTCTGCTACTGGCTTTGCATCAGATCTTCCGCGCGCACCCAGGGCACATTGTCAGGCATCTGCAAGTCCAGGTTCAGCATTTCCGGGTCCAGTGTGATCTCGCGGTAATAAGCGGATACGACCACGCCTTCCTCCGGGTGTTGCAGCACCACGCGCCTCGGATACAGTTGTCCGTCCACGTCCACAAAATCCGTATAGCGGATCGCTTCCAGGAGCGTGCCATCCGGCCGAAGCTTTTCATGCAGCAAGACGCGCCAGTGCAAAGGGTCAATGATGTACCGGGAGCTTGCGTCTGTCAGGATGTGCTGGGATGCCGCGTTGTCCAGCGTCCAGACCCCGTCTGTGTCGGGTACCAGGAGTCCCAGAAGCGTTTCGAACGCCGTCTCGCCAGCAAACAGGCCGGGCATCACCTGGTCCAGCTGCTCTGCTGAGCCGTACACCACCTGCTGACTGAACCGGTCGTAGTATATGAAGCTGTCGACTGTGGTCCAGAGCCGCCCGGCTTCAACGCGCAGCGCTGTAGCTGTGAGCGAGGCGAAGAGTGTATCGTCACGCCGGTGTGTAATCAGCGCGCGGACACTGCCGGTGAAGGCCGGCGACCGCACAGACAGGTCGGCCGACAGCTGCAGCGCATTATGAGGGACTCGTGCAGCTTCGCGAACTTTCCGAACCACCTCGGAGGCGCTTAGCGGTGTTGCTTCTGGCCCGGTTACTGTGCTGCGGCTCGCGCTGCATCCGACAGCCACGGTCAGCGCAAGGCACAGCAGCAGCCACAGGTGCCGTGTCATACGGTTCGCTGCTGCGGGCCTGCGCCCCAGAACAGCTTGGAGCGGAGCGTGTGAAAATAGTGTCGTCCAGCCAGCCGCACCAGCCTGATGCTGTGGGAGGCGCGTTCAACCCTGATCGGTGCACTGTCGGTGATGGTGCGGCTCGCTCCGTCCACTGCCAGTACGCAGGGCAGGCTTTTCTCGGCAATCCTGGCTTCCACCACTGTCTTGCCAGGCAGGACGATTGAACGGACCGTCAGCTTATGACTGGCGACGGGTGTGACAAGGAGCGCGTCGCTGCCGGGGACGACGATGGGACCGCCTGCCGCCAGTGAATAAGCCGTGGAGCCTGTGGGCGTGGCAACGATCAGGCCGTCAGCCCAGTAGGTGTCCAGCTTCACACCGTCAGCGGTGACTTCAATGGCCACGAGCCCGGCGGACTCAGCCCGTGCCAGAACCACGTCGTTCAGTGCCCACTGCGGGGGCGTGTACCCGGTGTCTGTGGTGACGGACAGGACCAGGCGGTTGTCGATCTCATAGGCGCCTGCCTCGAGAAGCCCGATGGCTTCCTGGACCTCTGTCACATCCACTTCCGCAAGAAAGCCCAGGCGTCCCAGGTTGATTCCAAGGATCGGGGTTCCAGCTTGCGCTATCCTGTGGGCTGTACGCAGCAGGGAGCCGTCTCCGCCAAAGGAAAGGATGATATCCGGCTGCGCTGGAGGCACCTCTGTCAGGCTTTGCCTGGAACGCAGACGCAGGCCCTTTGCGATATCTGCGTGCAGGCTGTACTGCAGACCCGCAGCCTGAAGCCAACGCAGCAGCGCGGTGATGGGGCGCCAGACCTCCTCCTTGCGTGTGTTGCCGGCGATGCCGTAGATCATGGCAGGCTTACTGCAGTATGACCACTATTGAGTAACTTCCTTGCCACTGCACCCTGCAGACCCCAGTCTCCAGGTCACACTGATTCAGCTGTATCCAACGCTTTATGCCGCAGCACGTTGTAATCATTGGCAATGGGATAACAGGTATCACAGCGGCGCGGTTTGTCCGAAAGCTAAGCGCTGCGCGTATCACGGTGATCTCGGACGAGACAGACCATTTCTACGCGCGGACAGCGCTCATGTACATCTACATGGGCCACATGCGTTACAAGGATGTCAAGCCGTATGAAGATAGCTTCTGGGAGAAGAATGGTATCGACCTCGTTCGCGGGTATGCGACCTGCGTAGATACTGAAAAAAAGCGTGTGCTTCTCGGGGGTCGCCGCGCGATCGGGTACGATGCGCTGCTGCTGGCCACCGGCTCCCGACCGAACATGTTTGGCTGGCCGGGCCAGGATCTTGATGGCGTGCAGGGGCTGTACGGTATACCTGACCTGGTAACGATGGAGCGGTGGACCCGTGATATCGGCAGCGCGGTGGTCGTGGGTGGCGGCCTGATTGGCGTTGAGATGGCCGAGATGCTGTATGTGCGCCATATATTGGTAACGTTTCTGGTTCGCGAGAAAAGCTACATGGACTACCTGCTGCCACCGGAGGAGTCCACCATGATCAGTCAGGAGATCCTGCGTCATGGGATAGACCTCAGGCTCGGAGCGGAGCTTGAGTCTGTCCTGCCGGATGAGGCCGGCCGTTGCCGTGCCGTCACAACCACGGCAGGCGATGAGATCCCCTGCCAGTTTGCCGGGCTGACCGTGGGGGTACACCCCAACATCGGGCTGGCAAAGGCCTCAGGTATCGCCACGAGCCGCGGTATTGTTGTGAACGAGTACTTCGAAACGAGTGCACCGGATGTCTATGCGGCGGGCGACTGTGCCGAGTTCGATCGCGAGGGCGTCGGGAGCCGCCGCATAGAGCAGCTCTGGTACACCGGCCGCAGCCACGGCAGGACGGTGGCCCGCTCGATTTGCGGTTTGCGCACGGCATATGATCGGGGCGTTTTCTATAACTCTGCAAAGTTTTTCACGATAGAGTATCAGACATACGGTGATATACAGGCCCGGCAGCCGGAGGACGTGCGCACTATCTGCTGGCAGGACCCCGTTGCCAGGAAGCTGCTGCGCATCGATTTTGACGCAGACAGCCGCGTTGTGCGCGGCTTTAATGCATTGGGCACGCGCCTTCGCCACGACGTGTGTGAACACTGGCTCCTGCGCCATGCTACGGTTGACACGGTGGTGAAGGATCTCCGGCGTGCACACTTTGACGGAGAGTTTGACAGGCGTCATTTCCGCAGCTTTGCCCGCATGTATCAGCAGTCTGCGGTGACCTGTGCGTAGTACTCCGAGCCTTCAGCTGACTACACCGGGTGGCGCGTACAGCGCGCGGGAGCGAACAGGCCTGGCACTCATTGGCGCGGGACTTGTGGGTCTGCTCTGCGTGATGTTCGGGGCAGGTGAAGCCGCGCGCGGCGTAAGCCTGTGGTTCACGATGGGATGCATTACCGCAGGCAGCGGGGTGCTTTTCAGCGGCTACCTGAAGCGCCCCGCTGGCGTGGACAACAACCATGTATGGTTTTCTCCGGCCACGGCGCGGGGCATGGCCGGATGGCTGCTGGGCATCGTCTTTACGGGTTTTTATGTGATCCTGTACTGGGCACCGCACAGCCTCGAGTACCTGGTGCGCATGACGGATTCACTCAGCTATCTGCTTCGCGGCGAGGCGGCGGACCGCTGGTTTCTGTACGGGTTCTTCTACACGGTGGCGGTTGTGATAATGGGCGCCCGCATGATCATCAAGTACCGTAACAACCGGTACCAGATCGTGCGGACGATCAGCGTGATGTTCTTTCAGCTGGGGTTTGCGTTCCTGATACCGGGCTTTCTCAAGATGCTCAACCAGCCTGAGTACTACTTCAGCTACTTCTGGCCGCTCAAATATGATTACATATGGCCGAACAGTATTGCGCACTTCACCAATGCCTCCAGCCTTGGCGTGTTCATGGTGTTCTGGGGCATTGCAGGTACGGCTGTGGCAACACCGGTGCTCACGTACTTCTTTGGTAAGCGCTGGTACTGCTCCTGGGTATGCGGATGCGGTGGCCTGGCGGAAACCGCAGGCGACCCGTTCCGTCATCTGTCCGACAAATCTTCAAGCGCATGGAAGGTTGAGCGCTGGATGGTTCATTCCGTGCTCGTCTTTGTGGTTGTTACAACAGGGCTGCTTTGGGTCAACAGCGCCACTGGCCAGGGCATTCTGGGCGGTGTTTCGGGGCAGTTTTCACGCTGGTATGGCTTCTTTATCGGGCTGGTGTTTGCCGGTGTTGTTGGCGTCGGTTTCTACCCGATTATGGGCTCACGTGTGTGGTGCCGGTTCGGGTGCCCGATGGCGGCGGTGCTGGGATTGTTGCAGAAGTACTTCTCGCGTTTCAGGATCACCACCAACGGCGGTCAGTGCATCTCCTGTGGTAACTGCTCCACCTACTGCGAGATGGGCATTGATGTGCGGTGGTATGCACAGCGCGGTCAGAATATCATTCGTGCATCCTGTGTAGGCTGCGGCATGTGCGCCGCGGTGTGTCCGCGCGGCGTGCTTCGGTTGGAGAATTCCTCACGCCAGACCCGCTACAACGGTCCTGTGCTGATACATGAAGACCAGGTGTCCGTGCAGCTCGATGACGCCTGGCGTGCCAGCCGCCCGCTCATGCCTCCGAAGCAGGAGGATATTCCCATACTTTCCGACCACGATGCGCAGATCATGCAGCTAAGTGGACCACGCGTCTCATAACACGCCCGGTGTGGTGTCTCGCAGCCTGGCGGCCTTGGGCTTGCTGCTTGCGGGGTGTCAGGACCCGATGCATATCGTCACTTCAGCGGATGTCCTGGAAGAGGCTGCCATCGCGCTCCAGGCAGCGTCAGAAGTGTCTGGAACATGCACAGCGATGCAGGATGTGCTGGCTGCCGATGCTGTTGTACTGGTGTCGGCACCAGCCTCCGCCAGTGCCTGGACGTGCAGCTATGAGCGGGGTCTGACGGCGCTGCATCTGATTGAGATTGCCGCCGCAGGCGATTTTGGCTATACGGTGGCTGCGGGGCAGGCAGGCGATTCGGCTGCCTGGCATGTTCTTGTATGGCGGCAGCGCCGGGACAGCTCGTGGAGGGTGGAGGCGGCGATGCGGACGGTGCACCTTTTCCAGGCCTCCGATGGCGGACCGGTCACACGTGCAGGCCGGGGATGGGCCCGTGCAGGCCGGCCACTGTATCAGGAAGCTGCCCGTGTGGCGATGCTCAAGGCGGACCGCGATATGGCTGCAATTTCCATGGGTGCGGGAAGCACCGTCGCCTATGGCGAGGCGCTGTCCGACTCGGCATTGTACCTGCGGGCGGGCGAGCGACCGCTGTCTGGCCGGCAACGGTCTTTAAAGTGGATCCGGCACCAGCCCGGGATGGTGACGTGGGTGCCGGTAGGCGGCGCTGTTGCAAGGGCAGGGGACCTGGGGTATACCTATGGGATGCAGACAGTCCGGCCGCCGCCCCCCGATACTCTGCTGCTCACACGCGCGTACCTGCGTCTCTGGCGGGCCCGGCCGGACAGCACCTGGCAGATCGCTGTGGAGGTGCAGGGCAAGGCATCGCGTGCAGGCATGTGACTTGTGTGTACAGGCGAATATGGCTACGGCATCAGCAGGGTGTGCGGACGTGCTGAATCGGGCGTGCCGCTTCTGATCGTGTGCGGACACCGTTGTCCAGGAGCTTGCGATCCGCTGTTGGTGTTCTTAATCCAACACTGAACAGAAGCTTGACAGGACCGCCGCCCAGGTGCCTCCCGAGCTGGGAGGATGAGACATTCTCTTAAATGCGAGACGCAACTGTCAAAGCCGTCCGATCAAAGATGCGAGCTGTTAGGAGACCTCATCTGGAGGGAGGAAGACTGTTTCGTCGCTCTGCCAGGCCTGCAGGGCCTCGATCAGCAAGGAGATGGGACAGGATTTGGCAACCACCAGTTCGCTAATTATCCAAAGCACGCCGTGGACGCTAAGCTCCTTCTCCGTGGCAGCTCTGCGCAGTGGAGCGTCGCCCGTCAGCAAGATCCCGCGATGAGCAAGAGCTGTGACGAGGCAGAAACAGTCGCTCGCAGACAGGGCACGGTGGTGTTGCTTCAATGTCAAGGCCTGCGGGACCTCGTCGGGTGTCAGGTCATAGGTGAGCATGCCTTGGTCGTCGAGGACTTCCGATTTCCGCACCGGCAGCGGGACCACAAGTTGGTACGGCAGGCTGCAAAGGGCTGTCAGCAACCTCCCCTTGCGGAGATCGATCAGGCAGGAAGCGTCAACGACAATGACATCCGTCACGGGTTGAGCGGGCCGGTGATTTGCCGCTCGATCACGTCGAGGGACTCGTTAAGAAGAACGGCCGCACGAACGGGTGTGATCAGCTCTTCCCCAACGGCGCGCCAGACCAGTTGTTTGAAGCGCTGGGGCTTCTCGAATGCCGCGAACCCTTGAGCATCGGGGATAGGTTCTGGTTCGTTCTTGCGCCAAGAGCGCGCAAAGCCCCTGAACGTGCGCCTGACCTCAGCAGGGTGCAGGACACCAACCTGGCCGAGGCGGACCAGCATAGCCGCAGCTGAAACACCGTATATGTGCTTGAGACGGATGATTTCGTAGTAGGTGGTGTGGCGTCGGAGTCAAGTCCCAATCGTGCTGTAACTTGATTTTGTTGGTGCGGGGGAGCAGCGCAGCTGGCTTGGAGCGCTTCATGATGTTCCTCCGTCGTGAAGCAGTGTCAGCCCGGGGTGGTGGCGTGGGTGCCGGTAGACGGCGCTGTTGCAAGGGCAGGGGACCTGTGGGATCCAGACAGTCCGGCCGCCGCTTCTGCTGCACACACACGCGTGCCTGCGTCTTTGACGGGCCCGGCCGGACAGCGCTTGGCAGATCGTTGTGGAGGTGCATCGCGTGCAGGTGCGTGACTTGTGCGTATAAGCGGATATGGCGCTACTTCCTGCTGCGGCATCAACATGGTATGCGGACGTGCTGTATCGGGGCGTGCCGCGTCTGATCGCGTGCGCGATCCTGGAAACCACAGACGGCCTGCTGCTGGTGGATCCAGGTCCGGCGGTGCCACTGGGCACGCTTGAGTCTGCGTTGGCGTCCGGAGGCGCAGACTTTGGCGATGTTCGGGGTCTGTTGCTCACACATATTCATCTGGACCATGCCGGAGCTGCGGGCACCGTTGTTCAGGCCCATCCGCACATACAGGTCTATGTGCATGCACGGGGTGCCCCCCACATGGTTAGCCCGGTGCGGCTCCTGGCGAGTGCGAGACGCATATACGGGAACCGCGTGAATACGCTCTGGGGCGCTGTCGTACCCGTCCCGAAGGCTAATGTGCATGTGCTGCAGGGTAATGAGCAGCTTCGCTTTGCGGGGCGGGTTGTGCGCACGGTCTACACGCCGGGGCATGCCAGCCACCATGTATGTTACCTGGACGAGGCAACGGGGACAGTGTTTGCAGGCGATACGGCGGGCATGCTGATCAAGGGCACGCGCTACCTCGTTCCTGTATCACCATCGCCGGACATTGACGTGGAAGCTTGGCAGTCCAGCCTCGCGTTATTGCGGTCATGGAAGCCTGCGCAGCTTTTTGTGACGCACTTTGGACCTTCCCGGGATGTGGCATGGCACCTGGATCACGCCGGGGAGCGGCTGGGTGCATGGGCCGCATCGGTATGGACATCGCTGGCTGCGGAAGCAGATGACGCGGAACAGGCGGAGCGGTTTCACCGGGAAGAGATGGCCCGTGCCTTTGCGGAGCTCAGCGAATGCGATCGCCTGCCCTACGAGTATATGGGGCAGCCGCGGGAAAGCTGGTATGGTTTGGCGCGTTACTGGCGCAAGAAACGAAAACAGTAGATATGGCGATATGGAAACGGCACACAACGCCCGAGGAGCTTAACGCAGGCAGGTCCAATACGCTGGCGGAGTCCTTGGGCATCGCTTTCACCGAGGTTGGTGACGATTACCTTCGTGGCACGATGCCCGTGGACTGCCGCACGAAGCAGCCTGCAGGCCTGTTGCACGGTGGTGCTTCGGTAGCGCTGGCGGAGACGCTGGGCAGCGTCGCAGCCTGGCTGTGCATTGACACCATGCGGGAGCGGTGCGTGGGCCTGGAGATTAATGCCAATCATGTGCGCGCGATAAGGGAGGGCATTGTCACCGGTACGGCATACCCCGCGCATATCGGACGCAGCACGCATGTCTGGCTGATAGATATCCGGGATGAGGCGCAGCGCATGGTGGCTTTGAGCCGTCTAACGGTTGCAGTGCTGCCCAAGGCAGGATAGGCATGGCATACGCTGTTAAGGAGATCTTCTATACACTCCAGGGTGAGGGCGCTCAGACCGGACGCCCGGCAGTGTTTTTGCGTTTTGCGGGGTGCAACCTGTGGACAGGCCTGGAGAAGGACCGCCACACTGCTGTGTGCCAGTTCTGCGACACGGACTTTGCAGGCATGGACGGACCGGGCGGAGGGCGATTCTGCTGTGCGTCGGACGTGGCTGGTGCCGTTGCCGAAGCCTGGCCCGGCTCACGGCGCGCTTCAGAGCGCCCTTATGTTGTCTGCACGGGTGGTGAGCCGCTGCTGCAGCTTGATGCCACTTTGGTGCGTGCCCTGCATGCTGCAGGCTTTGAGGTTGCCATTGAAACTAATGGCACGCTGCCAGCTCCGGAGGGGGTGGACTGGATATGCGTCAGCCCCAAGGCCCGGGCGCCACTCGTACTGACCCGTGGCCATGAGCTGAAGCTGGTGTATCCGCAGCTGGATGCGCCGCCCGAGAGATTTGCGGGTATGGCGTTCAAGTACTTCTACCTGCAGCCCATGGATGGGCCCAGTGTCGCTGCAAACACGCAGGCGACGGTGCAATACTGTCTAAAGCACCCGCCGTGGCGCCTGAGTCTCCAGTCGCACAAGCTGCTTGGTCTGCCCTGACTAGAAGGGCAGCGGAGTGCCTTCCGTTCTGGTGCACTCCCAGTAGATATCACGAAGGCGTCGCGTAACCGGGCCGGGTGTTCCGTTGCCGATGGTGCGTCCATCGACCTCCAGCACCGGAGATATCTCACCCATTGTTCCTGTGGTGAAGACCTCATCTGCGCTGTGGACCTCCGCGGTGGAGATGTTGCGCTCTATGGCCATGATGCCTTCGCGTTGCGCAAGCGCCAGAACCTTGGCTCGCGTAATTCCAGGGAGGCAGCTGTCCGCATGCGGGGTCAAAAGCCCGCCACGCCTGACGATGAAGATGTTGGTGGCGTTCGTTTCTGAAACGAACCCGTGGACATCGAGCATGATCGCGTCATCCACGCCTGCAAGGTTGGCCTGAACCTTGGCCAGGATGTTGTTGATCAGGTTGTTGTGGTGGATCTTGGAATCCAGGCACTGAGGCGTGTTGCGGCGGACCGAGGAGGTGATCAGGCGGATGCCGGATGCAGCGTACACCGGCTTTTTCCACTCAGCCAGAACGATCAGTGTTGATCCGAACCTGTTGAGGCGGGGATCCATTCCCGAGGTCGTTTTCCTGCCGCGGGTCAGCGTCAGACGCACGTGCGTTTCGTCGCGCATACCGTTGGCCTCGAGCGTTGCGAAGAGGGCCGACCTGACTGCTTCCCGGCTGGGTATGTCGGCGAAGGCCATCGCTTTGGCCGAATCCACCAGGCGGTCCAGGTGGGCGTCCAGTGCCATGATACGACCGTCATAGACACGGATGCCTTCCCAGACGGCGTCGCCGCCTTGAACCACACTGTCGAAGACCGACACTTTTGCTTCGTTGCGCGGAACAAGCGCTCCGTCAACGTAGACGATCAGCGCGTCATTGCGCGCATCGGGCAAGCTGATGTGCATGACAGACAGGGACTGGCAGCCCGCGGGTAAGGTCGTTTTTTGCGGTCCTTATTCAGACGATTTTCCGGGTCTGTCGGGCGCAGCCCCGGTGCTCAAAACGCACTGCGGCAAAAAGGCGAGACTGGTTCTGGCTTTTCTTAGGGGGTCTCATTGGATACGCACGATGCTGCCCCCGTGCACAGCAGTGCCCATCGGTGACGTTACATGCACCCGATACAGGTACACCCCCGAGGAAATGCCCGCGCCGCTTAAGTCTATACTGCGCTCCCACCCGGCTGCCAAGTCAACCGAAGGCACCGTCAGCACACCTCGGCCCAGCACGTCCGTCACCTCGACGGTCACCTGGGCTGGCCAGGGAAGATCCAGCACGAGACGCGCGGCCTCCCGGAAGGGATTGGGATAGCTGCCACGAACAGCAAACGCATCAGGCAACCCCTCCCGTGTGATACTGGTCGGAGGCAAGATCACCTCAATGCTAAAGGTCAAACTGTCTGCCGATGCGTTGGCGTCTGTCACCTTATACGTGTAGGGGGTGGGGTTCATGATTACCGAGGGCGTGCCACTGATCGTCCGTGAGGATTCCGTAAAGACCAGTCCTGGGGGCAGCGCCGGGGTCAGCGTGTAGGTGTAGGGTGCTGCACCTCCGACGGCCTCGGGAAGAACGAGCGGGGTAACCTCCACGTCCCTCGTGAACGTTTGATCGTCAACGTGATCTGCAAATCCGACTTGACAAGTGGGGCCGTTAGTATTGGGAATGCTGCTCAGCCACGCCTGGAAAGCCGCATCCCCGGGCGCACAGAGGCCTTGGTTATCACCAAAGTACAGTACCTGCAGATTCTCCAGCTGCATCAGACTTCTCGGCAGCGTACCCGTCAAAGCATTTTCGTTCAGCAGTAGATCTGTCAGTTGGGAGAGGCTGCCCAGTATGCCGGGAATCTCCCCGGAGAGCGCGTTGCCATTCAGCCATAACTTTTTCAATTGCAGAAGGTCACCCACTGTGCTGGGTATCTCTCCGGACAGGTCATTCTCGCCCAGAGTTAACGTTCCCAATTGAGAGAGGCTACCCAACGTCAGGGGTATCTCTCCGGAGAGGTCATTGCCGTACAGCCATAAACTTTCCAATTGCGAGAGGTTGCCCAATATGCTGGGTATCCTTCCGGAAAGGTCATTGTTGTGCAGATTCAGCTGTGTCAATTGCGAGAGGTTACCCAGTGCGCCGGGAATCTCGCCAGACAGTGCGTTGCCGGACAAATTTAGGTTCTGCAATTGCGAGAGGTTCCCCAATGCGTCGGGAATCTCCCCGGACAGGTCATTGCCATCCAGAAACAGCCCTTCCAATTGCGAGAGGTTCCCCAATGCGCCGGGGATCTCCCCAGACAAGGCGTTACCGGACAGCCTTAAGTCTCGCAATTGCGAGAGGTTCACCAACGCGGGGGGGAGCTCTCCGGATAGACGATTGTTGCTCAGATACAGTGTGGTCAATTGCGAGAGGTTCCCCAATGCGCCGGGAATCTCCCCGGACAGGTCATTGCTGTACAGCCATAAGGTTTCCAATTGCGAGAGGTTGCCCAATGTGCTGGGGATCTCCCCGGACAGGTCATTGCTGCGCAGATACAGCGCGGTCAATTGCGAGAGGCTCCCCAACGCGCTGGGGATCTCTCCGGATAGACGATTGTTGCCCAGCCTCAAGTCTTGCAATTGCGAGAGGTCACCCAATGCGCCGGGGATCTCTCCGGACAGATCATTGTCGTCCAGAAGCAGATATTCCAATTGCGAGAGGTTCCCCAATGCGCTGGGGATCTCCCCGGATAGCGTGTTGCTGGCCAAATCTAACTGCCACAACTGCGAGAGGTCACCCAATGTGCTGGGGATCTCCCCGGATAGCGTGTTGCTGCTCAGACTTAAGGAAATCAATTGCGAGAGGTCACCCAATGCGCTGGGGATCTCCCCGGACAGGGCATTGTTGTCCAGAAGCAACTCTCTCAATTGCGGGAGGTTGCCTAATGCGTCGGGTATCTCCCCGGATAGCATGTTGCTGGCCAGACTCAAGGAAGCCAATTGAGGGAAATTACCCAATGCGCTGGGTACCTCCCCAGACAGGGCGTTACCGGACATATGCAGCCATCTCAGTTGCGAGAGGTTGCCCAATGTGGGGGGGATCTCCCCAGACAGGGCATTGTTGTGCAGAAACAGCCTTTCCAGTCGCGAGAGGTCACCCAATGCGTCGGGTATCTCTCCGGACAGGGCGTTACCGGACAGAAACAGTCCTCTCAGTTCTGAGAGGTCACCCAATGCGTCGGGTATCTCTCCGGACAGGTCATTGTCGTCCAGATCCAGCACTTCCAATTGAGAGAGGTTACCCAGTGCGTCGGGTATCTCCCCGGACAGGGCGTTGCTGTATAAGCGCAACAGCAGGAGGTTAGGGAAGCTGCCCAGCGCATCAGGTAACATTCCGACCAGATTGTTTCCACTCAGACGGAGTGTTAGTAACCAGCCCTCGTGGAGGAAGAGTCCGTACCACCGCGCGAGCTCTTGTGTACTACCAGGAACAGTCGTGATGTCCCAGCCTGTATTGCCATACCAGTTGTCGCCGTCCGTCGCCGTGTACAGCGCACTGAGGGCTGCGTGCACCGGCTCCAGCGTCCGGTTGATGCCCAGAGAAAGCTGGTCTGCACTGTCCTCAAATCCCCCTTCACGAATACGGGTATCGAAGCGCACCCGGCGGTTGTTGGGCGCATCGGAAGCAATCGTAAATGAGAATGTTACCTCAACAGAATCGTCGCGAGCCAGGCTGCCAACCGATTGCTCTGCGGTGGTCATATCGATAAACGGATACGAGGCGGCAGCCGTCAGGCCGACCGTCAACTGGTGGGCATCAGCCAGGTGATTGACCACCACGACATGAATCGTCACCTGATCTCCTGAAACAATCAGGCCGTCGCCATCAGCGTCTTCCCACCACCAGCGTTTAACGCGTACCCCCGGATGCGCAGGCGCTTGCACAGCCGCCGCGGCATTGACGTACCCCCGCCCCAGCTGTCCCGCGTGTGCCGGGTTCTCCACGTCAATATTCTCACTCGCAAGCCGTATCTGCTCTCGCAGTGCATCCGGCGAAAGGCTCGGAAACCGGGTTTTCACCAAGGCGGCCACACCACTCACCAAAGGGGCAGCGAAGGAGGTACCGCTGGCTACGCTGTATGTGTTGTCCGGTGCTGTAGTAATTATATCCGCGCCGGGAGCAAACACATTAACCCTTTTTCCGTAACTCGAAAAAGACGCCTTCCTGCGGGAATCCTTCTCCGTTGCACCCACCGATAATACACGGGAATGATTGCTGGGGTATGCGGGGTAAAAATCGTTATTGAGGTTGTCGTTTAATGCCGCCGGCACCACCAGGCCACCCAAGTCGGTTGCCAAGTCCAGGGTTTGATTAATCCATCTGAGTCCAGCCGGGTTGGCATCCGACGATGCATAGCCTCCCCAGCTGGTGTTTATGATTGCGGCGCCGTTAGCGGCCGCATACAAGACGCCCTCGTAGGCATAACATATGAATTCACTCGTAGGGCAGGACACATTGACATGCATGAGCTCAGCATTCCAGGCAGCACCGGCCATGCCCACCGTATTATCGGTCACGGCGCTCGCCGCCCCCGCTACCCCGGTGCCATGAGCGGCATTAAAGGGCGTGGCAGGCAGCCCCGTCGGGTCGTTGTCGGTGTCATCCCCATTGGCAAAATTCACCCCGTGCACATCATCAATGAAACCGTTGTTGTCGTCGTCTATACCGTTGCCCGCGATCTCCCCCGGATTAGTCCACACATTGGCACGAAGATCCTCGTGACGCCAGTCCCCACCGCCGTCCACCACGGCGATGGCCACCGGAGGCGAGCCGACGCTCCCCTTGACACTGTCCCAAGCCTCCGGTAATCGCAGATGCCGGAGATAGGTCTGATCGCTATATAAAGAATCATCGGGATCAACCAGGGACGCAGGCCCAAAAGCACGATTGACGGGCACGGGCTCGGCATACACCACCCCGCGTGCTGAAGACAACGCCCTCGCCACGCGCTCCGGATCATCGTCAGCGCGATACCGCACGTAATAGGTGCGGCGAAGCGCGGCAAGGTTCCGCACCGTCTCAGGCGTGGGCTGCACGTGGTCCAGAAACGGAAACATGCGCTCTACCGTACGCAGGTTGAAGGCGGCCGCCGTACGATCAAACGCGGCCAACCCGGTCTGGGTGGCGCCTTCCGCCAGGACGATGCCGGACTCAAACTGAACAACGACCACATGGGGCTGATAAACCGCTTGCTGCTGGGCTGCGGCTGTGGGCACGGCCAGCATAAGGAGCAAGGCCGGCAGCAACCGCTGACGAAGCCGCGACCGGTTGCCTTTCTGTACGGAAGGAACAAGTACCCTCTTCAACATGGGCAGGAAGTGTGTATAATTGGCATACAGAACGTCCTAATTAAGGAAGGTCTGAACTAACAGATATCATAGCATGGCGTTCCGGGGCCGGGGGTATGTACCTTGACTCGGACCCTCATTCAC
>JAAXGV010000182.1 GCA_012271185.1 Rhodothermales bacterium
TATGCGGTGTTTGGTCATGATCGTCAGGAGTTATGCTGGCGCGTGGTGGAATATGCTGCACCCCATGGCACATGTGCAGCGGTCCGGGAAGGTTCAGCGGCGGGGCTCCTAGCCAGTCACGCTGCCCCCGCACCAGCAACAACCAGACTGCAGCACCATTGGGGCTTAACTGCAGGCTTTTCGGGTTGTGTCCGAAGCCATGCCGCAGTGCGCCAGATGCGAGCGCGGTGTCTTCATGGAAAGGTAACCGGATATGAAGAAATGGGTAACGGGTTTTTTTTGAAGTCTCCGCTTCTTTTCTTTTCTTTGCGAGCCGCATTGGAAATGATAGCACGACTTGGTTGCCTGAGCCTTAGCCATCATCACGCGCCAGTAGTTGTGCGGGAAGCGCTCTGCCTTGCCCCGGAGGCGCGAGATGGCTTGCACCGGCGTGCCGCCGGTCTGAAGGGTTTTGCCCTGCTTTCCACCTGTAACAGGCTGGAGTTCTATATCGAGCGCGAGTCGGGTGACGCGCGCTCACTCCAGGATGTTGTGGCGAAGCTGCTGCCGAAGGGCCACATAAAGTACCTGGCTGCGGCAGAGCCTTATGTGCACGAGTTCGCGGGCCTGGAGGCTGCCAGACACCTGGCCCGTGTGGCGTCCGGGCTGGATTCGATGGTGCTTGGCGAGGCACAGATACAGGGGCAGGTTCAGGAATGCTTCAGACGGTCTGAAGCATATAAGCTGGCAAGTCCGCTGCTGTCCGCCGTCTTTCAGGCAGCTCTCAGGGCTGGCGGGCGTGTGCGCCAAGAGACTGCGCTCGGGCGCAGTCCAGTGAGTGTGGCCTCTGTTGCTGTGGGGCTGGCTGGTCGGCTCGCTGCACCGCTGGCGGACCAGCGCATCGCCATCATAGGAGCAGGCGCGATGGGGCGGCTGGTAGCGAAGATACTGCGAGGCGCAGGCGTCACACGACTGATACTGGTCAACCGCACCGAAGCCCATGCAGAAGAGGTTGCAGAGGCCGTAGGTGCGCAGGTACGGCCCCTGCATGCGCTGGAGTCGGTGCTCCATGAATCTGACGTGGTCTTCAGCACAGCGCGCGGTCAGGGCATATTCCTGGGAGCCCGCCATATCGGCGATCGCGAAGCATGCCTGACCATCATTGACCTTGCAGTGCCGCGTAACGTGGATACGAGTGTACGATGCGTGCCACATGTCAGGCTCTTTGATATAGACAGCCTGCGAGATTGTGTCGATGCATCGCTGGATCTGCGCCGTGCGGAAGTTCCCAAGGCTACAGCCATCATAGATGCAGTGGTGGGAGCGCTGGCCAGACGCGCAGAGACACTGGCCGTTGAACCCGTGATCCGGGAGCTGAGGCGGAAGGCGGAAGAGATCAGACAGACGGAACTCAAGCGTGCGCTTGACAACATGAGCGCACTGGATGCCGAAAGCAAAGATCAGTTACGTTACTTTTCACAGACCCTGGTCAACAAGCTCCTGCACGAGCCTACAAGGCGGCTGCGAGAGCGAGCAGCCACCAGTGGTGTTAAGGCTGACGCAGACCTGATCCGAATGCTCTTCGCCCTCTAGCATGGGTGCAGTAACGATGGGAACGCGCCGGTCTACGCTGGCGCAGGCACAAACAGACTATGTCTGTGCGAAACTCAAGGCGGCCTGGCCAGACCTGTCTGTTGCGGTAGCACACATCACGACCGAAGGGGACCGGCTGGCCGGTGCACTCAACAGCGGCAGCAGCAAGGGACTGTTCACTTCCGCGCTGGAGGAGGCCATGCTGAAAGGCACTATCGATCTGGCCGTCCACTCGTTGAAAGATCTTCCGTCAGCATCGTCGCCGGGGCTCCGGCTGGGCGCAATCCTTGGCCGTGCCACCGCACGTGATGTGCTGGTGTCTGCCGGCTCATGGACCATAGACACACTGCCCGGGAATGCTACCGTGGGCACGTCCAGTGTCAGGCGGCGAGCGCAGCTTAAGGCGTACCGGCCGGACCTGAAGGTGCAGCCTGTCCGTGGCAATGTCGATACACGGCTCAAGAAGATGGAGGCTGGCGAAGTGGATTCGCTGGTGCTCGCGCAGGCAGGGCTCCTCCGGCTGGGCGTGCCACACAGCCAGGAGAGTGTGCTACCGCTTTCGGTGATGCTGCCCGCCCCCGGACAAGGTGCGCTGGCGGTTCAGTGCCGGAGCGAGGCAGCCGACCTGATTGCCCTCCTGCGGGCTATCGACTGCCCCGACGTGCGGCGGGCGGCAATGGCTGAACGGGCATTCCTGGTTGCGCTTGGGGGCGGCTGTGCCACCCCTGTTGCGGCATACGCACAAGTGAGGGAGGATGGCAGCATCAGGATGCAAGGCGCGGTGGCTTCGCCCGACGGACAACCTGTGATCCGGGTCGCCGGTGAGGGCCGCCAGGCGGAGACGCTGGGTAACAGCCTTGCGCGTGACGCGCTGCGCAAAGGGGCAGCCGGGGTACTCCGTGGCTCGTAGCGCTTTGTCAGACAAACGGATCGTTGTCACGCGGCCGGCAAGCCAGGCGGAATCACTGTGCCGGCTGCTTGTGCGGGCCGGGGGCGTTCCAGTCCGGTTCCCTGTCATTCGCCTGATGCCGATACCGGACATGAGACCTGTGCAGGCGGCATTGGCGCGGGTGGAGCTGTATGACTGGGTGGTCTGCACCAGCGTAAACGGGGTGCGGTATGCCTTGGGCGAGCGGACTGCCCCGTGGCCGGATTCAGTAAAGGTTGCAGCTATCGGGCCGGTAACCAGGGATGCGCTGGAAGCAGCCGGCGTGAAAGTGGCCTACATGCCGGAGGAGTTTCGTGCGGAGCGCATCGCCGATGGGGTGTATGGGCAGCGGATCCTGCTGCTTCGTGCCCGTGGCGCAAGACCGGCACTGCGAAGGCTGCTGCAAAAGCGGGGTGCATGCGTCGACGAAGTGGCGGCGTACTGCGCGGAAACCAATGTGCCGCCCCCTGCTGCGTATGCCGCCATGCATGCCGGTGTGGATGCTGTCACCTTCACCAGCGCCTCTACGGTTAAGAGCTATGCGGAGCTGATAGGGACCGATCCGCAAGGGGTGACTGTGGCCTGCATCGGACCTATCACGGCTTGTGAAGCGGAGGAGCGCGGATTCCAGGTTCATGTGGTTGCGAAGGAATACACCGCCAAAGGCCTCGTTGATGCGTTAAAAGCCTTCTATGAAGCTGATGAATAGTCTGCCGCCTGCATGGCGGCCGCGCAGGCTGCGGCGCACCTCCGCACTGAGGTGCCTTGTGCGCGAAACCTCGCTTGCTCCGGCCGATTTTATCTACCCGCTTTTTGTCACGCACAGTGACACCGGTCCGGTGCTGTCGATGCCCGGTGTGGCTCGTCTGGATGTGCCCGGCTGTGTGCGGCTGGCACGTGAGGCCGCGGAAGCGGGCATACCTGGCGTATTGCTCTTTGGCGTGCCGGAGCACAAAGATCCGGCAGCAAGCGGGGCGGCGGATCCCTCGGGGCCGGTCGCGCTGGCCGCAAGCGCACTGAAAGCGCAAGTGCCGGAGCTGGCGGTGATCACCGATGTGTGTCTGTGCTCGTATACAGACCACGGACACTGCGGCATCCTGGCGGGTGACCGGATTGACAACGATGCGACGCTGCCTGTACTGGCAAACATGGCGTGTGCACATGCCGCGGCGGGCGCAGACATCGTGGCCCCCAGCGGCATGATGGACCACATGGTGGCTGCGATTCGCCGGCACCTGGATGCTCAGGGCTTCCCGGAGGTGGCAATTCTGTCGTATAGTGCCAAATATGCGTCATCTTTTTACGGACCATTTCGGCATGCGGCGGACGGGGCTCCCAAGTCCGGAGACCGCAAGACGCACCAGATGGATCCCGCAAACGTGCGTGAAGCGCTGCGTGAGATAGAACATGATGTGCAGGAAGGTGCGGACATGGTGATGGTGAAGCCGGCGTTGGCTTACCTCGATGTGATCAGCCGCGTCCGGACGCGCATGCCCGAAGTGCCGCTGGTAGCCTACAATGTCAGTGGAGAATATGCCATGATCAAAGCTGCAGCGGAGCAAGGCTTGGCAGACGAGCGCGATGCTGCCCTTGAAGTACTTACCAGCATCAAGCGTGCCGGTGCGGACAGCATCATCACATATCATGCGCTTGAGGCTGCGGCCTGGCTGCAAGCGTAAAGTCCGGGAGCATGGCACTGAATATTCAAGAGCAGCGGCCGGCAGGTGTCGACCTCAGAGAGCGCGGCCGGGACAAGTCCGGCAACACCCTATACTTGGATGCCAGACTGTTCATGCAACTTCAGGTGTTTACGGGGAGTGATAACGCGCAGCTGGTGGCAGATGCATGCGCACGGCACGAGCTGCGCGGAGCGGTCTACGTTAATGTGCTGGATCCTTACGGTGTCGGTGTGCTGGCCATCAGCGAAGATGAGGAGTACTTTGCAGCAACGCTGCGGGCAATCCTGCAGGATGACCCGTTTTCGCACCTGAAGATTAGGCCGGAGCATGCACTCTTTGGCCGGACGTATGCGATCGGCTATGAAAGCGATCTGGAGGAGGTGCTGCTCAAGCGCCCGCAGCGCTACGTTGCCAACCCTGAGTGGCCGTGGGCCGTGTGGTATCCGCTGCGTCGGCGTGGCGCCTTTGAAGAGCTGACAAGCCAGGAGCGACGCACGATCCTCATGGAGCATGGCGGTGTCGGCCATGCCTATGGCAAAGCCGACCATGCACACGACATCCGCCTGGCATGTCACGGCATGGACACCAGCGACAATGACTTTGTTGTGGGACTGCTGGGCAAGAGCCTGTATCCTCTGTCGGCTATTGTGCAGCGCATGCGCCAGACGCGTCAGACCTCGCGGTACCTGAGCCAGATGGGGCCCTTCTTCGTGGGAAGGGCCGTGTGGAAATCGGAATACAGCGGATGAACGACCTTCTTCTGAGGGCCTGCAGGGGGGAAGCCGTGCCGCATACGCCCGTCTGGATCATGCGTCAGGCGGGGCGCTACCTGCCGGCCTACCGCGCGCTTCGCAAGCGTTACACCATGCTTGAGGCGTTGCGTGATCCGGATCTGGCCGCTGCAATCACGCTCCTGCCCCTGGAAACGTTCGATCTGGATGCGGCGATAGTGTTTTCGGATATCCTGCCGCCCCTGATCGGGATGGGGCTGGACCTGACCTTCGTTCCAGGTGTCGGTCCACGCCTGGAGGAGCCGCTCAGAACCACCAAGGGGATTGACCGCCTGCGTGTGCCGCCGGCAGTTGAGGCGATGCCGGAGACGCTGGAAACGATCCGGCGGGTCAAGCCCATCCTGAGGGTGCCGCTGATTGGTTTTGCTGGGGCGCCCTTTACGCTGGCAAGCTACGCCATCGAGGGAGGCGCCTCACGCACATACTCCCGGACCAAGGCGCTCATGTACAGCGAACCTGCCGCCTGGGACCGCCTCCTGACCAAGCTGACAACCGTGGTTGCAGACCTCCTCAAGGAGCAGGTGAAAGCCGGTGCGGACTGTGTACAGGTGTTTGATTCCTGGGCAGGTGCCCTGGGTCCGGCAGACTATGTCCGCTTTGTGCAGCCATACAGCAGGATGCTAATAGCGCAGCTGCCGGCGCCTGTGATTCATTTCAGCACGGGCACGGGATCGTACCTCAACGCCGTTGCGTGTGCTGGTGGCGACGTCATCGGAGTTGACTGGCGTGTCGCGCTCGACGATGCACGCAAAGCTGTAAAGCGACCCGTAATGGGCAACCTTGATCCGGTGACGCTGCTGGCGCCGTGGCGCGAGCTTAAAGCCCATATCGATGACGTGCTACAGCGGGCGGAAGCAACCGGGCACATCTTCAACCTGGGTCATGGCATCCTGCCCGAAACGCCCGTGGAAAATGTCCGTCGTCTTGTGGATTATGTGCATACTGCCACCAGCCAGGCATGAAGAGACCGGTAGGCGTACTGTTCATGGCGTATGGAGGCCCGGACACGCTGGATGACATTCCAGGGTACCTGGCTGATATCCGCAGCGGGCGCACCACACCCCGATCCCTTGTTGATGAGATCACACGCAACTACCGGCTGATTGGCGGCTCAAGCCCGCTCTTGCCACTGACAAGAGACGCCATGGCCGAAACAATGAAGGTCCTCAGCCTCCGCGTCCCTTCCGGCACGTTCGCTGGTTACTTGGGCATGCGCCACTGGACACCGTGGATTGAGGAGACGGTTGGCACGATGATCGACGATGGCATTGAACGTGCCGTCAGCCTTGTTATGGCGCCGCATTATAGCGGGATGAGCATCGCCAAGTACCAGAAAAAGGCTGAGGCGGGACAGGAAATGTACCGCGGCGCCATTGATTTTGAGCATATCCAGAGCTATCACGATGCTGCGGGCCTCATTGCAGCGCTCGCTAAGCGCGTGCACATTGGGCTGAGCTGCTGGCCGGAAGAAGAGCGCCACCGCGTTCACGTGATCTTCAGCGCACACAGCCTGCCTTCACGGATCCGGAGGGAGGACGATCCCTATGATGCGCAGATGCAGGAAACCGCGTGCCTGGTGGCTGCCGAAGCGGGTCTCAGGGAGAAACAGTGGTCTTGGAGCTACCAGTCCAAGGGGCGCAGCCCAGAGCCGTGGCTGGGACCGCAGCTGGAGGATCATATACCTGTGCTGGCCAGGCGGGGTGTCAGGAACATGGTGAGTGTGCCGGTCGGTTTTGTATCAGACCATGTGGAGGTTCTCTATGACATTGACATAGAGGCCCAGGCTGTGGCGAAAGCCTGGGGTGTAAGGCTGGAACGTCCTCCGTCGCTTAACAGCGACCCGCTGTTTGTTGGTGTGCTTGCAGACCTGATCCTGGAGGCAGCGCAGCGCGCGGGGTGGGTGTGACGCGCGTGTGCCGTGCAGTCATCATCGGGGGTGGTGTCACGGGACTTACCGCCGCTTACCACCTCCAGGAAAGCGGGAAGCCTTTCGAGATCACGCTCCTGGAGCAATCTGACAGGCTGGGCGGATGCGTCTTCACGGAGCGTGTGGACGGCTTTGTCATGGAGCATGGCGCAGACGCCTTTGTGGCGCGCAAGCCGCACGCGCTCGCATTGTGCAGCCTTCTGGATCTTCCTGTCCAGTCGCCGCAAACACGCACGGCCTACATCCGGAGGCCAGACGGCCTGGTCCCCTTGTCTGGGGGATTCAGCGGGCTGGTGCCGGCGTACCCTGGCACCGTACTGGCCTCTCCGCTGCTGTCATTAAAGGGCAAAGCACGGCTGCTGTGGGAGTGGATGGTGCCGGCAGGGCAGGACGCCGCCGAAGAATCGATGGAAGCGTTCTTTGTCCGCCGCTTCGGCCGTGAGGCATACACCCGCGTCATAGCGCCGCTGATCGGCGGACTGTCCGGCGGAGACCCGGCAGCGCTGAGCCTGGATGCGCACCTGCCGCACCTGCGCATTATGGAGAACAAGCACGGCAGCCTTCTCCGCGCCGCCAGGCACAGCCCGAAGCCCGCCGGAAGCGCCCTTTGCAGCCTGCGCGGAGGGCTGGGCACTCTGATTGATGCCATGGCGTCCCGGCTGCAGCGTGTCAGCATCTGCAAAAGCATGCCTGTGCAGGCTGTCCGGCGGCAGGGTGCAGGGTACGTGGTGGAAACAGGCAGCAACAAACTCCACACAGCCGATGTGGTGCTCATTGCTGTGCCGGCCTACGCTGCAGCCAGTATACTGGCGCCGCTGGATGCGCCACTGGCAGAGGCATTGGGGACGATCCGTTACAGTGCCGCGATAATGGTGCAGCTTGCGTACCGGTCGCCTGACGTGCCACGCGTCCTGGATGCATCAGGATACATCGTGGCTCCAGACGCAGGTTGCAAGGCGGTGGCATCAACGTGGAGCAGCGTGAAGTTCTCCGGACGCGCACCGGACAACCACGTCCTGCTGCGCGTGGTTCTGGCCAGAAAGCGCACGGACGTGGCGTTTGCCATGGATGATGAGGCGCTGACGGCACTCGCGTGCGCAGAGCTCCAGGACACGCTGGGTGTGAAAGCAGCACCCATGCTGTCCCGTGTGCACCGCTGGCATCGGTCGCTGCCACAATATGCGCTGGGGCACCTGGAGAGGCGTGCACAGATTGATGATATGCGCAAGGCACACTCCGGATTATATCTTGCCGGAGCGGCGTTCAACGGTACAGGCATTCCGGACTGCATCAGAAGTGCGCAAAAGGCTGTGGATGCTATACTTTCAGACTACACAGCAAGCGATGTATAACCGGTCCAGACAGCTGTTTGCGGAGTCAGTCCAGGTACTGCCGGGAGGCGTCAGCTCGCCCGTGCGTGCCTTTGGATCAGTGGGAGGGACGCCCCTGTTCGTGGAGCGCGGGGAAGGCCCGTACCTGATCGATGTCGATAGTAATCGCTATATAGACTATGTGCTTTCGTACGGTCCGCTCCTGATGGGGCATGCGCCCGGAGTCGTCGTGGAAGCGGTTCAGGCAGCCGCCCGCACAGGCACGAGCTTTGGTGCGCCAACGGAGAAGGAGACGGTTCTGGCGCGCCTGGTGATGCAGCACATGCCCAGCCTTGAGATGATCCGCTTCGTCAACTCCGGCACTGAGGCGTGCATGAGTGCGGTCCGGCTGGCACGCGCATTCACCGGCCGCAACAAGATCATCATGTGCGAAGGACATTATCACGGGCACTCCGATGCCCTGCTGAAACAGGCCGGCTCAGGTGTTGCCACGCTCGGGCTGCAGAGCGCACCGGGGGTGCCCGCAAGCGCAACCCGGGACACTGTGGTGGTGCCCTTCAACGACGCTGAGGCGATACGGCGTGCTCTGACGGAACATGAAGGAGAGGTTGCAGCCATCATCATGGAGCCGGTCGCTGGCAACATGGGCGTTGTGCCGCCAGTACCGGGCTACCTGCCTCTGGTCCGCGATCTTACACGTACACACGACGTGCTGCTGGTTTTTGATGAGGTGATGACGGGGTTTCGGGTATCTCCGGGCGGTGCCCAGGCGCTATTTGACGTGCGTCCGGACCTGACTGTGCTGGGCAAGGTGATAGGCGGCGGGCTGCCCATAGGGGCCTATGGGGGACGTAGAGACATCATGGAGATGGTGGCGCCCCAAGGCCCTGTCTATCAGGCTGGCACGCTGTCGGGCAACCCGCTCGCCGTATCCGCAGGATGTGTGATGCTGGAGTCGCTCAGAGAATCCTGGGCATTGGCCGCGAACGCGGCACGGCAGGTTGCGAACGGGATCAATGAGGCGGCAGACCGCCTCAGGGTGCCTGTACAGGTCACACAGGCCGGGGCGATGTTCAGTGTCTTCTTCAGCCCTGAGCCCGTGAACAGCTACCAGGAGGCAAAGGCGTGCAGCGGGGCTTATCCGAAGATTTTCTGGGCGCTTCTGCAGCGTGGCATATACCTGCCGCCGTCGCCGTTTGAGGCGTGTTTTACTTCGTCAGTGCATGGTCGGGAGGAGGTTGACCGGACGGTCACAGCTTTTGAGGCGGCTCTGTCAGTATAGGAGCGCATCTTCGGCTGTGGTGCCGGAGCCCGGTTCAAGCCAGGATACTTGCAGGCCATGAGCGTCGCAACGGACCGAGATGTCAGCTGTACTGCGTGTGATCGCATGCGCTTCCGCGAGTGCCTCTGCGGTGTTGGTGGTCAGGACACCAATAACAAAGGCGCCTGCAGCACGGGCCGAGGTCACGCCTGCGGGTGCATCTTCCACGACCATGCATTGGGCCGCGGGGACGCCCAAGGCCTCGGCTGCGCGCAGGTACGGCATGGGATGCGGCTTGCCGCGGAGGACATCATCCCCGGTGACAAACACGCGGGGAAGCGGGAGCCCCAGGTGGTCGGCAAGCTTGTGCGCAAAGTCTGCCGGTGCACTGGTGGCAATGGCCCAGGCGCCTGGGGGCAGGGCATCCAGCATCTCGAGCACACCGGGAAAGATGCGTGCGCCTTCGAGGGACCGGGCTGCCTCCAGGCTGGCCTTGTAGGCCCGCGCCTGCACGTGCGCGTCAAGGTGGGGAGCAACCTCGCGGATCGTGGCACTCACGGGACGCCCGTGGTGCACGGCAATGATGCTTTCAAAGGGCACGCTGTTGCGGCTGGCCCAGGCTTTCCAGTGGTGTTCGTAGATGGCGTTAGAGTCAAGGAGGACTCCGTCCAGGTCAAAGATGAGTGCGCTGCAACGCAGAGACGGCACGAGAGAGGCGAGTCTGACCAGCCCAATAATACGCACGAGTGTCGCGCTGAGTACGGCGAGCACTCAAATCGTCAGGGGTTCGCAGCACATCGCGTGGCCCGGGCGGTATCTTGTCGCGTTAGCAGGACGATGGACACAATCAGAAAACGGATCTGATGAACATACCACAAGAGGCTGTACGGCTCAGGAGTGTGCAGGCGCCGGTCATGGGGCAGGTTAGCGACCTGATACGGCAGCATCCGGGAACAATCTCGCTGGGCCAGGGAGTGGCGCACTACGCGCCGCCTGCGGCCGTGCTGCAGGCGGTTGGAAGATACATCCGCATGCCTGAAGCGCACGGCTACGGCTATGGCATCGGGCATGAAAAGCTGCGGGCGGCAGCAGCGGAAAAGCTTGATGCGGAGAACCGCCTCGATGACGGCTACGAGGTTGTGGTGACCGCGGGGAGCAACATGGGTTTTTTTCAGTCGGTGCTGGCCATTACCGACCCGGGTGACGAGGTCATACTCCTGGCACCATACTACTTCAATCATGAGATGGCGGTGGGCATCGCGGACTGCCGTCCCGTTGTCGTCCAGCTCGGACCGGACTTTATCCCCAGCCCGGATGTGATTGAGGCGCACATCACGCCCCGCACGCGGGCTGTTGTCACAGTGTCCCCCAACAACCCCACGGGCGTGGTCTACTCGAAGTCCCGACTCCGGGACATCAACCGCCTGTGTGCCAGGCATGGTATCTATCACGTCAGTGACGAAGCGTACGAATATTTCACCTTCGCCGGGGCTCAGCACTACTCGTCTGGTGCGACGCCGGGAGCTTCCGGACACACCATCTCACTCTATTCACTAAGCAAGTCTTACGGGATGGCAGGATGGCGCCTGGGATACATGGCTGTGCCGCGGCACCTGCTGCCAGCCATCAAAAAGATTCAGGACACCAATGTTATCTGTGCCGCACTGCCGAGTCAGGCGGCTGCGATCAAAGCTTTGAGCATTGGGGCGGCATACTGCAGGCAGTTTCTGCCGGGGCTTGATGCGGTGCGCCAAATGGTGCTCGACGGGCTGTCGGACTTGGGCTCCCTGCTGCAGGTTGCGCCCTCAACGGGAGCCTTCTATGTGTTTCTGAACCTGAATACTACGATGAGCTCGGTCACCGTATGTGAGCGGCTCATCAGGGAGCACCGTGTGGCCGTGATTCCCGGTGGCACGTTCGGCCATGTCACGCCGTCCGTACGGATTGCGTATGGCAACCTTCCGAAGGAGGAGATAGAGAAAGCGCTGGACCGCTTGCGTGATGGCCTGCGGGTTCTACTCCAGCAGGTATGAGCGGGCATTGCGCACGATCTGCTTGTAGGCAGGCAGGTCATGCGCCCGGTCGTCGTGACCAAGCGTGTTGACGAGGATGGTCGCGTCACCGTGCTGCCGCACCCAAAGCACGGGGTAGATTGTTCCCGTTTCCTTGGAGCGCCCGATGGCCAGTATCACGGCTGCGGCATCCGGACGCAGCTCCGCCCGGTACAGCTCGTCCACGATATCAAAAGAGGCGGGCACGCCAAGCATTACCGGGTGGTTCGGCTGCAGAACCTCGACAGTAAACGCCTGCAGCGGCTCATGGCTGCGTGAACCGCCACCAATGATATCCTCGTTCCACTCCGGCCAGTCCTGCCAGTTATACCATGAGGCGGGATGCGTGACCATCAGCGGCTTGCCTGCCCCGACATGCGCAAAGATGGCGCTGCGGCTTTCCGTGCTGCTGACGGGCTTGTTGTTTGCCATAGCCAGAAGATCCGCGCCATGGAGGGCTTCCCTGAATGCCGCATCGGCGCTCTCGGTGTAGATATAGGTCCTGTCGCCTTCGCCGTACAGTATCTGGCCGTCGGCAAATCCGAAGACCCGGGCATGATGGTGTGACTGCTGACCGCGGCTGGCGCTGCCCGCCAAGTACACGATGGTGCCCTCGCCGCCCGGCCAGGTCCAGCCGGCATCGTTGCGCGGCAATGCCGGCGCCTCGCTCACGGAGAGTATGCCCTGCATCACGGCCCAGTGCCCGGGAACGGTGCAGAGAAAAGGGTACTTGCCCGGCGGCAGGATGCCAAGGGAGATCTCCCTGTGCTGGCCCATCTCCAGTATGCCGGTTGAAGCCACCACCCTGGACTGCTCGGCGGCGGGGATGTATTCACTCTGAGCTGCGTCGGGGTTCACCATGTAGGTGTCGAGTGCCTGACCAAAGGTCTGCACATCACCAGGCTGCAGGAACACCGCATTGTGCAGGTCGGGGTGAAGGTTCTCAAAGCGGACAGTGATCGGCTGCGATGCAAAAGCGTGCAAATGCGTCTGGCCAAAGCGCATGATGCCTTCGGGCGCGTCCAGGATAAGCTGTGCACCCGGGAGCACCACAGACGCCTCCGGCAGGAACTGCTCCACGCGTGCCTCCTCGGGGTCCCGCACGATGCCGATATACTCGGGAAAGAGGTTCAGTGCGGCCTGAATCCAACGGTCACCGCCGTCCGCGGCGGCCCGGCTTGCATAGAATGCCTTGGGACCGATGCTGTGGCCTGATTCCGCCACACGCAGGACAGCCGCAAGGCGCGTGTTCAGGTCCGGGTCGGTGAACACACCGGCGTCTGTCAGTGTGGCGCCCAGGTCAGGACTGAAAGGTAGTGTTTCAATGGCCGCCTTGCGCACGGCAGCAGAAGGGTGTGCAAGGGCTTTGCCAGCCACGCTGCGCAGCGCTTCGGCTGCACCGAGTCCGTGCAGTGTCCACAGCGCGTGAACAGCACCGCCATCGAAGCCGGTGTCGTCAAGGTTTTCGGCCAGGGCCATCGCCTGAAGCTCAGGCACCAGGCCGCGCAGCTGGTTCTCCACGATAAGGCGCTGGGCGGTAAGGCGCCAGAACTGATTGGAGCTTCCCAGTGCCCGCAAGAGACCTTCGGGGTCTTCGGAAGAAAGAGATGTCGGGCCGTCCGACACTGCACCGGCATATCGTACCACGTAGACGCGTCCGTGGTCCTTGTCCCGAAGCGGGTTGATGTGCGCGTTGCCTTCCCCCCTGTTGGCATTCCAGATCTGGTTTACCATGCCGCGGCGATCCGGGTTGTGCTGAATCACCGGATTGTACCAGTCGGCGACCCAGATATTCTCGTCCGGGCCGATGTCCGCAAAAACGGGCGCCACCCAGTCGTCAGAACTGGCCAGGAGGTTTTCCACCACGCCTTCCTGCTCCTTGTATATGGCGCCATCTTTTTCCAGTGCCGCAGCGTGCACGACATGCGCCGTAGGCTCCGCAACCATCAGCGTGCCCCAGTAGAAGCGCGGGTACGTCCGGCCGTTGTATGGAAAGGCCCCCGCGGCCGCGGTGTAGCCATCCCGGTAGTCCACCTGCCACAGCGGCCGCGTGCCGCTGTGGCGGACAAGGTAGTGGCTCTGCACGTTGGCGACATTCAGGTCCGAGCGGAACCGCATCGGAATGCCGACAACGATGGCGTGGTTATTGTTTGCCGTGGATCCAAAGATGGTGTTGTCTTCTCCGATCCCGAGGCCCCACGTGTTGTTGTTGAACTGGCCGACCGGTTCCAGCGTCTCGCCGTCACGAGAGAAGCGAAACACGCCCATTCTGAGGGTCTGCGCATCAGCCTCGGGCGCTTTCCCTGGTTCGTACATGCCTGAGTAGCCCACAGCACTCCAGATATGGTTGTCAATGCCCACCTTGAAGTTGCTCATTACGGCGTGCGTGTCGTAGGTGCCGAAAGCGTTTTCCAGGATCCGTGTCTTGTGGTCATAGACATCATCGCCGTCGGTGTCTTCCATGAACACAATATGCGGGGCCTGTCCGACGACCGCACCGCCCTTCACAACGGCGATGGCCGTGGTCAGGGGCTGGTCTTGCGCAAAGCGCGTGAACCTGTCTGCCACATAGTCGCCATCGGTATCCTCGCAGATCGTGATGCGGTCTGTGCCTGTTTCCGTTCCCACATGTTCATGTGGATAGTCAGTGGACTCCACCACCCACAGGCGGCCTCGCTCATCCCAGGCCAGCGCGATGGGGTTGCGTATGTCGGGCTCTGCGGCAAAGACGCTGACCTCGAAGCCGTCAGGTACGATAAGGCGGGTCAGGGTTTCATCCGGCGAGAGTGGCCGCTGCACCTCGACCTCGTTGGCGTCGTTGGTGGTAGTGAAGTACTCTAGTGCCGCCTCGGTTGCGCATCCGGCAACCAGGATCAGCGCCAGTATGGAATACGAAGTCTTCATAGTTAGGTGGACTTAGGGGGTGGGCAGCGAACGCCACGGGTCTTTATCAGCCATGTCGATAGCCAGCGGCTCTGTCAACGAGGCGCCCGAAAGCACAACAAACAGCACGGCCGGTTCCTTGCCGATGTTGAACGAGGCGTGGACCACGCCAGCCGGGATGCAGGCGCAGTCGGCGGATCTGAGCACCCTTCTGTCCTGCCCGATCCACTGCGCTATGGTGCCGCTGAGTACGCAGATGATCTCTTCCCGTCCGGGGTGGCAGTGAAAGCTGTGGCCCTGGCTCGGCAGGATAAGCGCGCGTGCCGCGAAGAGGTTCGGCATGCGGGGATCCGCTTCGGGGTGGTTGACCCACTGATTAAGCCCCTGAGGCACGTCCTCGGTATGCAGGTCATTGCGTGAATAGAAAAGACCCATCTGGTTTACCGGCGTTTGGCAGCAGGACACGGAATGGATTTGAAGGCGCGCGTGAGGTCCGTAAGCGACTGCTCGACCCCCATGCGTTCCAGGCTGGATGCGCCCACGAATCCTACTGCGTCGGTATGCTCGTTGATATAGGCTGCGTCCGCTGGTGTGCTGATCGGGCCGCCGTGCGAAAGAAAGATCACATCATCGCGGACGGTGCGTGCAGCATCAATGATAGCCTGTGTGCGTGCAGCAGCCTCTTCAAGTGTGCAGGTGGCACCGGTCACCCCAATGGATCCGCCTGTCGTGCAGCCTACGTGTGCGATGATGGCGTCTGCGCCGGCTGACGCCATCTGGCGTGACTCCTCCGGTGTAGCCACATAGACGATGGAAAACAGGTCAATGCCTTTGTGCTGAGCCTGCGACACCATATCGATTTCATGCTGCACGCTCATGCCCGTCTCTTCAAGCACCTGACGGAAGAGCCCGTCCACAATAGCATGCGTGGGGAAGTTGTTGATCCCGCTAAAGCCCATGTCCCTGACCTTGAGAAGGTGGTGCCAGATGCGTCGCCGGGGATCAGACGCGTGCACACCGCAGATCACGGGGATCTCTTTGGTGACCGGCAGGACCTCGAACTCGCCTATCTCCATCGCTACCGCATTGGCGTCGCCGTATGCCATAAGCCCGGCCGTGGAGCCGTGACCGGACATACGAAAGCGTCCGGAGTTGTAGATGATCAGGAGGTCAGCCCCGCCACGTTCGATGAACTTGGCGCTGATGCCGGTACCGGCGCCTGCAGCAATGATGGGTTCACCACGATCCAGTGTGGCATGCAGCCTGTCCCGGACTTCGGCACGCGTGTAGGGATTCCCAGTACCAGTATAGGGATTGGGCATAGCGGATAGACGGAAATACGAGCGACCCCACGTAAACATAGGAGAAATGCTATATTGTTGCTTGCACGTTTTTCCGCCTGATCATGTCAAGTTACACGCTGAACCGCCGTGCGTTTATGCAGCGCATGGGTCTTGTGGCCGGCGCTGCTGCGCTGCCGGCCATCATCCCGGCATCCGCGCTCGGCCGGGGAAGCGCGGTGGCGCCTGGCGACCGCATCACGATGGGCTTCATCGGCATGGGAAGCATGGGTATGAACAACCTGCGTGGCTTCATAGAGAAGTCCGACGTGCAGGTTCTGGCTGTCTGTGATGTTAATACCAGCGGTGACAACTATGCGGGTCGCGGCCTGAAAGGGCGCGACCCTGCCCGCCGCCTCGTGGAGTCCACCTATGCTGAGCGTGCCGGGGCGCCTGCATACAAGGGGTGTGACGCGTACAGGTTTTTTTGGGAGGTGCTGCAGCGCGATGACATTGACGCGGTGTGTCTGGCGCTGCCCGACCACTGGCATGCTTACATGGCGGTCCATGCCGCCAGGGCGGGCAAGGACATGTACAGCGAAAAGCCGCTGGCCCGAACCATCAAGGAGGGGCGCGCCATGGTCAACGCTGTTCGCAGGCATGACCGCGTCTTTCAGACTGGCAGTCAGCAGCGTTCCCGCCAGAACTTCAGGCATGCCTGTGAGCTGGCCATCAACGGATACATTGGAGAGATCCGGAAAGTCTACGCGCAGGTTGGCGGCATTTCCAAGCCATGCAACCTGGGGGGTGCAGAGGTTCCGGAAGGCTTTCTGTATGAGATGTGGCTGGGCAACGCACCATCAGCATCCTACCACCCGGAGCGCGTCAGCGGCGCCTATAACACGGAAGCAGGCGCATGGCGTGCGTGGCGTCCGTATTCCGCAGGCCACATTGCAGACTGGGGTGCGCACAACTTCGACATTGCCCACTGGGGTCTGGGTGAAGATGGCAGGGGACCGGTGGAGATTCTGGCGCCTGCCGATGGCGAGGAGGGTGAAGTTACGCTGATCTACGAGAGTGGCATCCCCGTCATCAAAAAGAAGGGGCCACATGAGGGGATGATCCAGTTTGTCGGCACGGGAGGATGGGTCGGCGTAAGCCGTGGCAGCATCTGGGCCTCGGACGAAAGCCTGCTGTCAGTGGAGATGAAGCCAGCCGACACCCGCCTGTACAAAAGTGACGATCATCGTCGTGATTTCCTGAACTGCGTCAAGACACGGGGGCGTCCTGTCTGCGATGTGGCCATCGGGCACAGCTCACTGCTGGCTTGCCTGACGTCGGAGATCTGTCTGCGCCTTGAGCGGTCGCTCAGGTTTGATCTAGTGACGGAAGAGTTTGTCGGGGACGATGAGGCTACTGCACTGACTACACGGGCGCTGCGTGGGCCCTGGCTGCTGTAAGCTAGTGATCCGGTGCGGCCAGCCTGGCATAAAGCAGGGCTTGCTCGGACTCACTGAAGGATGGCCAGACAGCCTCAAGGCGCGCACCCAGGCGGACATGCCGCTTGGCTGCCGGTGAAAGTGTCCAGCAGCCCGGTATCGCCAGGACCATCAGCGCGCAGAGCAGCATGCCAGCGGCCACCAGCGTTGCAGCCTGCATCAGCGTGGGCCGCCTTGCCTTGTGTTCCAGGGCGCGGGTGCTGGCGCTTACTTCGCGGGCGGCGGCCTGCAGTGCCATGAGCACCGGTGCGGCCTGGCGCTGAATTTCGGCGGTGCCGGCGTCATCTATCCGGTCGCGCAGCGATGTGGAACCCGTACTCAACGTCCCAGGCCGCAATCTCTCGTCCGGTCGTGGCCAAGCGCGGACAGGTCTCTTTCCATTGTGCGCTGCTGATCAAATGCCTCGCCGAACCGCTCTTCCAGGCGCCACAGCGAGACGCCTGGGGCTATGCTGCTGCTCTTTGCGTACTCGAATCCGTCTGTTACGATGAGGCCAGAACGCTGCGCCTTAAGCGACAGGCCATTGCGGGCCAGGCGCATGCTCAGGTCCTGCCAGCCGGAAGCGTCAGCAAAGTCGCGTCCTGCGACGCGCTGCACGAGCATCTGAAAGGGCAGCGCCTTGCCACGGCAGAGCGCCTTGTAGGCTCCCTTGCTCAGTGACTGGCTGCGTTCCGGTGGTGACTGGCCAGGAAGCTGATACAGGTGGCCTGGCACCCTCCGGAACCCGTGCTGCACCTCTGCATGACGCAGTGTGGCTTCAATAGCGCAGTAGGACCGATAGTCCGACTGCACAAGACGGGTTTCCGGATGGACCCGGTTCGCCATGATGTGCAGGTGGCGGTAGGCCTCGTCACCATGCGCAACGAACACAGCCTGGTGCTGTGACAGTGAGAGGCACCGCACGACATTGTCAGCTACGGAGGTCATCTGGTCGCGTGTCGGGTTGTCCTCGGGTGCCCAGGACAGCGACACATGACAGACGGGCTTTTGCACGCGTTCGTTGCCGCGTGCGACAATGGTCATCTCCCACGCGATTTTCTGGAGACTGCCGGTGCAAACCAGGTTGCGGTTTTCCGTCCAGGCTACACGGCTGAGCGCCTGCCGATGAGGTTTGGGGCGGTCCAGATAGCGTGCAAGGGACTGGAAACAGGTGCTGGTGCAGGCCTGTGCGATCATGGAATATCTGGCGATTTTGTGAGGCCACGCAGGGTTGCGGGTGCCTGGTGGTGTGCCCGGCCATCATCCGAATGTCGGAGTTTGAGCGCCATCCGCTGAGCCTCTCCCACCACGTGTGGCGAGTTCAGGACGTTCTTGCGCATGCGTGCTGGTCTCCTGAGTCCCGGCCTGGCCGTGAGGCGGTCGTGTTTCGCCTGGTGAAGTGTACTGTGATCTGCCGGGTGCGACATTTTCTTTGAGCTGAAGTGTCTGGGCTGGTACACGGCAGCGGGTCCGTATCTGCAGGCGGTCTGAGACAGGTGTGACAATGTGTTGTGCAGCGACACACAAGGACCAGCGTCTGCTCCGGGCGCTAGTAACGGCGGAACAGCTCCGCGGCACCTGCAGCGCTGATGTCCCGCATGTGTCTGCAGGAAGCGGCGGCCGCCGCGAATACGCCTGCCGCATTCATATCGCGCAGCTCCGCCTCCGGTACCTCGTTCAGCAGGCAGGTCAGGAGCTGCTTCAGCCCTCATCACACGTAAGCACGCATCCATTTATCCAAGTCCAGCGTCATTTTGCTCATCGTCCTGGGCGTGTGACGTCGCCTTTCTTCGCATGCAGGCGGCGGTGTGTTTCCCGGAGCTGCTTCTGCAGCAGAACAGGGGCACAACTGATAATGTCGTGCGGATACGGTGACTACTGTCAGGGTGCAGAAACCTGGCCGGTGTACTGTCGTACCCGGCTTTCCGAATTTGATAGGTGCTGAAGTTGCATGCACGCCATGCGGAAGTTATCTTGCCTTCGTATATTCGTGCCTATCCCGGTCCGGGCTATGCCAATTCTCCACAAAACCAGTGAATAGCACCATGAAACACGCTACAGCCTTTGCTTTGCAAGCCCTTCTCGCGGTAGTGCTCCTGCATCAAGCTGCGTATGCGCAGCAGGTGGTCGTCACCGGAACGGTCACAGATGTAGACACCCAAGATCCCATCCCGGGGGCGACGGTGGTAATTGAGGGCACTACTACCGGTACCACCACGGACAACGAAGGAAACTTCTCGATTGAGATACCTTCCCGCGAGTCAGTTATTGTCATCAGTTTTGTCGGATATGCGAGTCAGACCTGGGTGCTCCCCGAGGGTCAGACGCACATCGTTTGCCGCCTGCGTGAAAGTGTGCTTGGCCTGGAGGAGGTGGTTGTCGTCGGAACGCGTCGCGAACCTCGGCTTGTAAAGGACTCCGCTGTTCCAGTCGATGTGATTGGGCCGCGTTCCCTGCACTCGTCAGGGAGCGGCGACTTTGATGACATGCTCCGTACCCAGGTGCCATCCTTCAATGTGCAGCGTCACGGCATTGATGATGAGGGCACACTTGTTCGTCCGATCACGCTACGTGGCTTACCTGCAGATAACGTGGTGGTACTGCTCAATGGCAAGCGCCGGCACCGCTCGGCCTCTATTGCTCTGTTAGGTTCCTCACTGAATACGGGCGCGCAGGGGGCAGATCTCAACATGATCCCGGGCATCGCCATCAAGCAGCTCGAGATTCTTCGTGACGGAGCCTCAGCACAGTATGGAGCCGATGCCGTTGCGGGTGTCATGAACATGCAGCTGCGCGACAACCCGGACGGTGTGCTGATCCGGATGCGTGGAGGCCAGTACCTCCTTGAAGGGGATGGCGAATATGGTCAGGTCGGCTTCAACGTGGGCCTTCCGCTTGGATCGAGCGGGTTCGTGAACCTGAGCATGGAATGGGAGGATACCGCACCGACGATCCGTAGCGGCAAGCGCTCAGACGCGGCGGCTCTCGAACTGCTGGGTTATCCGGTAGCCGATCCCGCCCAGATCTGGGGCAGCCCGGACATCGATGGCTCGTACGTTGGTTTCCTGAACATGGGCGTTGACCTGGGCTTAAACATGCACGTGTATGCCTTTGGTGGCTATGGCCAGCGTACTGCCGAGGGTGGCTTCTACTTCCGGTCGCCTGGCACGTCAAGCGCACGCGGCAGCGTGTTTCGCATTGGGAGTCAGCGTGCGGTCGGTGACTTGGACGAGGGGGACGAAGTGGATTGCGCGCATCATCCGGACCTGCCCTCGCTGGATAGCGACAAGGCTGCTGTAGACGCTTTCATCACTGCCACGAAAGGGGATTGTTTCATGTTCAACGAGCGGTTTCCGGGCGGATTCACGCCACGCTTTGGCGCTGATATCACGGACTACAGCGTTTTTGCCGGACTTCGCGGCGGCAAGTCGGATGGCTTCAACTGGGATGCAAGTTTCAGCCTTGCACAGAGCCGTGCTGATTACTTCATCTATAACACGATCAACGCGTCGCTGGGGCTGGAGTCTCCGACGAGCTTCAAGCCGCGTGCGTACCAGCAGGATGAGTGGGCAGCCTCTCTGCTCCTGGGGTATCCCGTAGACGTGGAAGCGTTCCATTCACCGCTGAACGTGGCCTTCGGTGCGGAGATTCGCGACGAGACCTTTTCGACGGAAGCTGGTGACGAAGCATCGTGGATGCCGGGACCGTATGCCTTTCAAGGGTTCAGTGTAGGTTCCAACGGATATCAGGGACTGCATCCCGACTTTGCGGGTACCTGGAGCCGCCCCAACATGGCAGCGTTCCTGGATCTGGAGGCTGATGTGAGTGAGGACTGGGTTGTTGGACTGGCCGCCAGATATGAGAACTACTACGAAAACTTTGGCAGCACGCTTACAGGGAAGCTTGCCGCGCTGTATCACGCTACCGATCGGATTTCGTTCAGAGGTACAGCAAGCACGGGGTTCCGTGCGCCAACGCCTGGTCAGTCCAACCTGCAGGTGTTCCAGACGGCACTGAGCGCTGATGGTGACAAGCTGGTGGAAGCGGGCCAGCTTCCACCCACCCACCCCATCGCTGAAGGCCTTGGGGGCGTTGAGCTCGTGGAAGAGACAGCAACCAGCCTGTCGCTGGGCACCGTTGTGGAGTTGGCTGAGGACCTTACGCTTACGTTTGACTACTTCAGCGTCAGTATCCAGGATCGTATTTCGCTCACGGGCAACATAGCCGTTTCCGACGAGATCCGGGATATCATGGATTCCAGAAATCTTCTGGGCGGCATTGAGAACCTGGCGGAGGT
The DNA here is from genome assembly GCA_012271185.1 of Rhodothermales bacterium. Taxonomy (GTDB): domain Bacteria; phylum Bacteroidota; class Rhodothermia; order Rhodothermales; family Bin80; genus JAAXGV01. The sequence goes on from JAAXGV010000182.1 coordinate 21,479, forward strand.
CAAGTACTTCTCCAACGACTTTGACACGCATACCCGCGGGACGGATCTGCTGCTGGCGTTTGACCGCCAGCATGACAATGATCATGCAACTACTGCGACAATCGCGTGGAACTGGACGCAGCATTCGCTGGGCAACTTTTCGCAGCCGAGAGATATCAGCACCTTCCTGGGAGAGCCGCTCAGCACGCCGTTCAACATTACGATACTCACCCCGCGCCGGCAGATAGAGATGCAGACGCTCAACCCAAGCCATCGTTTTGTTGCGTATGGCCGTCATCTGCTTGGCAACTTCTGGGGTGCCCTCCGTGCAAATTACTGGGGCAGCTGGGAAGCCTGTGTCCTCAACAGCAACACCTGTGAAAACGATGCGGGCTCATTGCTCCACGAATTCCCGAGTGCGTTTCTGCTTGACGCAGAAATCGGCTTCATCTTCGCTGGTGATTATCGCATTGCGATTGGTGCTGACAACATCTTTAACCACTATGTGCGCGCCGCTGAGGTGGAAACACTTGGGCAGGGCAACGCTCGCCCGACCACCACGCCGTACGACTACAACGGCACGCATTTCTATGCACGCTTTACCGCAGACCTGTTCTAGCAGGTAACCTGCGGTAAAGAGCAGACTGCCCCCTGAGTCCAGGCTTGGGGGGCAGTCTGTTGTTTGACGGGTGCCGGGCGTCTGCGATGGCATTGCAACCTTTGGCCTCGGGTATACCTCCCGGCCGCGGGTGGAGCTAAGCGGAGTCGAACCGCTGACCTCCTGAGTGCGATTCAGGCGCTCTACCAGCTGAGCTATAGCCCCATGCAGGCAGACGCAAACGCACAAAGTGTGGTCAGGGTCCGGCTGCTGTCGAACAATGGGCGCCGGAAGCTGGTACAAACCTGCCACTTAGCAGGACAGCGATGAAACCGGATCCGTTTGGTGCGCGCGCGCCTTTTGATACAGGCAGTGGCACGGCCTGTCTTTATCGTCTGGACCAGCTTGTTCGCCACGGGTACACTATAGATAAGTTACCGTATGCGGTCCGGATCATGCTGGAAGCGCTGCTGCGCCGGTGCGATGGCAACACGGTAATGCAGAAGGATGTGGATCGCCTAGCATGTTACGATGCGAAGGCGCCAGCCAGGCAGGAGATCCCTTTCTCTCCCGCCCGTGTGCTGCTGCAGGATTTTACGGGAGTGCCGGCGGTAGTGGATCTGGCGGCCATGCGGAGTGCCATGGCGCGCCAGAGCGGGGACCCTGGAAGCATTAACCCGCGCGTGCCGGTACATCTGATCATAGACCACAGTGTTCAGGTAGACTATTACGGCATTCCCGAGGCGCTTAGGCTCAACTCGGAGTTTGAGTTCAGGCGTAACCGAGAGCGGTACGAGTTTCTGAAGTGGGGACAGCAGGCGTTTGACAACTTCTTTGTGGTTCCGCCGGCAAGCGGCATCTGTCATCAGGTAAACCTGGAATATGTTGCACGCTGCGTGTGGACCGGGGTGCAGAATGGGGTGCAGGTGGTCTACCCGGACTCGCTCGTAGGCACAGATTCCCACACGACCATGATCAACGGGCTGGGGGTCATGGGTTGGGGTGTCGGAGGTATTGAGGCTGAAGCCGTGATGTTGGGTCAACCCATCTTTATGCTCATGCCAGAGGTGGTGGGCTTCCGCCTGACCGGCAGGCTGTCCGAGGGCGCTACTGCCACAGACCTCGTGCTGACGGTTACCCAGATGCTGCGAAGCTATGGTGTCGTAGGGCGTTTCGTGGAGTTTTTCGGGCCTGGCGTTCGCAGCCTGAGCGTACCGGACCGTGCCACCATTAGCAACATGTCGCCGGAGTACGGGGCTACGATGGGCTTCTTCCCGGTTGACGACGAAACGCTGGCGTTCCTCCGGCGCACAGGGCGTGATGCGTCGCTGGTGAATCTTGTGGAGCGGTATACAAAAGAGCAGGGGCTGTTCCTGGAAGCTGTTGAAAAAGATTATTTCGATGTACTGGAGCTGGACCTTGCGTCGGTGACGGCCAGTGTTGCCGGTCCCAAGCGTCCGCAGGATCGCATACCGGTGCCTGGGCTGGGCAGAGCATTCAGGCAGTCTCTTACCGCAGACGCGGGCCCCAAGGGCTTTGGCCGAGGCGCGGACACCCTCGGTGATGCTGCGCGCTTCATGAACGGGAAGGGCCAGAAAGAGCAGCTCAGCAGCGGCGATGTGGTCATTGCTGCGATAACGAGCTGCACCAACACGAGCAACCCCAGTGTCATGATCGGGGCAGGTCTCCTCGCAAAGAAAGCTGTGGAGCGCGGCCTGACGGTGAAGCGGCATGTAAAGACCAGTCTGGCGCCCGGCTCCCGCGTCGTCACCGAGTATTTGCATAGTGCCGGGCTGCTGCCGTATATGGATCAGCTGGGCTTCAATCTCGTCGGGTACGGATGCACTACATGCATTGGCAACTCAGGACCCTTGCCGGAAGCTATAGCCGGCGCCATCCGTGAAAAGGACCTTATCGTGGCGGGCGTACTGTCCGGAAACCGCAACTTCGAAGGTCGCATACACCAGCTGGTCCAGGCAAACTACCTGGCGTCACCTCCGCTGGTGGTGGCCTATGCACTGGCAGGGACCGTGGACATTGATCTGGTGAACGATCCGATCGGTCAGGACTCCTCCGATCAGGACATCTTTTTGCGCGACATCTGGCCGGACCCGGCAGAGGTTCAGGCAATCATAGATGCTGTGATTACGCCGGAGATGTTTGTGGAGGAATACCGTGGCATTGAGGAGTCAAACGACACCTGGAACGCCATCGATATCCCTACGGGGTCCTTATTCGCCTGGACAGACGAATCCACATATGTGCGGGAGCCACCGTTCTTTTCGGGGCTGTCTCGTGAAGTGCCAACGCCGGTGCCCATCCGCGGTGCCCGGGTGCTGGTCAAGGTTGGAGATTCCACTACCACAGACCACATCTCCCCTGCCGGCGCCATCGCAGTGGACGAACCTGCCGGCTTGTACCTGAAAGCGCGGGGCGTGAAGGTGCGTTCCTTCAACTCCTTTGGCTCACGTCGCGGCAATCACGAGGTCATGATGCGGGGCACCTTTGCGAATATCAGGATCAAGAACCAGCTGGTGCCGGGCTCTGAAGGAGGCATCACCAGGTGCTTCGTTGACGAAGGCGAGGTCATGCCGATCTATGATGCGGCCATGCGCTATCAGGCGCAGGGCGTGCCGCTGGTGGTGCTGGGTGGCAAGGACTACGGCATGGGCTCCAGTCGTGACTGGGCTGCCAAGGGCACCATACTGCTTGGCGTACAGGCTGTGATTGTGGAGAGCTTTGAGCGTATTCACCGCTCCAATCTTATTGGGATGGGTGTTCTGCCTCTTGAATACCACCGTGGCGAAACGGCTGCTACACTGGGCCTTGACGGAACCGAGACATACGATATAGAGGTCAGCGCATCGCTGGCAGCCAGCCAGGATGTGCCTGTGACTGCGATGCGCAGCGACGGCTCACGTGTACGCTTTGCTGCGCGCTGTCGCCTGGACACGCCTGTCGAGGTGGATTACTACAGGCATGGCGGTATCCTGCATTATGTGTTGCGGGAGTTCTTGGCCCAGAAGACGCCGGCTACGGCCTGAGGCCCCAGCCGCCACCGCCAGGGGTTTCAATGCGCAGGCGGTCCCCGGCTTCAAGGCTTTTCGTGAATTTGCCGTCCAGGGGGAGCGCTTCGGATGCGCCAGCGCAGGTCAGCGTGTTGCGGCCTCTTTTTCCTGGCTTGCCTCCCTGTAGGCCCCAGGGAGCATAGCGTCGCCGCTCACTAAGCATGGTTACGGTGGCGGGGCGCAGCAGCTCATATTCGCGCACAATGCCGTCGCCGCCCTGGTGCACCCCTTCGCCGCCTGAGCTGCTGCGCAGGCTGTATTCACGTATACGCATCGGGAACTGCATCTCCAGCGCCTCCACGGGCGTGTTCAGCGTGTTGCTCATGTGCACATGAACACCGCTCAGTCCGCCCGCAAGCGACGATGCGCCCATCCCGCCGCCCAGTGTTTCGTAGTAGGCGTAGGGCTGTCCCGCCTTGTCAAGCCCCCCGATGGTCACGTTGTTCATGGTCCCCTGGCCTGCCGCCGCGACCTGGTCAGGCAGTGCCTGTGCCAGTGCGCCAAAGGCGGCATCGGTGATGCGCTGCGATGTTTCCACATTGCCTCCGGCGACCGCGGCGGGCGGTGTGGCATGAACCAGGCACCCTGGTGGCGCTTTGACGGTCACCGGAGCAAGGCAGCCTGCGTTCATCGGGATGTCGCCTTCCATAAGGCAGCGGACGACGTAATAGCAGGCACTCTGTGTAACCGGCAAGACCGTGTTCAGCGGAGCCCTGATGATCGGGTCCGTGCCTGTGAAGTCAAATGTCACGCTGCCGTTTGCAATGGTTGCCTTCACGCGGATGACTGGTGCATCCCCGCTTGGGAGTTCCAGGCAGTCTTCAAAGCTGTATGTACCAGTGGGCCATGTAGCGATAGCGGCGCGCGTCATCCGTTCGCTATACGCTTGAAGGTGGGAAGCGTACCGGAGAATCTCTGGCAGGCCGAAGCGCTGGGACAGCGCAACAAGCCTCCGTTCGCCCACAGCGTGCGCAGCGCGCTGCGCATCCAGATCACCGCGACGCTCGGCGGGTGTGCGCACGTTGCGCAGCACAAGGGACAGCAGATCTTTGTTGAGGGCGCCGGCCCGGTACAGCTTGACCGGAGGAATGATGATACCTTCCTGGTAGAGTGTGGTCGAGAGCGGCAGGGAGCCTGGGCTCATGCCTCCCACATCGGCGTGATGTGCCCGTGTGACGGCAAAAAACGTCAGCGTGTCTCCGGCGAACACCGGTGATACCGTGGTGATGTCCGGAAGGTGGTTGCCACCCTGGTAGGGATCATTCAGGATGGTGATATCGCCGGGCTGCCATGTATCTGTTGCGCGCAAGACCGCCTGGCAGCTGGCGGTCATGGCACCCAGGTGGACCGGAATGTGTGCGGCTTGTGCTACCATAGCACCGCCAGCATCAAAGACAGCGCAGGAGTAGTCCAGCCTTTCTTTGATGTTCGGGGAATAGCCTGTACGCTGGAGCGTGACGCCCATCTCCTCTGCCACACCGGCAAAGCGGTGGCGATACACCTCCAGGAGTACAGGGTCTGGCTCAGTGTGCAGCATCGGCAAAAGCGTCGTGGTGCAGGACGATGTTCAGCTGCTCATCAACCTTTGCATGCCAGCCGGCGGCTACCAGGGCCGTGGAATCATACTGAAAAACCAGTGCAGGCCCCGCAAACGCATGCTTTGCCATCAGACGCTGGCGGCTGTAGCACGGGACCTCTTGCGCTCCGCTCCTGGACAGCCAGACATTCCGGTTACCTGTCCGGGCCTCCGATACCGGACGGTCCGCCTCAGGTGCGCGGGGAAGTGCCGGCTTGGCGCCAGGCAGCGTGCCTTGGACCCGCACCGTCACGCACTGGACCGGCCGATGCGGTGCACTGTACCCATATCGCTGCAGGTGTGCACGGTGAAACCCTTCCGCACACGTCCTAAGGTGTTGCGGACTTACAGGAAGGCGCAATGGCACTTCCAGCTCATAGCTCTGTCCCTGATACCTGAGGTCAAGCGCAGCAGTGATATGCGCTTCGCCGCTCAGGGCTGCGGAAACCTGCCTGCCCAGTGAAGCAACGGACTGCGTTAGCGGTTGTGGATGGGGCATGAGCGTGGCCATGGGCTGCAGCACAGCACAGGAGGCGTCGTACGTGATGTTGGCCATGAGGAGGCCGACGGCACTCAGCACGCCCGGATGGCGCGGTACCAGGATCCTGCGCACACCTAATGCTTCGGCCAGCTCGCATGCATGCAGCGGGCCTGCACCGCCAAACGACACAAGGGTGTAGTCGCGAGGATCGTGTCCCTGTTCCACAGACACGCGTCGCAATGCCCGCTCCATCGTAGCGTTGGCCACGCGTATGACGCCCAGTGCTGCAGCCTCTGGCCCACGTTCCAGCAGCGACCCCAGGCGTGCCAGGGCCTCGTACGCGGTCTGTGTGGCGAGTGTGCCACCCGCCTCAAAATGGTCTGGATCGAGGCGCCCCAGCACCAGGTTCGCATCTGTGACAGTGACCTCAGTGCCGCCCTTGCCATAGCAGATCGGGCCTGGCAGGGCCCCTGCGCTCTTGGGGCCAACGCGGAGAACACCCCCGGTATCCACGCGAGCGATGCTCCCACCCCCTGCGCCAACAGTATGGATGTGGGTTGATGGCAGGCGCAGCGGCAGATCACCGACAGTGTTCTCTGCCGTGCGCGGTATGGCGCCATGGCACAAGGCTACGTCCGTACTCGTGCCACCCATGTCGATGGTGAGGATCTGGGGCTTTTTGGTCTGAAACGCATCCTGAGAGACTGTAAAAGCGCCTACTACGCCGCCTGCGGGTCCACTCAGGACAAGCCGGGCTGGCTGCTTGGCCGCCAGTGGCATGTCAACGGTGCCGCCGTTGGACTGCATGACCCAGACTGGACGCTCACCCAGTGCAGCTGCCAGATGCTCCAGGTAACGGCCCACCCGGGGCTGTACATATGCATTGATGACGGTCGTCGCTGTGCGTTCATATTCACGATACTCGGGCAGGATGTCTACGCTGAGTGAAATCTTCAGCTCAGGCAGCAGCTCTTGGAGCACCTCGGCAGCACGGCGTTCATGCGTGTCATTAAGAAACGAGAACAGAAACACCACCGCGAGACTCTCGGCGCCGCAGTCCCTGAGTTGCCGGGCTATCTCGTGGAGCTGCTCCTCGCGTAAGGGTATCAGGGCAGCGCCGTCTGATGTCAGCCGCTCACGGGCGACGAAGCGCCGCTCCTCAGGCACCAGTGACGGCGGTCTTTTTTGGGTCAGGCGGTACAGCTGAGGGCGGTTCTGGCGGCCAAGAACAAGCACGTCACGAAAGCCCTCGGTGGTCAGCAGCGCGGTACGGGCCCCCCGGCGTTCCAGCAGTGCATTGGTGGCTGTGGTGGTGCCGTGGATAATGGCGGCCTTTGCGCCGACGCCGAGCTTATCGAGGCTGTGTCCGATGGCCTGGCTCGGGTTGTGTGAGGAGGTGGGCTGCTTGTGGACAATGAGGTGCCTGCCGCGAAGGTAGACGAAGTCGGTGAATGTGCCGCCAACATCAATGCCGACAAGCTCGTCCATAGGTGCCTGGTATCCTAAGCGCTGCCTTGCAGCTGATGCAGAATCTTCCGTGCACGCTCCGGGTAGGCTTCCGCCACGTGAAAGCGCAGATACTGGGCCACCAGCTGTCGGACTTCGTCCACGTTACGCGGCGTAAGGGCGGCCACCACCTCCAGCCGCGCGCGCGACAGTATGGCGAAGGTGCGCAAGGCGGGCCGGGAGGCACGCTTTGCATAGCGCTGCCCTTCGGCGTCTGCCACTATAAGGCCGCTATCGTAGAGCAGTGCGCCTCCCTTGGCTGGCAGTGTCCGTACCTCTTCACGGTCAAAGCCTGGGGCAAAGCCCAGCGCGCTGGCAAGCTGCATCTCGTAGTACAGCTGCAGGAGCGCGGCGCTGGTATGCGTGCCGTTCAGGCGGGAAAGCACCGATACCAGCAGGTCATACACTTCGGGGTTCTCTTCTTCTTCCTGCATCAGTGCGTTGGTCAGCTCTACCATGCGGAGTCCGGCGCTGAGCCTGCTCAGGTCTTCCAGCCTGACCATACTGATGTGGGCACATTCAGACAGGGTCTGCAGAGAACGTGTTGGCCGGTAGTAGATCACAGCCTGCACCACAGAAAGCGCCTGCAGTGTCGATCCGAACTTGCTCTTGGGCAACCGTGCGCCCTTGGCGATAACGGAGAGCTTGCCTTTGCTCCGCGTAAAGAGTGTAGCGATCCGGCTGGTTTCCCTATAGGGCAATGAGCGCAGAATCACTGCTTCGGTCTGTATGAGCATATCAGTACTGTGTCAGAGCGAACGTGCACGCTTTCCGGACTGCGACATCTCGCAGCGTTCCGTGCTGTGGTGCCACGTTACCCCAATATTAAGAACTGGGGGGCGGGTAAGCGCATTGCGCATTGCGTATTTTTCGCATATGTGTCCACTTTACCTCGTATGCAATGCTACGGATCATCCTTTGCATCCTGATGGTGTTCCTGCACGCGGATGTGCAGGCGCAAACGGTCAGCTATGACACCACCCTTTACAGCGCGCTCGAATACCGCAGCGTAGGACCGTACCGCGGCGGTCGCTCCGCGGCCGTTGCCGGTGTTCCGGGGCGTTCCGCACTTGCATACTTCGGGGCTACCGGTGGCGGGGTCTGGCGTTCGACCACGGGCGGTGCATCCTGGCAGAATATCTCCGATGGATACTTCGGAGGATCCATTGGAGCCGTGGCGGTAAGCACATTGGATCCCAATGTCATATACGCAGGCGGCGGGGAAAAGACTGTGCGCGGAAATGTGTCCCATGGCTACGGCATGTTCAAGTCGCTGGATGCTGGACAGACGTGGAAATCCATTGGTCTGACGGACTCGCATCGAATACCGAGGATCCGCATTCATCCACGCGATGCAAATCTCGTATATGCTGCAGTGATGGGGCACCTGTCCGGACCCAATGAAGAGCGCGGGATCTTCCGGACCAGAGACGGTGGTGCCACCTGGGAAAAAGTGCTCTACATCAACGACGAGGTCGGGTTTGTGGACCTGGTGATGGACCCGTCAAACCCGCGGGTGTTGTATGCCAGTGCCTGGCGTGTGATCAGGACGCCCTATAGTCTGGAGAGCGGCGGTCCTGGCTCCGGCATCTGGAAGACGACGGACGGCGGGGATACGTGGAGCGAGGTCACCGGTCAGAACAATGGTCTGCCGGATGGTACGCTCGGCATCAGTGGCGTGTCGATATCGCCTGTCAACCCGCGCCGTGTGTACGCTATCATAGAAGCAGAGGAAGGCGGCGTGTTTCGTTCGGATGACGGGGGCAGCACATGGCAGCGGATCAACCAGGACCGCAGCTTGCGGCAGCGTGCCTGGTACTACACGCGCATCTATGCGGATACCCAGAATGAGGACATGGTATACGTGCTCAATGTACGCTTCTGGCGATCCAAGGACGGAGGGCGAACCTATGAGAGCATCTCCACGCCGCACGGAGACCATCACGACCTGTGGATTGACCCGTTGGACAACAGCCGCATGATTATCGCGGATGACGGCGGTGCGCAGGTAACCTTCGACGGCGGCAGCAGCTGGAGCACCTATTACAATCAACCTACGGCGCAGTTTTACCGGGTCACTACGGACAACCATTTTCCCTACAGGATTCTGGGGGCGCAGCAGGACAACTCTACGGTGCGCATACTGCACACGTCCAGCGGCAGGAATGAGCGTGAGTGGGAGCCCACGGCGGGTGGCGAAAGCGGCTGGCTGGCACCTAAGCCCGACAACCCGGAAGTTGTCTACGGTGGTTCCTACGGCGGATACTTGACCAGGGTGAACCACGACACAGGCGAGCGTCGTGCAGTGAATGTGTATCCGGACAACCCGATGGGTCATGGCGCGGAGGGGATGAAGTACCGGTTTCAGTGGAATTTCCCGATACTGTTTTCGCAGCACGACAGCGATGTGCTGTACACGGCAGGGAACCACCTGTTCAGGAGCACCACGCAGGGGCATTCGTGGGATATCATCAGTCCTGATCTGACGCGTGCCGACTCTTCCAAGCTTGGTCCAAGCGGTGGACCGATCACCAAAGACAATACCGGCGTTGAGTATTACGCGACGATATTCACCGTGGCGGAGAGTCCACACGATGCGAACGTGCTTTGGGCGGGTTCTGATGACGGCCTGATCCATGTGACCCGGGACGGGGGTGCCACCTGGACCGATGTTACGCCGGATGCCATGCCGGAGTGGATGATGATCAACGACATCGTCGCGCATCCGTTTGCAGAGGGTGGGGCCTACATGGCAGGGACCCGATACAAGCTGGATGACTTTCAGCCGTACCTCTACAGGACCTCTGATTTTGGTGAAACCTGGACCCGGATCACAGACGGCATCGATCCGCTCCACTTTACGCGTGCCATTCAGCCGGACCATGTCAGGCCAGGGCTGTTGTATGCGGGCACTGAGAGCGGCATGTACCTTTCGTTTGATGATGGTGCGCGCTGGGTCTCGTTTCAGCGCAACCTGCCGGTCGTGCCCATCACGGACCTGGCGTGGAAGGACAATGATCTGGTTGTTGCTACGCAGGGTCGCGCGTTCTGGGTCATCGACGACCTTTCACTGTTGCATCAGCTCTTCGATGAGGTGGCGGCCAGCGACATGTGGCTGTTCGGGTCCAGCCCGCTGGTGCGTGGTGCAGGGAGCAGCGTGGTGCTGCGTTACTACTTCAGGGAAGCACCGGACTCCACGGGGGCGGTTCTGCGGATCCTGGAGGAGGATGGCACGATTATCAGAAGCTTCGGCGGCCGGGACCTGGAGCTGTCCGCAGGCGCGCATGCCTTTCGGTGGAACACGCGCTACGAGGATGCCGAGAGCTTTGAAGGTCTGATCATGTGGAGCGGAAGCGTTCGAGGCCCGCGTGCTGTACCGGGCACGTACCGGGCGCGTCTGGTTGCCCATGGCGACTCTCTTGAAGTATCCTTCGAGATCAGGAAGGATCCGCGGTCCTCGTCAACACAGCAGGACCTGCAGGCGCAGTTTGATTTTCTTATAGGGATCCGTGACAAGCTTAGTGAGGCACACAAGGCCATAAAGCAGATTCGGAGTGTGCGTAGCCAGATTCAGGCGGCTTCAGGGCGCAGCGATGCAGCTGAGAAGGTTAAGGCCGCCGCCGACAGCCTTGTGAGGCGGCTCACCACCATTGAGGAAACGTTGTACCAGACCAGGAATCAGAGCCGTCAGGATCCGCTGAACTTTCCTATCCGGCTTAACAACAAGCTTGCTGCTGTCGGCAGCAACGCGTCAATCGGAGAATTCCGGCCCACGACGCAGGCCATAGCGGTGCGTGACGATCTCACAATGCGGATAGATGTGCAGCTTGCAATGCTGAGAGAGCTTCTGATATCGGCGGTACCCGCCCTAAACGAGATGGTCCGGGAATCTGACATGCCAGCGATTCTGGTGGAGGATTCTGATGCCGGCTGATAGAGGGCGAGAGGAGTTTTTCTGCCTGTGGGGCTTGCCCTGCAGTGTGCTATTGCCGGTATGAGTATGTCTGCGTGACTGGGGACGGATCAGCTGTGCTTATCAGGGTGATGCAAAGAAGGCGGGATCTCTGTTCCGTGCACGGATAGAGAATACGACAGCTTGGCAGTTCTCGCCGCGATGGTGGGTTGTGTCTCCGCTTTGCTGTAAATGTGGCAGCGAGCGCGATGAACAAGGGTTATCGTCTGAGCCTGCCCGCACCGTACCAATAACAATGCTATTGTTGGGTGAAATTTGGGAATTACATGCTAAACTAACATGATCTGTGGCTGATTTTCAAGTGTTCGGCCATGATTGATAATGACGTTATAAATATCTCAGTTTATCCAGATTTGGACAGAACATCATAGCCCCGTATCCGTACCAGAGCTGTCACCAGCCAACGGATACAATGGCCCACAACGCACCAGGAAAACACTACCGCGAAGGCATCGGAATCGTGGAGATCATGCGCACGTTCTCCACCGAGAAAAAAGCCTACGACTGGCTGGCCGGTCCCCTCGGGCCGGAGGGCCCGGTATGCCCGTCCTGCGGTTCGCACAACGTGCAGTCAAACAT
>JAAXGV010000167.1 GCA_012271185.1 Rhodothermales bacterium
ACTGCCATGCTATGATATCTGCTAGGCTCGTCTCCAATCATGATAAGACACCCGCACCGACCCTGGACCACCTCGTGGCAGTTGTTGACAGGCGTCGTGGCCACACCCAACCTGCCCCACTCCCTGTGGACATGGTACCGGAAATCCCCGTGACCAATGATCTCTTTCGCTGAGGAGTCTTGTTGATGATGTGGACGGCTGGTACTGCGCCTGCAAAGCGCCGTACAAAATCCCTGCAATTCAGGGTGTCCATAACTGACTGAGGCTGAGGGCAGATTGTATCAGCCTGCGCCCCGAAATCAAACAAAAACGTTGGGACAGAATACCTGTCAGCCCCGTTGCACCGCCAGCCCCTGATGCACACAACAGTCACATGGCTCCGACCCCCGCTCTGGTATCCTGGTCCACCGGAAAGGATTCCGCCTGGGCGCTCCACATGCTGCGAAACCAGCCGGAACGCTACGATGTGCGCGGCATTTTCACCACCGTCACACCCCACTTCGATCGCGTCTCAATTCATGGAACGCCCCGGGCCGTGCTTCGCGCTCAAGCCGAACGGCTGCACCTGCCGCTATACGAAATCCCGATCCCTTATCCATGCTGCAACGCGGACTATGAAGCCGCCATGCGCGCTTTTCTCGATCGGATCCGCAGACTGCCCCCCACGCTTCGATCCAGCACGCTTGCCTTTGGAGACCTGTTCCTGGAAGACATCCGCACCTACCGTGAAAGGCACCTGGAAGGCACCGGGTTCTCTGCGATCTTCCCTGTCTGGGGCATGCCCACGCCATCCCTTGCAAAGACGATGATAGCCTCGGGTGTGCGTGCGATCGTAACAAACGTCAGCCCTGCCGGTGACTTGGATCGCTCTTTTGCCGGGCGCTGGTTCGACCAGTCCTTTCTGGATGACCTTCCGGCAGGTATTGATCCCCTCGGCGAAAATGGAGAGTTCCACACCTGCGTGGTAGATGGCCCCATGCTGAGCAGCCCCATTCCTGCACATACAGGCGTTATCACCGGACGCCAGGTAGCACGCAGCCATGATGGTGCTGGCGGCACCGCCACGGCCTGGTATGCAGACATCGAGCTGCTGCAACCATGATAACGCCGGCTGCTGAACGCCCTTGACCTGCGCAGGGATTTTTGTAATTTTTGGTAACCTTTCCCGCTACTCGGTGTGAACTCTGGCGGCTCGCAAGACCATGCACGGTGCGTTGCGTCGATCCTGGAAGCCCTGCTCCCTGCCGGAACTGCATATCAGCGTCCTTGGCTCGCGCTCGGGGCTGTCATCACTGTTCTTGTCGTCTTCGGCTGCCGCGCGGACAATGCCGCACTCCCTGATATCGTTGACTACAACTTCCACATCAAGCCCATACTGTCGGACCGATGCTACCAGTGCCATGGACCGGACGATAACGCACGGAAAGCCGGGCTGAGACTTCATACCCGGGAAGGCGCGTACGCGGCCAGCCGCGATGACTCGCTGCGACACATCATCCTGCCCGGCAACCCTGAGGAAAGCAAGCTCATAGAGCATATCACGGCGAACGACCCCAAAAAGGTCATGCCGCCACCGGAAAGCAACCTGTCTCTCACGACACGCGAAATCGCTCTCCTGCATCGATGGATCAATCAGGGTGCAACCTGGAAACCCCACTGGGCCTTTGTTCCCCCAACACCACCCGAGCGCCCTGCCGTTCGCGACCAGGGCCGGGTCGTAAACGACATAGATCGGTTCGTGCTGCATCAGCTGGAGGGCCTGAAGATTAAACCCTCCCCGGGTGCAGCCAAGGCCAAACTTCTGCGGCGCGTCACGCTGGACCTCACCGGGCTGCCCCCTTCCACAGAGGAGCTGGATGCTTTTCTCGCCGACAAACGGGATGATGCCTACGAACGTGTCGTGCGCACGCTCCTGACACGCCCGGCATATGGCGAGCGCATGGCCTCCATGTGGCTGGATGTGTCACGCTATGCCGATACGCATGGCTACCAGGACGACCGGCCACGCACGATGTGGCCGTGGCGCGACTGGGTGACTGAAGCCTTCAATGACAACATGCCCTATGATCAGTTCGTGACATGGCAGCTTGCAGGGGACCTGCTGCCCGATGCCACTTATGCACAGCGGCTGGCGACGGGGTTTAACCGCAACCATGCCATCACGCAGGAAGGCGGGGTCGTGCCAGCAGAATACATCACCGAATACGTTGCCGACCGCACAAACACCATGGCAACGGCATTCCTCGGCCTCACCATGGAATGCGCCCGGTGCCACGACCACAAATACGACCCGATCCTGCAACGTGAATACTATGAGATGTTCGCGTTCTTCAACACCGTGGATGAACAGGCGCCTATCAGCTACTTTGACCTTGCACCCAAGCCCTCCATGCGTGTGAGAGATCCGGACCTGGAGGCGCTGATTGCATCAACAGAACAGGCCATCAAAGAGGCTGAGAAGACGCTGAAAGCCTACGAGTCCGGCGCTGCATACGATGCATGGATGGAGTCCCATACGATCACCATCGAAGCGGACCTGGAGCAGGGGCTGCTGGCACATTACCCGCTGGATGCGCTAAGCAACCTTGTGACGCCGAACCTGAAAGGGCGGCCAGCAGCGGCAAACACCGGCCTTCAGGAAGAGCTTGCTCCACCAGCCCTGGTGCCCGGTCATCAGAACCTGGGGCTGGCATTTGACGGGGAGAACTTCCTCAATCTCGGCACAGAGCCGGACTTCGAATGGTACGACCGCTTCTCCATCACCGCCTGGGTACGCCCGGATCGGCAGGAAAAAGATGCTGTCATATTCGGCAAACGCCTTGATGAGCAGAAGGGCATCGGATATGATATCATCCGTACGCATACAGGCCGCCTTGGCGCAAGGCTGGTCCACGACAGCCTGCGCAAAATTGAGGTGGTGTCGGTTCCCGGGCTCCCAGCCGGGGCATGGTCTCATATCGCTGTCGTCTACGATGGATCAGGCCAGGCTGACGGTCTTGTGCTGTACACCAACGGCACACGCGCCCGGACATCCATCGCCGAAAACTCACTGTACCGCGAAAGCATACTGAACGGCAATGACCTGCTGGCTGGCCACTGGTCACACCGCAAAAAGACCCGCAACGACATGGAAGGGATGGTCGGCGGCGCAATGGATGAGATACGGGTCTATGCACGAAACCTGTCGGCGCTGGAAGTAGCACACCTGGCAGGCAAGCCACCGTCCCAGGAAGCGATGGAGCACCACTTCCTGACGCACTACGACCCGGTGCGCACCAGACACGTCATGCGCCTGGACAGCTTGCGCCGAAGCTGGCGGAAGGTACCGGATGTCATGGTGATGAAAGACATGGAGGTGCCGCGTACCACCTTTGTTCTCGCGCGAGGCGCTTACAACGCACCGGTGGACTCGGTCGGACCCGGCACTCCTGAGGCAATACTGGCCATGCCTGCGACGTATCCACGCAACAGGCTGGGCCTGGCCCGGTGGCTGACAGATCCGCAGAACCCGCTCACTGCGCGTGTGGCGGTAAACAGGTTCTGGCAGATGCTCTTCGGCGAAGGCCTAGTACACACGCCAGAGGACTTTGGCAGCCAGGGAGCGCTGCCTACACATCCGGCACTCCTGGATCACCTGGCCACATCCTTTGTCGCATCAGGATGGAACGTCAAGGGCTTGCTGTTTGACATCGTCACATCGGCCACGTACCGTCAGGACAATGCGCTGTCGCCAAGTCTTGCCGCACGAGACCCTGAAAACATGTATCTGGCACGTGGCCCCAAAGTGCGGTTGTCCGCCGAAATGATGCGTGACAATGCACTCTTTGCCAGCGGACTCCTGCACCAGGAGATTGGCGGAGAGCCCGTACGACCGTATCAGCCGGACGGTCTCTGGAAAGCCCTGGCCAACCAGATCGGGGAAAACCGCTACCGTCCCGGACACGGACATGACCTGTACCGCCGCAGCCTGTACACCTACTGGAAGCGCACGATACCGCCGCCTGCCATGATCACCTTCGATGCGCCCGAGCGTACCATCTGCACGGTGGAGCGGCAGACAACAGCGACGCCAATGCAGTCTCTGGTACTCCTCAACGGTCCCCAGTACATCGAAGCTGCGCGATTCCTTTCGGAGCGGCTCATGCATGACACTGCGCTGGACGACGAAACGCGCATCACACGGGCCTTCCGCCTCTTCACGTCACGCCATCCAACGTCCCAGGAACGCTCCAGCCTGCTGGAACTGCTGACAGCACAGGAGGCGGCGTTTCGCAGTGCACCCGGACGAGCCGCTGCTTTGGTGCACGTAGGCAACAGCCGCCCCGAGCCCCGGTCCGATGACGCCCTGCTGGCCGCATGGACCGTGGTAACCAGTACCATCATGAACCTGGATGAAGCCCAGTACCGATGAGTGATCCTCTCCATGAGTGCGGTTGTCAGATGAACCGCCGGCATTTCTTTTCACGCCTCAGCCTTGGCATTGGCGGTGCTGCGCTGGCTACGCTGCTGGGCTGCGGCACGCGCTCCAGCGTATCGCTATCGCGCGGTGTGCTGAACGCGCCACATATCGCGCCGCGCGCAAAGCGTGTTATCTACCTGTTCCAGAGCGGCGGACCCTCTCAGCTGGAACTGTTCGACCACAAGCCCGCGCTGACCATGCGGCGCGGTGAAGACCTGCCAGCATCAGTGCGCATGGGACAGCGCCTGACCGGCATGACGGCTTACCAAAGCACGCTTCCGCTTGCACCCGCCACCTGTGCATTCCGGCAGCATGGCGAGAGCGGCGCCTGGATCAGCGACCTGCTGCCATACACCGCGCAGATTGCGGATGAGCTGTGCATCATTCGCTCGATGTATACGGAGGCCATCAACCATGATCCGGCGATCACATTTTTTCAGACGGGATCGCAACAGCCTGGCAGACCCAGTATGGGCGCCTGGCTCAGCTATGGGCTCGGCAGCGCCAACAGCAATCTCCCGGCCTTTTGCGTGCTCCTGTCCCGCGGCCTGCAGCGCCCACAGCCGATATACTCCCGCCTGTGGGGCAACGGGTTCCTGGCCGCACTACACCAGGGGGTGCAGTTCCGGCCAGGTGGTGATCCGGTGCTGTACCTCAACAACCCGCCTGGCCTGGATGCCACCGACCGGCGGCGTATGCTGCACCACCTCGCAGAGCTCAACAGCCTCAGGGCCGCAGCCGCGGGGACCGCACATATCGAGTCACGCATCGCCCAATACGAGATGGCATACCGCATGCAGACATCTGTACCATCAGTGACCGACCTTTCTGACGAGCCCGAGTCAACTTTTGAGCTTTATGGCGAAGCGGCCCGAACACCAGGAACATACGCGGCAAACTGCCTTCTGGCCCGCCGCCTGGCAGAACAGGATGTTCGCTTTGTGCAGCTGTACCACATGGGCTGGGATCAGCACGGCAACCTGCCACAGGATATCGCGCTGCAGTGCAAAGACACCGACCGTGCTTCGGCGGCGCTGGTGACGGACCTCAAACAGCGCGGCATGCTGGACGATACGCTGGTGATCTGGGGCGGCGAATTCGGCCGCACCAACTACAGCCAGGGTGCACTCACCGAAACCAGCTACGGCCGCGACCACCACCCGCGCTGCTTCACCGTCTGGATGGCCGGAGGCGGCGTCAGGCGCGGGTTGACCCACGGCAAAACCGATGAGCTGGGATACAACATCGTGGAGGACCCGGTGCATGTCCATGACTTTCAGGCGACGGTGCTGCATCTGTTGGGTATAGAACACGAACGGCTGACCTACAAGCACCAGGGGCGCCGCTACCGGCTTACCGATGTCCACGGTGACGTGATCCACAATCTGCTCGCTTAGTCCGTGTCAAGAGCTGTCTTATATCTGCTGGCCGCCACGGTCTTGCAGGGGTGCGGCAGGCCAGATCAGACCGGCCTGCCGGACGTGGTGGACTACAGCTTTCATGTCAAACCGGTGCTTGCGGACCGCTGCTATGCGTGCCACGGCCCGGACGATAACGCCCGCCAGGCAAACCTGAAGCTCCATGAAGAGGCCGGCGCCAAGGAGGCGGTACTCGAATCCGGTGGCCATGCCATCGTGCCTGGCAGCCTGCGAAGAAGCAAGCTGTACCGACGCATCACAGCCAGAGACCCCGATGAGCGCATGCCTCCAGCGGAAGTGAACCTCTCGCTGACGCCGCACGAGGTGGCGCTGCTGGGCCGCTGGATAGCACAAGGCGCCGAGTGGAAGCCCCACTGGTCCCTCAGACCACCGGAAAAGCGGGCGCTGCCTGCGGTACAAGACCCGGCATGGCCCATCAACGGCATTGACTACTTCGTTCTTGCACGCCTCGAACGTGAAGGTCTGCAGCCCAGCCCGGAAGCAGACAGGGAGACGCTGATCCGACGCGTCTCCTTTGACCTGGTCGGGCTGCCTCCTGCCTTGGATGAGATCGATGCCTTCTTGGCGGATACAGCACCAGGAGCATACGAACGCGTGGTGGATCGGCTGCTGGCATCCAAAGCTCACGGGGAGCATATGGCCGCAGAGTGGATGGATATTGCCCGCTATGCCGACACGCATGGATATCAGAACGACCGCGAACGGCGCATGTGGCCATGGCGGGACTGGGTCATTCAGGCCTTCAACACCAACATGCGCTTTAACATGTTCAGCACCTGGCAGCTGGCCGGAGATCTGCTGCCTGGCGCGACACGAGAGCAGCAGCTGGCCACGGCTTTCAACCGAAACCACCGCCAGACCAATGAAGGCGGCACGATTGAGGAAGAGTTTCGGGCAGAGTATGTGGCGGACCGCACGAACACGCTGGGCACCGCCTTCCTGGGGTTGACCATGGAGTGTGCCCGCTGCCACGACCACAAGTATGACCCCATTTCGCAGAAGGACTACTACAGCCTATTCAGCTTCTTCAACAACATCGACGAATCCGGACAGACTTCACACTTCACGCAGGCGGTGCCTGTACCTGCGCTGCCATTGCCCGACAGTGAGGCCGAGGCACAGATCAGTGCGCTGGTATCTCAGATCGAGGCCCAGGGCGCGGCGGTCCGCGCGGCACGGCAGGAAGCGAGGCCTGCGTTTGAAGACTGGCTGGCCGATGGCGCGCCGTTGCATCCACTGCCCGAAGCCGACCTGGCATATGACTTTGACGTGCTCCGGAACAGTACGACGCCTGCGCTCCGCGGACCCGACGGCAAAACTGTTTTTGAGCCTGCAGTCGTGGACGGACGCTTTGGACGCGCGCTGTCCTTTGACGGCGAAAGCGGCATCAACATTGAAGGGGCGGGCCTGTTTGCCCGCAGCGACCCCTTTACGCTGAGCTTCTGGATCAAGGTCGCTGAGAAGCGCACCACCTGCGTGCTGGTGCATCGTACGCAGGCAGCACTGGACGCTGGCAGCCGCGGCTATGAGCTCTCGATGCAGGATGGCCGGCTTCTTGGACAGCTGGCACATATGTGGCCTGAAAATGCCCTGCGCATCGTAACAGATGACCCTGTGCCCATCGGCGAATGGACCCACGTTGCCATGACCTACGATGGTTCCAGCAGGGCAAGTGGCCTGCACCTCTACATGAACGGGCAACGCGCAGCCGCAACCGTGGTGCGCGACAACCTGCATGGACCTGTCCGTTACGACGACCTCGCAGTACCGGTGACCATAGGGTACCGGTTTCGCGATACAGGCTTCAGGGAAGGCGCCATCGATGCGCTGCGTATCTACCACAGCGCACTGACAGCGCCGGACCTGAGTCGCCTGGCAGGCGCCGCGCCGGTGCACGATGAGGAGGCGCGCTTTGAGTACTTCCTGGCGTACAACGCCCCAGAGCACCAGCGCGCACTCGGGATACTCCAAGGCCTTCGGTCTCGGCTGAATGACCGCAGGGCTGGCGTGCCTGAGGTCATGGTCATGCGCGAAATGCCAACACCGCGACCCGCCCATATCCTTGAGCGTGGACAGTATGATGCTCCGGGCGAGAGCGTTCAGCCGGGCGTGCCAGAGGCCATCCTGCCCTGGCAGGATGGCCTGCCGCGCAACAGGCTTGGGCTGGCGGAGTGGCTGTTTGATCCACGGCACCCGCTCACCGCACGCGTGGCTGTCAACAGATTCTGGCAGCGATACTTCGGCTCTGGACTGGTCACCACAGCAGAGGACTTTGGCAGCCAGGGCGCCCTGCCCTCGCATCCGCAGCTCCTCGACTACCTGGCCACCACCTTTGTTGAAAACGGGTGGAACATGAAGGATCTGCATCGGCGCATTGCCACCTCACGCACATACAGGCAGCGTTCCAGTGCCGATATGCGCACGCTGGAGCGCGACCCGCCAAACATGCTCCTGGCCCGCGGTCCGCGGCTGCGCCTCTCAGCCGAGATGATTCGTGACCAGGCACTGGCCGCAAGCGGTCTCCTGGACCGTACCGTGGGCGGCCCCAGCGTCAGGCCGTACCAGCCGCCAGGCCTCTGGGAAGAAAAGTCGGGTCTTCGCTACGAAACCGGGTCAGGAGCCGACCTCTACCGGAGAAGCCTCTACACCTTTTTCAAGCGCACTTCACCGCCGCCGTCTCTGACCACCTTTGACATGCCCACGCGGGCCCAGTGTGTCATGCGGCGCCAGCGCACAACAACACCCATGCAGGCGCTTGTGCTGCTCAATGACCCTCAGTACGTGGAGGCTGCACGGCATATTGCGCAACGCGCCCTCCTGGCTGAGTCAACCCTGGAAAGCCAGATCACGCGGGCCTTCAGGCTTGTGATGAGCCGCAGGCCTGCGCACAGCGAGGTGCGCGTACTGGAGGCCCTGTTCAGGGAGCAGCATGAACATTTTGAGGCAGACAGTGCTGCTGCGACGCAGCTTCTGGCCACGGGTGCTTCGGCCTGGGACACAGGCATTGGACCGGCCACGCTGGCCGCCTTTACCATGCTTTCCAGCGCACTGCTATCTTACGATGAAGCAATAACGAGGTACTGATGCACGCGTGTCACAACTATAGGCCCATAACGTCACGGCGGGAGTTCCTGGGCAGGCTTGGGCTGGGCCTTGGCGGCGTGGCGCTGTCCTCCCTGGTCACTGCCGCGCCTGCGCCAGGCGTTCAGGCGCGCGCCAGGCGCATCATCTACCTCTTTCAGAGCGGCGGCCCATCACAGTTTGAGCTGTTTGACTACAAGCCGCTGGTGAATCAGATGCATGGCCAGGAGCTGCCTGATTCCGTGCGCAGGGGCCAGCGGCTGACAGGGATGACGGGGTTCCAGAACTCTCTGCCTCTTGCACGATCCCACTTTGGCTTTTCCCGGCATGGAGACAGCGGCGCGTGGGTGAGCGAGCTCATGCCGTATACAGCTCGCATCGCGGATGAGCTGTGCATTGTCAAGTCCATGCATACCGAGGCCATCAACCATGACCCGGCGATCACCTTCTTTCTGACCGGGTCGCAGATCGCCGGACGTCCCTCCATGGGGTCCTGGCTCAGCTACGGGCTTGGCACCGAAAACGAGAACCTCCCCGCCTTCTGTGTCCTGATCACCAAGGACAAGTCCGGCCAGCCTCTTTATGCCCGGCTGTGGGGTAACGGCTTCCTGCCGTCACTGCACCAGGGTGTGCAGTTCAGGTCAGACAGGGACCCGGTGCTCTACCTGAGCAACCCCGCAGGCGTATCCGATGCAAGCCGGCGCATGATGCTGCAGCGCCTGCGAGAACTTCACGAGCTCAAGGCGCAGGATACCGCCTACCAGGAGATTGAGTCGCGCATAGCCCAGTACGAGATGGCGTACCGCATGCAGACCTCGGTGCCCGAGGTGATGGACCTCTCAGACGAACCAGCATACATCTTTGACCTTTACGGAGAGGAGGCCCGCGAGCCCGGGACCTTTGCAGCCAACTGCCTCCTCGCCCGGCGGCTGGCGGAACGCGGCGTACGGTTTATTCAGCTGTTCCACCAGGGGTGGGACCACCATGGCGGCCTTCCTGCCGGAATCCGGCAGCAGAGCAAGGAGACCGACCAGCCCTCCGCGGCGCTAGTGCTGGACCTTAAGCAGCGCGGCATGCTCGAAGATACGCTGGTGGTGTGGGGCGGTGAGTTTGGGCGCACGAACTACTGCCAAGGCAGGCTGACCGCAGAGGACTACGGGCGGGACCACCATCCGCGCTGCTTCACACTGTGGATGGCAGGGGGCAACATTAAGGCGGGGATGAGCTACGGAGAGACCGACGACTTTGGCTACAACATCGTACGTGACCCCGTTCATGTGCATGACCTGCAGGCCACGCTGCTGCATGCGCTGGGCATTGACCACGAGAAGCTCACCTTCAAGTACCAGGGCCGCCGGTACCGGCTCACTGATGTGCACGGCACCGTCATAAACAGCCTTCTCGCCTGACCGCAGGGCATGCACGCAACACGCTACATACTGATCCTTCTCCTGATTCCCTTAGGCGGCGGCTGCTCGTCCGGCCCCGCAGTGGACTTCAACGCGGATATCCGTCCTCTCCTGAACGAGCGGTGTGTCAGCTGTCATGGCGGGATTCGCCGGCAGGGAGGGCTCAGCCTGCTGTTCCGGTCTGACGCGACGGCGGCAGCCGAATCGGGCCGCCCGGCCATTGTGCCCGGCAACCCGGGAGCCAGTGAGCTGCTTCGTCGCGTAAGCCATGCCGACCCTGAGCAGCGCATGCCGCAAGAGGGGGGCGCGCTGACCAGAGACGAGGTACGCCTGCTGCGCCGATGGATCAGGGACGGTGCTCCCTGGGAAGACCACTGGGCATATGTGACACCACAAAGGCCTGCGCTTCTACCCGTTCAGCAGAGCGACTGGCCCAAGCAGGAGCTGGATCACTTCATACTGGCTCGGCTTGAAAAAGAAAGCCTCGCGCCATCGCCGCAGGCCGAGTGTCCGAAGCTGGTACGCAGGGTCACGCTGGATCTCACCGGCCTGGCAGCCACACCAGATAACGTCGAATCCGTATGCCAAGGCGCTTTCAGCTACGAAGCATATGTGGATCAGCTCCTGGCATCACCACAGTATGGGGAGCGGTGGGCATCGATGTGGCTGGACCTGGCACGCTATGCCGACTCCAAAGGTTACGAGAAGGATATCGGGCGCACCATATGGCGGTACAGAGACTGGGTCGTGAATGCCTTCAATGCGGATATGCCCTTTGACCAGTTCACCATGGAGCAGCTGGCTGGCGACCTGCTCCCTCACCCTACCGAGGCACAGCGCATCGCCACAGCGTTCAACCGCAACACGATGACGAATACAGAGGGTGGTACAGATGATGAGGAGTTCCGGGTTGCTGCTGTGGTGGACCGTGTCAATACCACGTGGGAGGTGTGGCAGGGCACCTCGTTCGCATGTGTGCAGTGCCATGGACATCCGTACGATCCGTTCCGGCATAAGGAGTACTACGAGTTCTTTGCCTTCTTCAACAACACGGCGGACCGCGATTACGACGACGAGTACCCCTCACTGCCGCGCTTCACCGAAGACACGGCTGAGGAAGGCGCCGCACTTGTTGCAGAGTGGGAACAGCTGGACGCGGAGATCCTGCGCATTGCCATGGAAGACTCCATGGCGCAGGCGCGCCGCAGCTGGGAAGTCCAACTGAACAGGCCTGAAGTCATTGGCCAGGTACGCAACATGTTGCAAAACGAGGTCCGGCGCGTCGCTCAGACGCCGGAGGACCAGCGCGATGCCGCGCAGCGCACGCTGATCGCATCGGTCTATGCCGGCATCAGCCCGGATAAGCGGCTGGTTGCACTGCACAAGCGCCGGAGCGAGCTCAGAAAAGCCATCAGCGATCTTTCTCCGCTGCAGACACCTGTCATGCGTGAACTGCCGGCACATCAGCAGCGGCGCACCCATGTCTTTGAACGCGGCAGCTTTCTTGCGCACGGCGAAGCAGTGACAGCAGGCACACCGCAGGCGCTGCCCCCGCTCCCGCCTGATGCCCCGCGAAACCGACTGGGCATGGCCGCATGGCTGGTAAGCGCAGAGAACCCCCTTACCGCGCGCGTAACAGTGAACCGCTTCTGGGAGCAGCTCTTCGGCACGGGCCTCGTCGAATCGCTGGAAGACTTTGGCACCCAAGGCTACCTGCCGTCACATCCAGCGCTTCTGGACCACCTGGCGGTAGCATTCAGGGAGGACCATGCATGGAGCATGAAGCAGCTGCTACGCACCCTGGTCACTTCGGCCACCTATCAGCAGCGTTCGCACGTTACGCCGCTGCTGCAGGATATCGACCCTCACAACCGCCTCCTGGCGCGCGGGCCGCGGTTCCGGCTTACCGCGGAGCAGATCCGCGACCAGGCGCTTTTTGTCAGCGGGCTGCTCAGCACAACGATGTACGGCCCGCCTGTGATGCCACCGCAGCCGGCGGGGCTCTGGAAAAACCCTTATGACAGCCGGAGGTGGATCACCAGTGATGGAGAGGACCGCTACCGGCGCGCGCTGTACACGTACTGGCGGCGCACGGTCCCTTACCCGTCCATGGTCACCTTTGACAGCCCTACGCGGGAGCTTTGCCTGTCCCGGCGCCTGCGCACGAACACACCGCTGCAGGCGCTGGTGACACTCAATGACACCGTATATGTCGAAGCTGCGCAGGCGCTGGCCCGGCGCATGGCGCTGCGGAACACCATGTCGGACCAGCTCATCGAAGGCTTCACCCTGGCGATGGGGTATGCACCGCAGTCAGCCGCGCTGGCAGAGCTTCGCATGCTCTATGAAACAGCGCTGGCTCACTATCAGGCAAGCGCCGATGATGCAGAAGCGATGGGTGACGGCTCAGCCAGACAGGCGGCGCTGGCCGTTGCAGCCAGCGCCATCTTGAATCTCGACAGCTTTCTAATGAAGGAATGAACGTCTATCAGGAAGCATGCCACGCCCATCTGGGGCACGTCACGCGGCGTCATTTCCTGCGCACAGCAGGCACTGGGCTGGGCGCCATCGCGCTGGCTTCCCTTGGCATGGCACCCGCCCCGGGAGACCCGCTGGCGCCCAGGCGGCCGCACTTCACACCAAGCGCCCGGCGCGTCATCTTCCTGCATATGGCGGGCGGGCCGTCGCCGCTGGAGCTTTTTGATTACAAGCCTGACCTGGTGCGCCTGGACGGTGAGCTGTGCCCCGACTCACTGCTGGAAGGCAAGCGCTTTGCGTTTATCAGGGGTGTGCCCAAGATGCTCGGTCCGCAGGCAACCTTCAAACAGCATGGCGAGTCTGGCGCCTGGGTGTCGAATCACATGCCGTATTTCGCACAGGTTGTGGACGAGGTGGCCTTCCTGAAGGCCATGCACACCGATGAGTTCAACCATGCGCCGGCACAGCTTCTGGTGCATTCCGGCAGCCCGCGGCCCGGACGCCCAGGCATGGGGGCCTGGGTGACGTACGGCCTGGGTACTGACAACGAGAACCTCCCGGCTTTTGTCGTACTGCTGTCCGGCGGTGCTGCACCGGATGCCGGTGCCAGCGTCTATGGCAGCGGCTTCCTGCCCACGGTCTATCAGGGTGTGCAGTGTCGTTCAAAGGGCGATCCGGTGCTCTTTCTGAACAATCCTAGGGGCGTGCCACGCAACTTGCGGCAGGCATCCATCCAAGCAATAAACCGCATCAACAGGCAGCAGCACGAAGAGGTGGGTGACCCGGGAATTCTCACCCGCATTGCTCAGTACGAGATGGCGTTTCGTATGCAGACATCGGTCCCGGAGGCTATGGACATCGGGGCGGAGCCTGCATATATCCATGAGATGTACGGTACGCAGCCTGGCGAGACAGCCTTCAGCAACAACTGCCTCCTGGCCCGCCGGCTTGTTGAGCGTGGCGTGCGGTTTGTTCAGCTCTTTCACTGGGGCTGGGATTCGCATGGTGCCGCCGCCAGCGAGGCGCTCAACGACGGCTTCCTGAAGCGGTGCAAAGAGACGGACCAGCCAGTCGCCGCTCTGATCCAGGACCTGAAACAGCGTGGCCTGCTGGATGACACACTCATCATCTGGGGTGGGGAGTTCGGTCGTACGCCGATGATGGAGAACCGCAGCGGTACCGACAATCCGTATGTGGGGCGGGACCACCACAGCGACGCCTACACGATGTGGCTGGCTGGTGGCGGAGCACGGGGTGGCATATCGCATGGCCAAACCGATCCGATCGGTTACAGCGGCATAAGCGGGCGCGTGCACATCCATGACCTGCAGGCGACGGTCCTGCATCTGCTGGGCTTGGACCATTTGCGGCTCACGTACCCCTTTCAGGGCCGCGACTTCCGTTTGACCGACGTGCACGGCGAGGTCGTGCATCAAATACTTACCTGACAACATGATCAAGAAAGCGCTGTTGAGCCTTGCTGCAGGGCTGGCATTGCTGCTTCTCATGCTGCTGATGGTGCCCGGTGGCGGACGCCCTTCGGACTTCTCGCTCTTCCTGGGGCGGTTTCACCCGGTCGTGGTACACCTGCCCATTGGCATACTCTTCATCGGGGTGGTGCTGGACCTGCTTGCCCGGCGCTGGAGCAGACTGGAGCAGACGGTTCTGATAATGCTCTTTGCCGGTGCCTGGGCGGCTATCTTGGCCGCTATCGTGGGCCTGTACCTGGCCCAGGGCGGTGGATATGACCCGGGCACACTCGCCTGGCACAAGCGGCTGGGCGTGCTCACAGCCGCGGCGGCCGCGGCTGCCTGGGGTCTGAAGGCCTGGCCAGACCTGGCCCAGCGGCCTGCTACGCGCAACGAGCGATACGGATATGCTGGCTCCATTGCCGCGCTGGTGCTGTCTGTGGCGCTCACCGGACACCTGGGAGGCACACTTACGCATGGTGACGGCTTCCTGACACGCTACATGCCAGATGGGTTGCGATTCATAGCCGGCCTTCCCGACAAGGACGACATCGGCAAGCTGCAGCTCGAGGACCCCGCCAAGACGACCACCTATGACGCCCTCATTGCCCCTGTGCTTCAGGACAAGTGTGTGAGCTGTCACCGTGACGGCCGCAAGCGGGGCGGACTGGCCCTGGATACCCAGGACAACCTGATGACCGGCGGCGACGACGGCCCCGTGGTCGTTGCCGGGCGGGCTGAAGAGAGCACACTGATACACCGGCTGTGGCTTCCCTTGCATGCCGACGATCATATGCCGCCAGAAGGTAGCCCCCAGCTCACGATAGCGGAAGCAGAGCTCATCCGGTGGTGGATCCACACCGGCGCCTCCTTTGAGGTGATGCTCGCTGACGCAGAGGTGACGCCGGTGATTCAGGCTATACTGGACGGCTATGGGCTGGATGAGATCAAGACGGGCATCTTCGCGCTGGACATTGCGCCTGCAGACTCCAGCGACATCGCCGCCCTGGCGGCGCTGGGGGTGTCTGTGACGCGCCTGGCCGAGGACACACCTTTTCTGCAGGTCCGATGCACCAGCGCAGAAGCCTGCGGTACGGACAGCTTTGTGCAGGCCCTTCGCCCGCTTGCGCGCCACATCGCATGGCTCGACCTCGGACGCACAGCGCTGGGCGACGAGGCGCTGCCCGTGATCCGGGACCTTCCGCACCTCACGCGGCTCTACCTCAACCAGACGAATGTCACCAGCGCCGGGCTCTCCAACCTGGCGGGACTGGAATACCTGGAGTACCTCAACCTGTTTGGCACTGGCGTGGGTGACGCTGGTCTGGAAGCACTTGCGGCGCTGCCGTCACTGCGCTCGCTGTACCTGTGGCAGACCACCGTCACAGATTCAGCCGTTGCCGTGCTCCAGGCAGCCGCACCATTTCTATACATCAACACCGGATCCAGTCTGGAGCCCGCAGCAACCGAATGAGACACTGGATAATTCTTTTTCTGCCCGCCTTTGGATGCGCAGCGCCCGGGCCGGGACAGCCTCCCGCGCCTGAGCGCCCCAATATCCTTTGGATCTCAGCCGAAGACATGGGGCCCCGGCTCGGGTCCTATGGCGATGATGCGGCACGGACACCCAACCTGGACGCGCTCGCCGCCAGGAGCACACGGTATACACGCGTGTTCACCACGGCCGGGGTATGCTCTCCCAGCCGCTCCGCGATCATCACAGGAGTGCACCAGGTGTCGTTGGGCGCACAGCACATGCGGACGCTTTCCGGGGCACCTTTTGCACCGGAGCCAACACCGTACTCAGTGGTACCACCGCATTACGTGAAGACATTCACCGAGTATCTCCGTGCAGCGGGGTACTACACAACCAACAATGTCAAGGAAGATTACCAGTTTGAAACACCCGTAACGGCATGGGACGAGTCCAGCAGCTCCGCACACTGGCGCAACCGCCCGGATGAGGATCAGCCGTTCTTTGCGGTATTCAACTTCCTGACCACACACGAAAGCCGCATCTGGCCGGATCCGGCAGCGGCTTTCAGCGCTATGGGGCTGCCCGTGGCGGCAGCACATCCTGCTCCGGAACCGCTGGTAACGGATCCGGCCGCTGTAACGGTACCGCCATACTACCCTGACACGCCCGTCGTGCGCCGCGACATTGCGCAGCAGTACGACAACATAAGCAGGATGGATACCCAGGCTGGTGAAATTCTTCGACAGCTTGAGGAGGATGATTTGCTGAACAGCACGGTCGTTTTCTTCTGGAGCGACCATGGCGATGGTCTGCCACGCCACAAGCGCTGGGTCTATGACTCAGGCCTTCACGTCCCCATGATCATGCACATACCGGGCCAGTCGCCAGCCGTCGATGACCAGCTCGTAAGCTTTCTTGATCTCGCACCGACAACGCTGTCACTGGCGGGCATTGAGCCGCCTGTACACATGCAGGGGCGCGCCATTGTGGGGCAATATGCAGGCAACAAGCCGCCGCACGAGTATGTCTTCGCGGCACGTGACCGTTTTGATGAGCAGTACGATATGGTACGCGCAGTCAGGGACATGCGCTACAAGTACATCCGCAACTACCGGCCGGAAAAGCCCTATGTGCTGTGGATGGCCTACGCTAATGTCATGCCTGTGATGCAGGAGCTCTATCGGTTGAACCGTGCGGATATGCTGGACGATGTGCAGCGTCTGTGGATGCGCACCGAGCGGCCGGTACATGAGCTGTACGACACTGTACGCGATCCATACGAGGTATCGAATCTTGCATATGACCCTGCGCACAAGGAGACGCTTGCGCGCTTGCAGTCCGCACTGGACACCTGGATGGCGAAGGCGGAAGACAAGGGCTTCACCTCAGAGCTGGACATGGTGGAGTCTATGTGGCCCGGTGGCATGCAGCCCAGGACGCAGCCGGTGGCCATCGTCCCCCGATCCACGATGCGTACGGGGCTGACACCGCTGGGCCTGGACCCCGCAGTAAGCGGTGGAACCTTTGCCGCACCCGTTGAGCTTGAGATGTACAGCCCCACGCAAGGCGCTTCCATCACCTACAGCACGGGCGGCCCCTGGCTGCTGTATCATGAGCCGATAACGGTGTCCAGCACGGTCACCATCGAAGCCAAGGCAGTTCGCTACGGCTACGTGGAGAGCGACGTGACAACTGTGACCATCAGCTTATAGATACGCTGCGACCCTGATGCGTGCACACGATAGCGAGGGGTCCATTGGGCCTGATGCAGACACCACCCGAGAGGCAGGACACGTGATCGCTGATTGACTCGAGGGCTGCGGAGCTGCATAAGCGAGTCTCGCCGAGGCGCTGGAAGTGGAAGCATCACCGTGATGCACAGCCGCCGACCTATGCCAATCGGCGGTGGATTCGGGGGAAGTATTTGTCGCGTCAGAGCGGCGAGAAGGTGGAACAAGGACTCGCGTGCCTGCTCGTGACCGGAGGGTTGTATCGGGCTCATGTTCGCGGGCAGGAGAAGATCCGAAAACGGTTGCTTATCCAGGCTTCCGCCCTCAACCTTGGTCTGCCCTTTAGCCAAAAAAGGATTTTACAATGGTTTTCGCACCGCTTAACCTGCGGTATGCAAACACGACACGGGATACTGACAACGCTCCGCAGCGCCATGCCGGCAGTGACGGCGCACCGTGACAAGAAGCCGGTGTGCCCCCGGAGCACTGTGGACAGTTCGGTTTCTTTGATGCACGCAGCCGCAGGCAGCGGGCCGGATGCATGAAGGCGCTGCGGGTTTTGGAAGGAGAAGGGAAGATAGTCCTGCCGCCGCCGCGGCGTGATCTGCGCATTTCTTCTTCCGGGCCCCGGCTGCTGGATGCGCCGGTTCCGGCGGCGACCGCGGTGCCCGCAGATGTGCGCCGCATCAGGGGTATGGAGATTGTTCTGGTTGAGCGCGCCCAGGATCGTGCTCTTTGGAACACGCTCATGGACGCGGAGCATCCGCGTGGGACGGCCACTTTTGCGGGGGCACAGCTGCGCTACCTGATCAAGAGCGCTCACGGCTATCTGGGGGCAGTTGGAGTGCCGCGGCCCTGTACCTGAGGCCCCGGGACACGTGGATGGCCTGGAGTCATGAGCAGCGCGAGCGGCCCCTTCACCGCGTAGTGAACCTGAGTCGTTTTCTGATACGTCCGGGCGCGCACGATTGAGCGGATGCGTACGCAGGAGACGCCTGCGTGCAGGACGGCACGGACCTCAGTTTCAGCACGCGTCCGCAGTGTGAGGGCCTGGAGGTGATCGGTCGCAACCAGACCACGGCCGAGGCCCGTGGTGTGCATTTGCATGCGACACTGGCCTTGAACGGCC
>JAAXGV010000131.1 GCA_012271185.1 Rhodothermales bacterium
GTTCAGGACCTGATTCAACAGATCCTCCTGGAGCTTCTTCACGCCATCCTGCCGCGTTAGCATGTCCTTACATATGTCAAGGTCCAGCGTTATTTTCCTCATAGGTCATCGTTTAGGGTTGAGGTTCGTGGAATCGGGTTTCCTGTGCAACCGGCCTGTAGGCGGTGGCCTTTTTCTTTTCATCATGCTCGCTGTTTCGTTTTTACAGCAAAATAGGGACACAACCCTCACGAACTGATGTAACCGAAGCAACATATCGCCCCCGCCCGGAACATGTCATGCTACACCAGCACAGTTACCGTGGCAGACCGCCTATAGTAAACGATACGCGCGCACCAGCTACGCTCTTCAAAAAGTTTATATTAGCGAACACATCAATACCGATCCCTACTTTTCGCAAAGGCATAAATGCGGCCTGTGCATTTAGATGCAATCCCAAAGCGTAGCGCGTGAGCTCTGACTCTATATCTGGATCATTACCCCAGATAAATGCAGCTCCCGCAAAAAGAACTCCCCGGTGGTATCGCCCCAAACTGCCAATTCCACGAGAATAACTCAGGAAACTCACACTGAATTCGTTTAACTGTACAGCTTTGTTCCAAGCTAATTGATAGAAAATACGACGGTCTTTATCAACTCTGTTGTAACTCACGCCTATACTTCCCCAGTAAGGTTCTGTAATCATCAGCCCCACAGCCAAGTTTCCCCACTCCACGGCTCTGGGAGCTGTATGCTGCTGGGCATGCATAGTGCCGGGCAATACGACCACAATCATTCCCGTCACCCATGTGATAGCCATCCGTGTCTTCATGGCAGTACCCTTCCGTTTTGTTGTGAACGGATTCAACATCTATTTCGCCAGCATCATGGATCGCGTTTTGGTGTAACCGCCCGCCCGTATGGTATAGAAGTACAGCCCACTGGGCAGCGATGACGCATCAAAGGTGATCTCGTGCAACCCCTCCGAGAAGACACGGTCTGCCAGCTTACGTGCTTCACGACCAACAGCATCGTACACAGTCAGCGATACATTCGTAGCCTCTGGCAAGGTAAGACGAATAATGGTCGCCGGGTTGAAGGGGTTCGGGTAGTTCTCGCCCAGCGAAACGAAACAGGTATGGATCTCCCACCTCATCATAAATCTTCAACCTCATCCTGTAGGTGCCAGGCTGTGTCCAAGGGGGTGTCACGCCGAATACCAACAGCCTTTATCGGTCAACAATGGCTCAAAGTTTCCCCCATCGAAGGCTACCTCGACCCTGGTCCAGACAGTGGTGGTGAAGTCCAAATTATGCTGGCCGTCGCGAAGGAACAATGTAGGGTCATAGTACCAGCCAGGACCGGCATAAACATGAAGCGGCGTTATCAAAGAGCTTCGCTCGTGCCAATCCTGTGCTGTCGCTGTGGGAGACATCACGGGTCCCCAGGCAGCGGCGAGAAGAAACAACACGGCAGCAAGTGGTTTGCCATGCGGATCAGGGAGAGCGCTGGCGGACCAGCGCTTCAAGGCAGCTGGCAGCTCCGCTGCGTGAATGGCCATGTAATGGGTGTCCGCACACATTGGATCTGCCCTGTTTGTGAATGCACAGAGAAAACTAGAACCCACACCCACACTGGTGGTTTCTCCGAGCCCAATTGATCGACGAGCACCCCCCGGTCCGACACGTGCCCTCTGCCACCAGCCAGCATCCTCCGCCTGCAGGCTAAGATGGATCCGTGGCTCAAGCAAGGAGCCTGGCATAACCGGTACCATTTGCACACGCACGCCATTGAGTCCGTCTTCGGACAAGTCAAGCGGTTTTGCCCCTGCTTTGCTGTCAAAACGTAACGGCGAGATAGAGACACAACCCGTCCTGCCAGGCTGGCAAGGCATCTTTCCTTTCCTGCAACCGGGAGTTTGTACCACAGAGCCTGGTCCCACACGCAGGCGCGGCACCAGCGATGCCACAACCAACGGCGGTGCGATGCGTAATATGCACCGCCCGAAGAGAAACCGATCACCTATGAAAGCACTCGACGTTCTGGTCGCAGGTTGCGGCAACATGGGAACCTCCCACGCCCGGGCCTACCATGCCATGGACGGGTTCAACATCGCAGGACTCGTAAGCCGCTCACCAGAGTCGCGGGAACGCCTGTCTCAAGAGCTTGGAGGCTATCCAACCTATGCAGTGTTTGAGAATGCGCTGAAGGCCACGCAGCCTGATGTCGTGTCCATCAACACATACCCCGATACGCACGCGAGCTATGTGGAGCAGAGCCTCGCAGCCGGTGCACACGTCTTTGTTGAAAAGCCCTTAGCCACGACCGTGGCCGAAGCACAGGCACTGGCAGACCTTGCCGCCAAGGCGCAGAGGAAGCTCGTCATTGGGTATATCCTGCGTGTGCACCCAGCCTGGAAACAGTTCATCAGCATCGCTCGAACATTAGGCAAGCCCCTGGTGATGCGCATGAACCTTAACCAGCAAAGCAGTGGCGACCAGTGGGAAACCCATAAATCCCTCATGCAGTCCATGTCGCCGATCGTGGACTGCGGCGTACATTACGTGGATGTCATGTGTCAAATGACACGATCCGTACCGGTCCGTGTCAGTGCCATCGGTGCCCGGCTCTCCGATGAGATAGACCCCGACATGTACAACTACGGCAACCTTGTTGTGAGCTTCGCGGATGGGTCCGTGGGATGGTACGAAGCGGGCTGGGGACCCATGATGAGCGAAACAGCCTCCTTCGTCAAAGATGTCATAGGCCCCAGGGGATGCGTCAGCATCATTGACGAAGCAAAGGAGCAGTCAGACGACATTGAGGGGCATACGCAGACAGGCGGCCTGCGCGTCCACTACAGTGAGAGAGACGAATCCGGTGCGTTCACCCAACCTGATGCGCTTGTTGACACATCCGATGAGCCAGACCACGATGCGCTCTGTGCCTTGGAGCAGCAGTTCCTGCTGGATGCGATCACGTACGATGCAGACCTTAGTGAGCACGTCCAAGACGCTGTGAACAGCCTCCGCATCGTCCTGGCTGCCGATACGGCCGTGCGTGAAGGACACACTGTCGACCTCTAACGGCGGAAGCTGTAGTTCGGTGCCTCTTTCGTGATCTGCACGCTGTGAGGGTGACTCTCTCTGAGCCCTGAGGCCGTAATACGGACAAACCTGGCCTTGGTCCTAAACTCCGATATGGAGGCGCATCCGCAGTAACCCATAGCGGCGCGCAGGCCTCCTACCATCTGGTAGACGATCTCATGCAGGTGTCCACTGTATGGAACACGGCCCTCGATGCCTTCAGGAACAAGCTTCTGCAGATCATCCTCAGCGTCCTGGAAATATCGGTCCTTGCTGCCTGAGTACATAGCCCCCAGAGAGCCCATACCACGGTAGCTCTTGAACTTGCGGCCCTCATAGATAATCGTTTCGCCAGGACTTTCTTCAACGGCGGCAAACAGGCTCCCGATCATGACGCTCTCGGCACCAGCCGCGAGTGCCTTGGCGATGTCGCCAGTCTGTTTGATGCCGCCATCCGCAATAAGCGGCACATCGTGTGCTTTAGCAACGCTTGCGCAGTCCAGGATCGCTGTCAGCTGCGGAACCCCTACGCCGGCCACGACACGGGTGGTGCATATGGATCCGGGGCCAATGCCCACCTTGATGCCGTCGGCACCGGCGGCGATCAGGTCGGCTGTACCTGCGGCCGTGGCCACATTGCCTGCAATGACTCCAGCCTCCTGGCAGTGCTCCTTCACCTGGGCAACAGCACGCAGCACGCCTTCTGAATGCCCATGTGCAGTGTCCACAACAATGAAGTCCGCCCCAGCCTCTTCAAGGGCCAAGGCTCTGTCTTCCACATCAGCGGTGACACCAACAGCAGCACCAACGCGCAAGCGTCCATGCTCATCCTTGCATGCAAACGGGTGACGCCGCTTCTTGTCAATGTCCTTGAAGGTGATCAGCCCCTTGAGATTGCCGGCGGCGTCCACGACAGGAAGCTTCTCAATCCGGTGCTGCTGCAGAATCTGCTCAGCTTGCGCCAGCGTGGTGCCAACCGGCACGGTGATCAACGGCATAGAGGTCATGACCTCACGCACAGGCGTGGAGGCGTCAGCTTCGAACCGGAGGTCCCGGTTGGTGACAATACCGACCAGACGCCCCTGCTCGTCGACAACGGGAATGCCTCCTATGCTGTACCGCACCATGAGCGCCCGCGCATCGCCTACGCAGCTGCTGATGTCCAGCGTGATCGGGTCGCGGATCATGCCACTCTCGGAGCGCTTGACACGGCGCACCTCTGCGGCTTGCGCCGTTATGGGCATGTTCTTGTGCAGCACACCTACACCACCCTGCCGCGCCATGGCGATCGCCATAAGTGCTTCGGTGACGGTGTCCATAGCCGCCGACACCAGCGGCACATTCAGCCCGATCGTGCGCGTCAGGCGGCTGGCAACCGAAACATCACGGGGCATCACACGTGAGCGCCCTGGCACCAGCAGCACATCGTCGTAAGTAAGGCCCTCCTTCTTGATCTTATCTTCCAGCATGTGTTGGGGCATTTCGTTAGCGCTTTCCTACCAGGCGACGCAGGCGCGCCACCTCGTCGGACTTCAGGCGGCGCCATTTGCCGCGCCGCACACCCTTGGCCGTAAGGTCCGCATAAGACACGCGCTCCAGCGCCACAACCTGGTGACCCAGGGCCGCCAGCATCCGGCGCACCTGACGGTTACGTCCCTCGTGCAGCTCAAGGCCAAGCTGACAAGCATCCTCCCGGCTTACCCGCACTGCCATATCCGCCCGCGCCAGACCATCGTCCAGCATAACCCCTGTGCGAAGCCGATGAAGGTCATGCGGTGTCAGCGGCCTGCGCGTACGCACGACGTAACGCTTGGCAACCTGGTAGCTGGGGTGCATAAGGCGGTGCCCAAGCTCTCCGTCCGAGGTGAGCAGCAGAACGCCTACCGTATTGCGATCCAGG
Organism: Rhodothermales bacterium; assembly: GCA_012271185.1. Classification (GTDB taxonomy): domain Bacteria; phylum Bacteroidota; class Rhodothermia; order Rhodothermales; family Bin80; genus JAAXGV01. The sequence goes on from JAAXGV010000131.1 coordinate 4,966, forward strand.
CGGCCTACTGAAAAAAGGCCCTGCCGCAGATCCTCGGGAATGAGCTCCAGAACGGTGCGGCGCGCGCGATCATCGCTGGCCGTGGTAATGGTGTCCTTCGGCTTGTTAAGAAGCAGGTACTCAAACGGCCGCGGCGACACCAGACGGCCGTTGACCTCTACACTGTCACCACGCCGGACCTGGTGCCAGTACGAACGCACAACCTGTCCGTTGACCTTAACCAGCCCCCTATCAATGAGCACGTCTGCACCGCGACGTGAGCTGACGCCCGAACGGGCGATGTAGCGGTTAAGCCTTCCCTCCTCCAGAGCCTCCTCCGCGGGGGCACCACGCTTGCGATTCCGTGTTGTACGGGTGGTCTTCACCCTGCTCCTGATACAAAAAAGCACAGCTCCACGCTGCGCTCCACTACGCCGGTGCGCCCTCCGAGCTGCTAAGACCCTTAAGCATCAAATGGCGCGCCTTTACCCGGTTAAACGAGGGATCTACAAGTAACTCTTCAACCGCTCGAAGGTTCGGCAGATGGCCCAGGTCTGCCAGACCAAACTCCTCCAGGAAGCGGTCCGTGGTTCCGTAAAGCACCGGACGACCAACAGCATCGGCACGGCCCATCACATCCACTAATCCGAATTCCAAGAGCCGCCGGATGGCATAGCCCGAATCTACGCCGCGTATGTTGTCCACCTCGGGCTTGATGACGGGCTGCCGGTAGCGGAGGATCGTCAGCGTCTCCATGAGCGGGCGCGAAAGGCGCCGCCTGCGATCACGTCGGAAGAACGCCTTGAGGTATGGGGCTACCCCCGCAGTCGTAGCCATCCTGTATCCACCTGCTCAGAAAATGAATCCGGAACGACCTGCCCTGCTCCTCATAGAGCGTGTTCAGGCGCGCAACAGCCTCAGCGATATCCTCGTCCGGCAGGGTTGGCGCCAGCGCAACCTCGCCGATGATGCGCGCAAGCTGGTCCGCCTGCACAGGCTGATCAGCCGCGAAGACCAGCGCTTCCACGGCACGCATCACTTCTTCGCATATGCTACTGTCCATTGGCGGCACCCAGGCCTATCATGAAATCATTATCCGTCAAGACAGACAGTATCACCAGCTGCCCGCGCTGAACCATCTCCAGGATAGCCAGAAAGGTGGCAATGACAAACTTTCTGCTTCGAAGATGCACCAGCGTCGTAAAAGCCACCCCACTGCTGTTCTCCACGGCCTGAAGCACATAGCGTCGCTGCTTCTCGACCGAATAACCGGCGGAGTCGATGGCCAGCACCGGCTCTTCCGGCGCATCAGTCAGTACGCGCCGCAAAGCGCTAATCAGATCGTAAACAGTCGTGTTGACAAGGGTTTCTGAACCCTCGGCGAACTCGGAGGCCGACGCCTGGCCACGTGTAAAGAAGACAGCGCGCTGCGCTTGCTGATCAACAAGCTTGTGAGCCGCCTCCTTGTAGCGCTGATATTCTAACAGACGCGCTACCAGCTCCTGACGCGGATCAATGAGCTCTTCTTCACTGTCCGCCTCCGGCTGCGGGAGCAGCATGCGCACCTTGATGCTGACAAGCAGCGAAGCCAGATACAAAAACTCCGCTACTCCGTTGAGGTCAACGTGCGCCATCTGGCGCACGTGCGCCAGATACTCGTCCGTGATGCGCGCGATGGGAATGTCAAAGATGTCAACCTCGTCGCGCTGGATCAGGAACAGAAGCAGATCCAGTGGACCCTCAAACTCCTTGAGCTGGATGCGGAACATGGCTTACGGCTGCCATTGTGAAGCAAACCAGTCGACGGTTTCCTGCAGTCCTTCCTGCAGCGAAGCAGTGGGGACCCAGCTCAGCGCTGACTGCGCCAACGCACACCCAAGCACGCTGCGGCGCTGCTCCCCCTTCTTGCTTGGCGCATGCCGTACCCGCGCTGAAACGCCCAAGGCACCCCGGATCTGCTCAAACAGGGCCCTAACATCGGTTTCGCGACCCGTTCCAATGTTTATCGCACACGATGGGCCGGCGTAGTCCAGCGCGGCCAGGTTAGCGCGGGCCACGTCCTCGACAAAGACATAGTCCCGGGTCTGCAAGCCGTCGCCGTTGATCACCACGGGCATCCCGTCCAGAATACGCTGCGTAAATATCGCCACCACGCCGGCCTCGCCATGCGGATTCTGGCGCGGACCATAGACGTTGCCGTAGCGCAGTGCCACATAGGGAATATCGTGCTGGGTGGCATAAAAGTGAAGGTACTTTTCAGCAGCCAGCTTGGTGATGCCATACGGTGACACGGGTCTTAGCACATGCGACTCAGTTTGGGGAGCCTCTTCGGGCTCCCCATAGATGGCCCCGCCCGTGGAGGCAAAGATTACGCGCTGCAGCCCGCTCTGCCGGCCTGCTTCCATCAGGTTAAGAAACCCTGCCAGATTGACGCTGAGGTCATAGGCCGGATCTTCCACGGAGCGGCGCACATCCATTTGCGCCGCATGGTGTACCAGAACATCGTACCACTCTCTTGCCAGAAGGTCTGCAGCCGCCTTGTCGCGTATGTCCAGGCGATAGAGCGGCACCCCCCGGGGAACGTTGCGCTTGCGCCCTGTGGAAAGGTCATCGAGCACATGGACCTGGTGGCCCGCTGCCACCAGGATTTCCGTAACATGGGACCCGATAAAGCCTGCCCCGCCGGTCACCAGAATCTTCATGTCAGTGGTACCTGCTGTATGGACGTGCCTGACTAACGCTGCTTCGCATAAACCTCGAGCACACCATCATTGTTGGCCACCAGTACCAGGGTCGCATCGGGGGTTGACACTGTTTCGAGTCTCCTTACATCCCGCGCTGCACCAAAGCCCTCAAGTCCTGCCTGTGTAAAACCCATCTGTCCGTCACCGAAGAGTACCAGACCGCGGCCCGCATCCTGGCGTCCTACTGCCGCCCGCATCCCGAACTGGTTGCCTGCGATAATGAGGTCTTGCAGACTGTCCCCATTGACATCCCGGATGAGGATATCCTGTACAGGGGCCACCTGCGCCCGCTGCGGGAAGCTTGCACGCTGGAACGCGCGCCCACCAAGGTTTTCGAACACCGAGGAAGCCGCGATGTGCGCGACCAAGCGCAACGCTGCGGCGCGCTCGCTATCGCTAAGGGCGTCTTGGACTGTCGCGACTGCAAACGACTCGTACGTGGGAAAGCGCTCGGCAAACGAAGGCACCTGTGCTGTCAGCGCATCGCGCCAGTTGATCAGCACCTCTTCGCCTGTGAGGTATGCACTCATGAGTGCGTCCAATGAGCCATTGCGGTCAAAGTCAGCCGCATATACCGAAGCCGGTGCTGCGAGGCTTACCCTGATCTGCGTGTTTAGCCCCCGATTGCCAGCCACCAGGTCCTGATCACCATCACCGTCCAGGTCGTCTGCGGCGATCGCATTCCAGAACCCGTGAGTCTGTCCAAGGCCCAGAGCAGCGGTGACTTCCCCAAACCGGCCAGACTGCTGGCGCACAAACACGCGCAAGGGCATCCACTCCCCTGCCATCACCAGCTCGGGCGCAGCATCGCCAGTCACATCCGCCCAAAGCGCATCGGTGATAAGCCCCGGTTCCGTTAGTGCTTCAGAAAGCTGCGCGGTAACATCCGCAAACCCCTCGGCCGTGTTTGCCAGGAGGAAGCTCCGCGGCGGCAAGGGGTAACGTCCCGGTCGCACATGCCCCCCGACAAAAAGGTCCGTGTCTCCATCACCATCAAAGTCTCCCGGCGCCACAACGGAAGTGCTAACATGCATCACCGGCAAGGCTTGCGGCCGGTATTCCAGACGGCCAAAGCCGGTGTTGGCATACAGCCGATCCTGATAGATAGGGTCGCCTTCCGGCTCGCTGGCTCCGCCACTGGCAACATACAGATCCAGGTCGCTGTCCCCGTCATAATCAAACAACAGTGCGTCCACGTCTTCAAAGGCGCTATGCGCACGCAGCGCCTCCATCTGTACAGGCAAGAACCGCCCGTCGACCTGCTGCAGGAACAGCATGGCCGCTTGGCCCCTGGCACCGCCCACAAAGACATCTTCCAGCCCGTCCTGGTTAAGGTCACCTGCCGCAACTGCCGGCCCTTCCCGCGACAGCAGGTGCGGCAGGAGCGGCTCCCTGTCATAGTCGCTGAACAGATTTTCTTTATGCCGGAACGTGAGCCCCGAGTCCCACACGCGCACGAATGGCCCATGCACCGCCGCAGGTGCTGGCGGTGCCGGCTCCCCGCCGCCATATTCCACTGTGAGCGGCACTCCCGTGGAAACGTCCTCGAGCACCTGCTGCAGACCATCGGGCCACGTCACAGCAACCGAGGCACGTGCAGCCTGCCCGATACCGAAGACCAGGACCGGATCAACCGACGACAGGTACCCGCGCACCGGAATCAGCTCTTGGTACCGGGTCCTGCCATCTGCGGTAACCGCAACCTTCGCCCCAACCGCCTGGTGATTGCCAGGCGGCCCCTCCAAACGTATCACAAGGCTGCGCGCGCCCCTGGACTGCGCCTCGTTGCGGTAAACGTGCGCAGGCTGGTTGATGTTGTTGATGATAACATCTAGATCCCCATCAACATCAAGGTCGGCATATGCGGCTCCATTGGAGTGCGTGTCGCGGAAGAGACCCCAGGCCTCCGTCTCATCTGCAAAGGTCAGCTCGGATCCGCCCCGAAAGATGTAGTTGCTGATTCGCGTGGATGGCATGTTTTGAACCATGTCCAACGAAGACAGCGCCGCTCCCCGTGCGCTGGCTGCCTCATAGGCCTTGATCAGCGTCGTATTAAGGAAATCCAGGTTGGTGTAATCCCGCAGGTACCCGTTGGTGACCAGGAGGTCCTGGTAGCCATCAAGGTCAAAGTCGGCAAAAAGTGCGGCCCAGCTCCAGTCGGTGTTGGAAACACCGGCAAGCTGCCCAACTTCGATGTAGTCGTCACCAGCACTCACGTGGAGCATGTTCCGCATGTACTGCTCATGAAACCCGTCCTTCCGGAGCTTGGCGTAGAAGACGTGATCTTCGGGCCCCTTCAGGATTTTTTGGCGGTAGTTGTCGTCAGCAAGCATATCCAGCGTAATCAGGTCGGGCCTGCCATCATGATTGATGTCGGCAATGTCCGCACCCATAGACGAATACGACGTGTGGTCCAGGAATTCGCGTATGGATTCGACAAACGTGCCATCCTGCTGATTGATGTACAGGTAGTCGTCCTCTATGTAGTCGTTGGATACATACAGGTCCAGCCAGCCGTCAAGGTTGATGTCGCTCACCACTGCACTCAGTCCAAACCCCAGCGGATTGCCGATGATGCCGGCCTGCTCACTCACATCTGTGAAGAATCCCGCATCATTGCGCATCAGCTTGTCACCAGCGAGCGAGTCGCGCTGTTCGCGCATATACTCCACAAGAAAATTCGAAAGACGCCGTACAGAGTGGTTGAGCAGATACGCATCCAGATCACCATCGCGATCGTAATCGAAAAACACCGCGTGATTGGTGTACGCAGCGTCGTCCAGCCCATAAGAGGCCGCCTGCTCCACAAAGGTGAGGTCACCCTTGTTGATGTACAGCAGGTTGCGGCGCCGCCCGGCAGCCACATTGCCGCTGCGACCCACATAGATGTCCAGCCAGCCGTCGCTGTTGATATCCACCATTGTGACGCCTGTGTGCCATGCGGGATCATCAAGGATGCCGGCCGCCACGGTTATGTTGTCGAAAACAAACCCGCCCCGGTTCAGGTACAGCACGTCAGGCGCCATGTTGGCCGTCAGATACACGTCCGGCAAGCCATCGTTGTTGATGTCCCCTACGGCCACACCGCCACCGTTGTAAAAGTATTCGTATTCCAGTACGTTAAAGTCTTCCTGCTCCCGAACCGCGTTCACAAAGGTGATACCCGTAACCTCTGGCGGCAGCAGCGTAAAAAGGGGTACAGACGGCGTGTGCGAACAGCCTGCTGCTGCCATCAGGCAACATAGCAGCAATGCGACAGGCACGCCGCATCGTCTTGTGGGCCAGTGGTCCTGCATCAGTGGGGCGTGCGTACCAATGAGACGGTAAACGGTTCTTATCGCTGGCGATACATGCACAGGCTGACCCTGATTATCCTGATCACCATCGGAGCATCCGGTGCCTGGGCTCAGCCTTCGAACCCGCTTCAGGTGAACATTGCAGCGCTGGACCGGAACATCAACGAGGTGTTCGCGAGGCAACATGTCGCCTCATACCCGCACGCCGTGCGCGCCTACCTGGACCTTCTGCGCAACATTCCCCAGGCCACCACGGAGGAAGACCGGCAAACCGCGACGCGGCACCTGCGCTATATATCCATGGTCATGCCGGAAGAAGACCCTGCGCGACTGGTCCTTGACCAGCTGCTCGAGGAGGAGACTGTGGACGCAGAGACACTGATCAGCTGGTGGAACCGTCAGGATCCACTGCCGTCTTCGGCCGAAAACGAGCGCGTACAGGAGCATCTTGCCCGCATCGCGTATGCTCAAGAACACTATGCAGATGACAACGACATGCGCGGTGTTGATGATCGCGGGGAGATCTATATCCGGCTCGGCACACCTTACCGGACCCAGCAGATCAAGATCGTGTCTGCGGGCGTATGGCTTAATCCCTACTCAGCCAAGCTGCCCGACAATGATTTTTGGGAGTACCGCCACATTGACAAGGAGGCACACTACCTCTTTGTTCGACCCTCCCCCCGCAGACCTTACAAGATTGCCACGTCAGAGGATCTGATTCCACGCGAGCTTGTTGCCAGCCGACGGCGTGTCGGGTTGCTCATACCCGTCATGGAGGAGGTCTTTGCGCAGCTTGCACTGGCACATCCATACTATGGTACCACCTACGATGCACTGAACAGCTACATGAGCGTTCCGGGCGGTACCGGCGCGGATCCGTACCAGTTTGCACGGCGCATACTGACCAAGATGCGCCTTGATGACGACTTCTACGACGACAACCGCAAACAGATTGTCCCGGTATCATACACCAATGCCTTGCGCGGTGCAGAGACGCTTGATCCCGCCCTTCGGTGGGCGCGCTTTCTGGAGCCGAACGGTCAGACTCGTGTCGAGCTGTACTGGGGACTGGCTGCAGCGGATCTTGCACCAAGTAACCGGCTTCTGCGCCGCCTGCGCCGCGAGGGCCATGCACCTACACCACGCTACCTTATCACGTTTTCCGTGGCAGAGCGCAACAGCCGTTTTGAGCCACACGCCATTGACACGCAGCATTTCTCTGTTTCCACGACCCCCGGCCACACCTTGCGCACACAGTCGTGGTCAACCGTGAGCGCTGCACCACTGATCCACCTGTCCACCCAGTGGGAGCAGCGCTGGGCACGGTTTGAGGAAGACGGAAGCATTACCCCGGGAGCCACGCTGAAGATCGGTACGCGCATGGTGGACTCGCTCACTGCCTTGCCCCGCGACTCATCCCGTCTGGTCATCAGTGATATCCGGCCACTAAGCCTGACGATCGGCACTACGCCGGAAGATGCTGCGCTGCTCCCTTTTGAAGAGCTTTCGTCCGATACTCCGTTGGCGCTTTATTTTGAGGTGTATCACCTGACCTACGGCCACGATGATCTGACCCGCTTCACCGTGGAGTACCGGATTGAAAGCGTCAGCCGCAGGGAGCCGGCACCGCTGGCCGTCAGCTCCAGCTACAGCGGCGCAGCGCGCACAGCGCGAGAGCACATCGGCCTGGATCTCAGCACCTGGGATACCATCGGGCCGCTCGTTATCACAGTACGTGTTACCGATGAGTTATCCGGACAATCTGTGTCGCGGGCGATCCGCTTCCGATTCAGCGGCTGACATACACAGGCATCAGGCCTGTGGGGAGCAGGCCCGACAACCCCAGGACCTGGAACTCTGGTCTTTCAGCGGTCTTGCGCAAGATGCTTTTTATGAGACAGGGACCAGAACAACTTTTTTTTCCAAAACAGCACAATGCACCCCTCAGACCTCCATACCAGCGAGAAACCCCCAAGAACGCCAGCAATACGCAGGAAGCCGTGGTTTACCGTGCCGGCCAAGAAGAACAGTTTGGCTCGGTGGTACCCGTTTGGAAGGGCATCATCCACGATCCGTACACGGCAGCTACCAAGCGGCAGGTGAGCCTGACGGCCATGCTCTACTTCAACTTCACCATCGTGCAGAGCACGGGATACAAGCTGGAATCGTACCTGCTGGCCTAAGCTTCTTCAAGCTGGCGCGGCTTCAATTCCCATGGATCCATGCGTCCTTCTATCCGCGCGAGACGTTCCCGGAGATCTCCGATGTCTTTCCGGAGCTCGTCCATACCTCCGTGAAGCTCTTTTATATCCCCATGGAGCTCTTTCCGGAGCCCGCTCATTTGAGTGAACAGGGCCAACAAAACGGTAACTGTGGCGCCTACGGCAGAAAGTATCGTAGTGAGCATGGAAGCTGCGCAGCAAGTGTGATGATAGAACGCCATCATATGGAGGGTTGTTCAGCGCAATCAGGCATAAAGCGGAGCAGCACGCATGAATGCCGTTTGACGCCCGGCGGCCGGGCGTGCACTTGAACCTCGAGCACAACCCGGCGCACCTTGAGGACGGCAGCCTGACGCTCAGGCACGACAACCTTTCGCTCAGCGTGGCTGCGCGGAGTGCGTGCCGGATCTGGTTCCGCGCGCTGGACAAGCGGCGTACGCGAGGTGCTGCACGGCTTGCAGGACAAAAGTCGGCTATCGGCCGCAGCGGCCGGCAAACTGGTAGACGGCACGGAGGCCCATTGCATCCACCGCGGCGGTATCGTCGGGCGCGATCTCTCTTGGCAGTGTGCAGATCAGGCTTGCCACCACATTGGCATCCTTGCGGATCTTGCGTCCGATATCGGGCTGGTGCATCGGCAGGGCATCCAGCGAGCCGAACAAAATAGCTGGTTAAGTGGCGAGGCGGGAGTGGACTGTCTCGGGCTGCCAGACGTGCACAGGTCCAAAGGGAACGGGTACTGCCCAATAGCGACTGTGCGAGCTGCAGCGCAGCGATCCACTACTCGCAGTAGCCACCCTCATAGGCAAAGCATACGTCAACTTCCGAGGTGCAGTCACTACCGTCCCAATGGCATCTAGCTGCCCGTGGATAAAGTCGCCTTTCGCGGGATCCCCGCGGATGATTACCTT
>JAAXGV010000160.1 GCA_012271185.1 Rhodothermales bacterium
ACAGGAACACCCCTGTGCTGAGTAGTCTGTTCATATATCCTTTTGCTGGTCCGCTATCCAGTGAGGCGGGCCTGCGTGCATGTCTAATCATCGGTGTCCAGGATATCATCAATGCGGTTGTCGATGTCTTCCAGGTGCAAGCGCGTCATGCGATCGCGTGTGCGGTTGATGGCACGCTGCACATTACGCTGCAAAGTGTTGAGCTCGCCCCGGGCATACGCCCCAAGGTCTGACTGGCTTACATCGATGTTGGCCAGACCGTAACCAGCAAAGAACGATGGTACTGGCGATGGCTGCGCCGTCATCAGATACTCCAAGCGCTCAAGGTGGCCACGCTGCAGTGCACGACGATACGGTGAAATCACCTCGCCCCTGCTGAGCTCGCCCCAGATCCCTTCCCGCAAGTCTGCCAGCAGCTCCGCGACCGTGTAGGCATCCTCGCTGCCGATGGCTTCGGTTTCCATCATGCGCCCCAGCCGGAATGGGTCAAGCAGCGCATTGACGGCACCAACCTGGTAGGACCGTATCCTGTTCATAGCACCTACACCTTCAATGCGGCGCAGGATCTCACGGTCAAGGAGCCATTCCGGTGTCACGAAGACTTCGCGCTTGAGCCATTCCATGGCGGCCTCCTGGCGCTCCTTCGGAACCGGCGTGTAGACAACTCCATCCTGATCGGATGTCTTGAAGTTTTCGTAGTGGCCACCAATATTGTATGCCACGTGTCCTACGTAGCGGTTCCACTGGCCGGCCACCTGCCCGTAAAGTTCGTTCAGGTCGTCATAGTCTTTCGCGTCTTCAGTCGTCCACTCCATGAGCCCGTCCAGAATGATCTTGAGATTGGCGATACCGTAATCGCTTGCCTTTACGGCATCATCCCCCAGGTCTTCATTCTGAGAACGCGGGTCCACGCGCGGACCCTGTCTGCCATAGAAATACAGCGGATCTCCCGCACGCTCTTTTACCCATTCGTTGAGTACAGCACGCTCATCATCCGGCGAGGCAACTTCTGGCAGCACGGAGTAGCCCCACTGGACAGACCACTTGTCATAGATGCCCACATCAGGCATCAGGCTGGTCACGCCGTCCCCGGGCTGTGCCACATAGTTGAAGCGCGCATAGTCCATGATAGACGGCGCCGTACCCATGGCGTCAGTAAAAGTGGGGGAACGCAACGAATCCACAGGGTAGGCGAAGCTTGACCCCCAGTTGTGGGGAAGTCCCAGCGTGTGGCCGACCTCATGCGCAGAAACGAAACGGATCAGGCGCCCCATCACTTCATCCCGGAACTCGGTACCGCGTGCGTCCGGGTTGACTGCGGCTGTCTGGACGAAGAACCAGTTGCGCAAGAGGTTCATCACATTGTGGAACCAGCCGATGTCGCTTTCAAGAATCTCTCCGGTCCGCGGATCGTGCACGTGCGGCCCGTAGGCGTTCTGAACATCGGACGAAAAGTACCGGATCACGCTGTAACGCACATCCTCCGGACTGAAATCCGGGTCCTCCTCCTCCGACGGAGGATCCTTCGCCAGAATGGCGTTCTTGAAACCGGCATGCTCAAAAGCCCTGTTCCAGTCCTCAACACCCGCCTTCAGGTATGAACGCCACTTCATGGGCGTCGCAGGATCGATGTAATAAACAATAGGCTTGACAGGCTCAACAAGCTCACCACGATGATAAGCCTCAGGATCAGACGGCTCCAGGCGCCAGCGCGTGATGTAACAACGCTCCTCAGCCTTCTGCGCATCACGCCCGTAGTCAGTCATCGTCACACTGAAATACCCGACACGCTCATCACACAGACGCGGCTGCATCTTCTCCTCCGGCAACATGATCATGGACTGGTTCATCTCAACCGAAATCGTGGCACTCGAACTGTTGGAAGGCGGACGCCCAGCATCATAGCTGAGCACATGCTTCACCTCAATGTTGCGCGGAAAACTCCTGGCCGAGGTAATAAAAGTCCGCGACCCGTCCAAGCGACGAACCTGATATGCGCTGCGCTGACCCTGAGGCAAGCCCAGCGTGGGAACATCCTCAGTGAACAGACCCGTCACCTCAATGACAGACGCCGTGGAATCCTCGTTGAGCGTCTCGATCTCAAACGACCTGACGATGGGCTCAAAGTTCGAATTGCGTACCGCCTGGTAGATGGGCCGGTCCTCGTCCGCCACGTTCTCATAACTCACAACACGCAACAGAATGTTTTTCCTGTTTTTCTCCCAACGCAGGACCTGCGTGTTCACCTTGGTCCCTCCGTAACCCAGATTGCTGGGTGTAGCCGCAGTACGGCTCACCATCAGCATCTCTGCGCCCAGCAGCGAGTCCGGGATCTCATAGTACACCTTGTCATCCACCTGGTGGACTGTGAAAAGCCCGTCATCCGACTCGGCATCTTCGGTGATGACCTCGTCGTAAGCCTTCATGTCACCTTCCTTCTTCTCCTCCTCCTTCGGCGGCTCCGGAGCCGCCACCTGCTTGGATCCGGCGCATCCCGCCACCAAAATCAGCAGGAACAGGAACACCCCTGTGCTGAGTAGTTTATGCATGATGTTGAAAAATGGTGATGAGCTCGAGAATGCCAATATCCCGCCCAGCGCTGACAATAGCAAGGGAGATTTCTTGAAATCCTACCGGGAGAAGAGGTGCTGATATGCCAGAAGCCTGTCTGTGCCGTACCGTATGTCCCGGTAGTATACCAGCGCGGTATACTGGTTGTCCAGTCGTGGCATTCGGGTACGCAACGCTTGTCGCACGACAGGGTCAGGGGACGTATAGCGATATTCGTGTTGGCCCTGCTTGATGAGCAGCGAACCTTCGTAGTACTTCTTGTCCGCCACCCAGCGCAGCTGGCGCCCCAGGTCAACCATCCACCCGTTGAAGCTGCCAACGATGTACAGGCCGCCGGGCAGACGTGCTTCATCCGGTGGCACATACCGGAAATGCACCTGCACATACTCTCCCCACGTGTCCGGGTCCCCGGCCCGGGCGTCAGCGCCTGATATCACGGACTGCCCACTCAGGAGCGGTTCCGCGGATGAGCTGGCAAAGCGCGCGTAATCTGGCTGCAGCACAACCTCAAAAGGAGAGGTCACCCGGCTGATACGCTCAATCTGTCCCCCGGGATACAGTCTTCGCAAGTCCATATAATAGTTTCCCTCCTGCGGGCGAAAGGCCTCCTCCGGTTCAAGGTAGAAGAGCAGGTCAGGCTGCACAGACAGATTGGGGCGCTGACTACACCGGGGGGTACTGTAGTCTCCATTGCGGAGAAAGCAGACACTGTAGTCAAACAGATTGCCACCGAGCTCGTGTGGTGGCATGAAGCGGAGCAGCGGCTGTATGGTGGGCATCGCCTGCTGCCCCGTAAGGAGGCTCTGCAGATCGAAGCTGAGCGGACCGATATTTTCCGCGACATAGAAGGGGCGTTCAAAGAGCACGCTATCCTCACTGCCCTGTTCCGTAACGCGCAGGATGTAGTTTCCGCTTAGCTGAAACCCTATGCTGCTGTTGGGAAAGACGTAGGTATAGTGGGTGTAGCTGACCTGCGTACTGGCAGAAAGCTCGTAGTCAAACAGATCATCGCGATGGAATCCTGAAAGGTACTCGCTGCGCGACAAATCACGCTGCCATTCCCGGTTGGCATGAAAAAAGTATACGGACAGCGGGCGCGCTGCATGCCCCAGGAGATCAAATTCCAGCGTTAGCGGAGGACCACCCTGCTGCAGAATGGGCAGCGCAGTCTCCTGCCCTGCGTAGAATTGTGCAGTACGAACCTCGTCCGCCGGCGGCAGGAATTCCAATCTGCCGGCTGTCGGTGTCCGCTGACGCTGGATTTCCGGGGGTGCAGCGCACGCAGCAATCACCATGCAAAGCGCAACAACATATCCGCGGTGTCTCTCCATCAGCGTACAGACTGAACACCATAAGGTAAGACAAGAGCACATTCCGTAGCGGGCGTTGCAGCAGCTGCGAAGAGCACCCCGTCCGCGGCCTGGCCCGGTGCGAAGGAGCAGGGGTCGCCCGTGACACCACGCTTGCCAAAAGCTTCATCCGAACGCGTTTGCGCGTACCTTATCTTGGTATGGCGGCACTTGCATGTGCCCGGCTTCGTGCAATGCCGCGCCTTGCGCACAGCCTGTTTCCGGCATAACCCCTCTGACGCATCTTCATGAGCAGCTTCTGCCACCTTCACTGCCACACATCTTATTCGCTGCTGGATGGTGCGGCACGCATTGATACCCTCGTAGGCAAGGCAGCCGCGCTGGACATGCCGGCACTTGGCATCACTGACCATGGCAATCTGTATGGTGTGCCGGAGTTCTACTTCGCTGCCAAAGATGCGGGCCTCACCCCCATTATCGGATGCGAATTCTACCTGTGCGCATCAGCGATGGAGAAGCGTAACGACTCTGTGCGCTATCACCAAGTGCTCTGGGCAAAAAACGAACAAGGCTACCAGAATCTGTGCAAGCTGTCTTCTCTCTCCTTTCTCAGGGGCTTTTACTACAAGCCGCGCATAGATTTCAAGACGCTGGAAAAATACAGCGACGGGCTGGTGGCCACGACCTGCTGCCTGCAAGGCCAGGTGCCACAGCTGCTGCTGCACGGCAACGAAAAAAAAGCCCGTGCCCTGTTGGAGCAGTACCGTGAGGTGTTTGGAGCGGACTACTACATTGAGCTGCAGAACCACGGCATTGAAGACCAGGAGCACATCAACGCTGTCCTTGTGAAATGGGCCAGGGAACTGGGCATCCGCGTAGTCGCCACCAATGATGTGCACTATGTAGCCAGGGCCGACCATGCCGCACAGGATGTGCTGCTCTGCCTGCAGACCGGCAAGGACCTCGATGATCCCGCTCGCCTGCGGTTTGACAGTGACCAATTCTATCTCAAAGATGCCCTGGAGATGAAGAGGGCCATGGGCTTCCTCGATGACACCCTGCGCGCACAGTCGCTGGAAACCACGCTGGAGATCGCTGAAAAATGCAGGTTTGAACTGAGCACCGGCAAGCTTCTGATGCCACACTATCCGTTACCGGACAAATTTCGTTCGGACATGGACGCATACCTGAAACACCTGGTGTTCGAAGGCGCAAAAAAGCGTTATCCGGACTTGGGTGCCGATGTTGAGTCACGCCTCAATCACGAGCTCGGCATCATCAGGGACATGGGCTATGCCGGCTACTTCCTCATCGTAGAGGACTTCACCACGGCAGCGAAAAAGATCGGCGTCTCCGTGGGGCCGGGCCGCGGCTCCGCAGCCGGCAGTGCCGTGGCCTATTGCCTGGGTATCACGAACATTGATCCGCTGAGGTACAACCTCCTCTTTGAGCGCTTCCTGAATCCCGAGCGCATATCCATGCCGGACATCGACATTGACTTTGATGACCGGGGCCGCGCAAAGGTTATTAACTATGTGGTCAGGAAATACGGACGCGGAAACGTGTGCCAGATTATCACCTTTGGCACCATGGGTCCCAAGACTGTCATCCGTGATGTGGCCCGCGTGCTGAAGATACCGCTCGACGAAACGGACCGGATAGCCAAGCTGATTCCGGAAGGTCCCAAGGTAACGCTGGAATCCTCCTTCAGAAGCGTCAAGGAATTCGGGGCGCTCAGAAACGATCCCAGACCCAAGATCCAGAAGCTCCTGCAGTATGCCGCAGTCCTGGAAGGATCCGCACGCCACACCAGTGTACATGCTGCAGGCATCATCATCGCGCCCGGACCTGTGCAGAAGTACATGCCGGTTGCAAAGGTCAAAAACAAGGCCGCTAAGAACAAGCAGGCACTGATCAGCCAGTACGATGGCAGCTGGGTCGAGCGGTTTGGTCTCCTGAAGATGGATCTGCTGGGCCTCGCGACCCTGACCATTCTGAATGACACGCTCAACATCATCAGGCACAGCCGCCAAGAAGAGCTTGACCTTGACGCTATCCCGCTGGACGACGACGCGACGTATGACATCTTCCGGCGCGGCGATACCACCGGCGTGTTTCAGTTTGACGGGGACGGCATGCGGCGCTGGCTTACTGAGCTGAAACCTACGTGCTTTGATGATCTGATCGCGATGAACGCTCTGTTCAGGCCTGGGCCTATGGACCTGATCCCGCAGTATATCAGACGCAAGCACGGCAAGGAAGCACCAGCGTATCCACATCAGATACTGGAGCCCGTACTCAGGCGCACCTACGGCATTCCGGTATACCAGGAACAGGTCATGGAGATGGCCCAGGTTATGGGTGGCTATACGCTGGGCGAAGCGGATATCCTGCGACGCGCCATGAGCAAGAAGAACGCCAGGGAGATGGCCAAGCAGCGCGCCATCTTTGTGGCTGGCGCCAAAGAGCGAGGCATAGACAGGAAAGCGGCGGACAGTGCCTTCAGCATGATGGAAAAGTTCGCGGGCTACGGATTCAACAAGAGCCACAGCACGGCATACTCGCTCCTGGCGTATCAGACCGCTTACCTCAAAGCGCACTACACACCCGAGTTCATGGCTGCGGTAATGAGCCATCCCAACACCAGTGCACAATCGCTGAACCTCCTGCGCAGCGAGGGCCGGCAGCGCGGCATCAGGCTTCTGCCCCCCTCGGTACTCCACAGCCATGAAACCTTTACCGTCGAAAAGGGCGATATCCGCTTTGGTCTGCGTGCGATAAAGGGTGTCCAGCGCTCTTCGATCAAAGAGCTGGTAGGCAAGCGTCAGCCACACAGCGCACCCAAAACGGTGAGTGAGTTCCTGCGATCTATTGACCTGAAGGTGGTCAACGAAAAGACGCTAGACAACCTGGCGCGTGTCGGCGCACTGGACATCTTTGAGGGACACCGTGCTCAGCTTGTTGAGGCGATCAGACAGGGCATACGAATGGAGCGCAAGCGGCAGGCGGACCTGGAGATCGGTCTGTTATCTATGTTTGATGACGAAGACACCGCCATGGACCCAAGCCTGCTCTCAGTGGACGTGTGGCCACAGGATCGCCTGCTCAAGGAAGAGCGTGAGTTGACGGGTATCTATATCTCCGGACACCCCCTTGACGCGTACGAGATAGAGCGCCGGGCTTTTGCCACGGCCAAGCTTGGAGACGAGTCACTGGTGGAAAGGGTGAGCAGCGACAGCCGTTCGCGGTCAAGGCCAGTGCTGTCTTTCTGTGGTGTCATCACAAAGGTTCAGGCACGCACAACTCGCAAGAACGAGCGCATGATAACGGCAACGCTGGAGGACTATACCGGCTCAGGTGAAATCATCGTCTTCCCGAACCGCGTGAACCGGCTGAAACCACTGCTAAAGGTCGGCGCTGTTGTCCTCGCTAAAGGCGAGCTGCAGATGAAGGGCGGTAACGTGGAGGTCCTCGTACGTGACATTACGCCGATGGAGAAGGTTCGCGAAACCATGATTGACTCGGTCACTGTGACACTGGACATGGCGCGGGTGACCGAAAAAGATATCCTTGAGTTTCATGATCTGTGCAGGAACAATGCCGGGAATTGCACGCTCTATGTCGCGCTGGCTGACACGCAGGCCGACCGCGGCTTTCTGCTTCTGCGAAGCCGGTCCGTCCGCGTGGATCCCAAAGGAAACTTCCTGCCGAGACTCGGAAAACTTTTTCTGCCCGACAACATCAGCGTAAGAGCTATCGCCTCATAGCATGCCCAGAGACTCCGTTCTTTTTGTCTGCACACATAATTCAGCCCGATCCCAGATGGCTGAGGGACTGCTGCGCGTGCGTGGCGGTGACCGTTTCTTGAGCTACAGCGCCGGTACCCGCCCTTCCCGTGTTCATCCCATGGCGGTGCAGGTGATGTGGGAGATTGGGATCGATGTCTCTGCGCATCGCTCAAAGCACGTGGACGACTACTGTGGCCATCCGATGGACTATGTGGTAACGGTTTGTGACTCCGCCCGGGAAAGCTGCCCGTACGTGCCGGCAGTCAGGCACAACATGCACCACACTTTTGACGACCCGTCCCGCGTCACAGGGTCCGAAGAAGTCATGCTAACCGCGTTTCGGCGTGTACGTGATGAGATCCGGCAGTGGATTGAGCAGACTTTTCTGCACGATGAGGCGGCCCTGGGTTAAGGATGACGGACAAGCTGTTGTGCTTGACCTTCACGGAGCACTGATCCGTGATGCCATCATACTGATCCGGCGCACGCTCATGGTGTGTGTCGAACGGGGCCGATCATCAGTGAAGATTGTCCACGGATACTCGACGAGTGTTGACCCGCGCGAGACCGCCTCCATTCGTGACGAGCTCTACAAGCTGCTGGAGGAGGGCTCGCTTACCGAGGTGCAAAGCCATTACCGCTTTGATGGCTCCACAATTCTTGCGCTGGGTCATACTGGCACAACAGACCGGCAGCGCATCACCATGCGTGACATAACCGGGCCCCGGTAGGCATGTCAGTTTTCATTGGTATTACGACTTCGTACGAAGAAGGGCAGCAGCGCCTGGACCGCAGCTACGTTCAGGCGGTGGAGAGTGCAGGTGGTCTTCCCGCCATCGTGCCACTGCCGGCAGAGCGCGCAACTATGGAGGAGCTTGTCGAACATCTGGACGGACTGATCATTCCAGGCGGCCCCGCGGTCACCGACGGCCTTGTTGGCGACCTTCCGGCCGAGCTGCATGAAAACACCCCCTTGCGCCGGTGGGCGGACTACATCATGCTTGGTGCGTGTCTTGAACGCGACGTGCCAGTACTTGGCATCTGCTATGGTATGCAGCTCATCAGCGCATACAAAGGCGGCAGTATCTATGGAGACGTGGAGCGTCAGCTGCATACAGCGGCAGTACACAGCGACAAGCGCGGGGCATCCGAGCATCTGATTCACATGCGGCCGGGCTCCCATCTGGCCCGTATTCTGGGTATGGCGCCGCTCAGCGTCAACACCTGCCATCTGCAGGCCATCAAGACGCCTGGTGACGGACTACAAGCGTGCGCCTGGGCCACTGATGGCGTAATCGAAGCGATAGAAGACGAGAGCGGCAACGTCATGGGTGTCCAGTTTCACCCGGAACGCATGGAGGATGCTATGCAGCCGCTGTTTCAGGCATTTGTCGAGCGTGCTAGAGCATACAGGGCCTCCACGCGTATCTGATATCGTGAAGGGACTGTGGCGTGACATCAGGAACCTCCCTGCCGGCCGAAAGGCTCTTCGTTCCTTTGGCCTCACCATCGGCAGTGTCGGCCTCCTCGCGGCACTGGGGGTCGGCATCCTGACAGATGCGTCGCGCACTGCGGTGATTCTGGCCGGTGTGGGCACAATCTTCTGGGTACTGGGGTTGGTCGCACCTCGCGGGCTCAGACCCGCATACTACCCATGGATGGCGCTGGCAGCGGTGATGGGCAGGGTTATGACAGTGGTGCTGCTGACCGCTGTATACTTCCTGGTGGTCACACCCGCCGCCCTCTTAATGCGGGCTGTTGGACGCGACCCCATGAAGCGCTCGCCAGACAGGGATGCGGCATCTTACTGGATCCCGAAGGCGCCTGCCTCTGACGCCAGGAGGCGGCTGACGCGGTACTACTGAGCGGGGGCCTGCTTCTTCTTCCTTTTGCTTGTCACCGACTCCCACTCGCTCAGGAGGTGATCCACGTGGTGTCTCTCCTCCTTGCACAGGCGCGCAGAGTGCTCGAGCTGAATGGTCACGTGTCCTATGCCAAAATCTCCTGTGACGATTTTCCGCATGTTTTCCAGGATAGTATCATAGGACCCCGTGTACTCCTTGTCCACGATTATGTGGGCGCTCATCATTTCACTGCCTTCGGAGATCGTCCACACATGGATGTCGTGTATGAGCGTTACGTGCGGCACCATTTCAAGCTTCCTACAGAGCTCATGGACATCAATATGGGCAGGGACGCCTTCCAGCAGCACGTGGACGACTTTCCTGAGGAGGCCCCACGTCGCCCGCAGGATGATGAGGCTGAGCAAGACGCTGACGATCGGGTCTGCCAGATACCAGTTTTCATTGTTATCAGCGAACTGCCAGATCAGCACGCCCGAGATCACCACGGCCACAGATCCCAAAAGGCCCGCCATCACGTGCTGGTATGCGCCTTCCACATTCACGCTGTGGCCTGCGGATCAAGCCAGTATCATAGCCGCCACCACGTTCACCAGTAGATCGATCGAGCCAACCGTGAGCATCATCGGGCCTTCGACATGCAGGTCTCTCTCGCCCAGCCTGTGATATGCCTCCAAAAGAATACCGGCCACAATCAGCCACAGTGAGAGCGCAATTTATCAGTGTCGCAAAGATTTCGAGGCGCTGGTACCCGAACGTGCGCTTCGCTGTGGCTGCACGCTCTGCGTACTTCATCGCCAGAAGCGCCAACCCGATCGAGGCTGCGTCCGTAGCCATGTGACCCGCATCAGAGAGCAGGGCCAGGCTGCCGGACATGACGCCTCCGACTATCTCAACGAACATGTACCCCGCAATCAGGCCGAACGCCCACCAGAGGTGTCGTTTACTGGCCCCGCGCAGGTCATGCGAATGGCTGTGCCCGCTGAAAAAGCCACCGCCATGCCCATGGCTGTGATCGTGCGCATGGTCGTGACTGTGGTCGCGAGACATCAGATGCAGTCAGAAGTCCTTATCCGCCAAACAAAACGTTCAGCCACGCCTGGCTGTGGAAAATATTCATCAGTCATCGGAGCATCAGGCTCCTCCGCGAGAAGCAGGGAGGCATCACCAGGCTGCCGAACAAACCGGCTTTCGTGCCGCTGTCAGGCCTGCCCATGGACATCCCTGTTGCGGACACGTGGCACCCACTGCACAACTTGAGGCTCAGTACAGTCATCGTCTGATGGCACCCATCGAAAACCGCATCTGCCGTCCTGGCAGCAGAACCATCAGCATATCCAGATCTGTCCCGGAGAGCTGGAAGCAGCAGGACTCCTGCAAAGGCTATAAGACACCTTGCATTTGTCATCTCCCAGACATACGCAGTGACACCAGACCCGGGCACATACGAAGCCGTGATGCAGGGCCCGTGCTATGCGCAGCCTCGCCGACGATTATAGCTGATGCCTGTTACAGCAAAAGGTGCGTGAGGCGCTGAGCTGCCTATACTGCGCCTTGATCGTCGCAGTGACCATTGTGCGGATGGTGCAGGTGACCATCAACCAGATAGTCCATATGGTCTCCATGCGACACCATCTCGTGGCCACAGTCCGACCCGTGCTTGTGGTCTGACGCATGGAAATCGCAGCTGTGGTCCGGCGTGCACCCGGCGGGGTTGACATCAGTGACGCCTATCGAGTGATCGTCATAATGCCCCTCGTGAGCATGATGTATATGGCCATCGTGCAGGTAATCGACATGATCGCCGTGCTGGATAGCCGTGTGGCCGCAATCCGGTCCGTGCTCGTGGTCACCGTGATCGTGGTGGTGATGGTGGTCTGAAATGATCGAGTTCTCCGTTTTTAAGTGGGCGTGCATTTCCGTTTCCTGCCTGACAATACTAAAAAAACTCACAAACAGACACGCTTCTGTGCACCCCTGAGCTGCTCTGCAACGGAAAATCTCACGTAACGACAGGATCCGGGGTCGTGTGCTGCGTGCCAGATTCAGACTGAGCACCCGACATCCAGGTCTCCATGGGAAACCGGACGTATCCAACCATTTGGTGCTGCACATTGTAGCCTTCACTGACCTCAGGGCGCGGCGCCAGGTCCCAGAGCCAGCAGCGTCCGCCAGGAGGCAGTGTGAAGCCCCACAAAATGTCTCTGTTGCACGTTATTCGACCCCCTGTCCTGTGGTGTTGATGTGTATCGGCAATCAGGCACACATGGCTGCCAAGCGACCCCAACCAGTCAATGTGCCGCTGAAGAATGCGCCTCGAAAAGCCTGACTCGTCCCCCAGCGAATCTGCTCCCCGTATCCGCTTTGCATACCACACCATGCCAAGCAGCAACTGAGACAGCACGTTGCAGGACACTACAAGGTCATACTGCTCTCCAATGAAGGCCTCTGGCTGATTCTCGGGTGGCGGGCCCGGCTGGCCTTTCCGTGCCTAGCTGCCCGTGGATAAAACAGCTTTTTGCGGGATCCCCGCGGATGATTACCTT
>JAAXGV010000028.1 GCA_012271185.1 Rhodothermales bacterium
TACAGCAAAATAGGGACACAACCGCGCTGGGTGGCCTGGACAATCTTTTGCAGGGCCTCTTCGGTCCTGGCCAGAAGCGCTTCACGATCCCGGGCGCTTTTTTCGGCTGAAGTTACCCCCTTTTCGCCTCCGCCAGACGCGAGAAGGGGGTAACTTCGGTTTAAGAAGTCTTGAGCTATAACGCGTTTGCCTGAGTTCGCACCGACATGCGCTAAGCTGCAAAAGCAGAACGCCAACCCTGCTTACAGTGCCAAATTCCATATAAGTTTGGCATGTAATTCCCTTTTGGATCGGCAACAGGGAGCGTTAGGATAGGATTACCGGAAAAGCGAAACAATCGGAACCTGGTGCGTGCCTCCGCAATCAAGTCTCCCGGGCGGCGCACCCGCATTAGTGGCCGCAGGGTGAGATCGTGCCAACCTTGTGGTCCGCTACGGATTCCCTGAACTGATCCCGTCAGATTCAACGCAGGCCGTGTCGGTTTACCTTCGGCGAATAAGCATGTGAAAGCCTGGCCCAGGCGCCTGCTACTCTTCGTCGTCCGGCTCAGGCATCAGCACAAACTCCGGGTAGGCCTCAATGCCAAGCTCGGCCGCGTCCTGGCCCAAGCGCTCCACTCTGCGTGACACACGGGCGCCCATGAGCATATCCAGAACCTTCCAGATCACAAAAGAGAGCGTGAAAACGAATGTGCCAATGGACACTATGCCCAGAAGCTGTATCCCCACATTCGTGTCGGTGTGTGTGAAAGCCACAGCCACCGTGCCCCAGACACCTGCAAACAGGTGGGCAGGCACAGCACCAACCACGTCGTCAACGCGAAAATACTCCAGAAGCTTGATCCCTCCCGTGCATGTGATGGCGCCGACAGCGCCGACGAGTATTGCCCAGTAATGGGCTACCATGTCCGGGGCGGCCGTGATGGCGACCAGCCCGCCAATCGCACCATTCAGCACAGCAAAAAGGTCAAACCGGCCCAGTATCGGCTTGGAGAATATGAGCGCCGCAATAACACCAGCCGCCGCGGCCAGGTTGGTGTTGACCAGCACATTGCTCATGTTTGTTGCATCCGCAACGGAGCCCAGCGCCAGCACAGAGCCTCCATTGAACCCCAACCAGCCAAACCACAGGATGAACACCCCCAGGGTAACTACGGGGACGCTGGAAGGCGGTGTGGCCCTGACGCTGCCGTCCTTGCGAAACTTGCCCAGGCGCGCACCAACCACGATGGCACCCGCCAGCGCAGCCCAGCCACCCGTTCCATGCACAATAGTAGAGCCCGCAAAGTCGTGGAAGCCGAGCTCATACAGCCAGCCCTCACCCCAGGTCCATGCTCCTACAACCGGATAGATGACCCCGGTCAGGAGGACCGTGAAGATGAAGAACACCCAGAGGTTGATCCGCTCGGCCAGCGCTCCTGACACGATCGATGCGGCAGTAGCCACAAACACCATCTGGAAAAACCAGTCGCTCATCACCGCGTAGCCGTTGTCCACAACAGCTTCCAGTGCTCCTTCGTCGCCGCCCAAAAGCGCTATCTCCGCCGACGAGGGCCCATACAGAAGCTTGAACGAGCCGATAAAGCCCGACACATCAACGTACATCAGGTTGTATCCGATCAGGTAGAAAGCCATACCTGCGATGGAATACAGTCCGATGTTTTTGAGGCAAATCACTGAAGCGTTCTTGGTTCTGACCGACCCTGATTCCAGCATGGTGAATCCGGCCGCCATCCACATGACCAGCCCGCCCCAGATCAGAAACGAAAACGTGTTGAAGATGAACTGCGTTTCTTGGCTCATGATATTATTAAGGAAGTTCTGGGTTAGCGTTGTTTCGGTGCCAGCGGTACCTTCGCAGGTGCTGGATCACCCCAAGGGATGTACCGCGTATAAGATGGCGCTTCTTGCCGAGTACCTTATCTGCCTCATTCAGCGCCCAGTGCCGGGCGGGTTTTCGCGTCACAAGCCACCTGCGGGCCATCGCCTGACGCGCTGCGGAGACACAGGCCTTGTCTTCGCAAATCCGATGCCCCCCGCCATGGAGGACCATCGCATCACAGGTAACGGAGTAAACAGGCCTCTGCGTATCAGTACCCACGTACGCTTGATGCCACCTCTTCATTGAGGTCATCTCAGGGATCCCCCTGCCTTGTTCCTGATGATGATTTGCTGAGGGTCGGAGCCGCCCGGGGTGATGCACCGTCAAGGGAGCCTCCAGTTTTTCCCACGACAACACGGCCGGCGGACGCACCTCTTCCTGCGACTGCTTCTGCACTCGAGGCCTGCGAAACCAAGCTGCTCCAGGAGAAACATCAGGGGGTTGCACTGTCCGGACCTCGAACTTGCTCAAAAAATTCTCTGACATAACTCGCATTGCGCCTGTGCATCAGCAAAGGGGGCCTCCACGCGCCAGCTCACATGCGCAAGACCACCAGCAGTTGCGGAGAAAGTTCGCTGTTGTCTGTGCCCAGCTTGTTGCGCCAGTACTGCAGCTCCACGCCTACGTGCAGCATGCCCTCCCCAGTCACGTCGACCGTGAACTGGGGCTGTGCCAGAATCCAAGACCGCACCTTATCGCCCAATTCGGACGTGACACCGCTGATGTACTCTGCATGCCCGGTCCATGCAAACGATGCTGAACCCAGCTTGAAGGGCAGCAGCCAGCTGACATCGAACATGAAGCCGGTGTCACTGGTCTTGGGCACGCCTCCCCCTTCAATGCCGTCGCTCGCATCAACGATGGCGGTGAAGTCCGTGTTCAAAAAGACGAACCCCGGCAATGACCAGGAAAACTGCACACCGGGCAGGATTTTCAAGACGTTGGCATCGCCATCGAAGTTGATACCGCCAATCAGTGACACATCACGGACCGGTCCGATTGTGATCTGCCTTCCACTCACTTTGCCCAGGCTCAGCGTCGGATACCATTCGCCATAGAACTCCTTATCATTGAAACCGTCGTTGGCTTTGTCGTCAATGAAGTCTATGAAGAAAAAGCTGCCGCCGTACTTCCAGCCACTTGCATTCTGGAACGTGAGTATGGAGGTTGTCTCTTTGGTTCCACCTTCGGTGAACGGGTTTACAAGACGCCCGTACTGCCATGCAAAGTCCGTCTGCGCAGCGCTTGGCAAAGCCGACAGAGCCACCAGGGACAAGCCAACTGCCCAACGCATACACATACCTGCCGCTTTTCCCGTGATCAGCGATGTCATGGTCCAAAAGGTATATGGAGAAGGGGGTTAGGTGCGCGCAGCAGCAAGATCAATAAGAATACCCGGAAATACAAGGTACCGAGTCTGCTTCAATGCTGCCGGCGCATGCTCAATACACCGGGTAGGCGTTGATGGCCTCAACCTTCCGGATACCAGGCACCGCATGGAGCAGCGCCTGCTCAATGCCCGCCCGCAGCGTCATGATGCTCATGGGGCACGAACCACAAGCGCCCAGGAGCTCGATCTCAACCACCATGTCACGCGTAATCCTGCACAACCGCACGGATCCGCCATCAGCTTTAAGGTACGGCCGGATGGAATCCAAGCCGTCCTCTATCTGCTGACGAAGGACTTCGTCACAGTTAGGGTCGTAGGGTGCTTCTGCGTCTTGTCCTGGCACAGTCAAGTCCTAGCGATATACGATTTCCGGCAGTGTCGTTTCCTTCTCCGCACCGCGCACAGCGGAAAAGGCCACATGGCGGGCTGCAGCACGCAGTGCCCGGGCTGAAGCGCTTTCAGGAGCAGCTATCACAATGGGAACACCTTCGTCGCCGGTCTCCCGCAGACGCTGTTCCAGTGGCACCTCCCCCAGAAACTGTATGCCGGACGACTCCGCAAGCCTGCGGGCACCGCCCTGACCGAAAAGATAATACTTTCTGTCCGGCAATTCGGGCGGCGTGAAGTAGGCCATGTTCTCAATGATGCCCAGGACGGGCACATTCACCTGCTCAAACATGGCCACCCCCTTGCGTGCGTCTGCCAGGGCCACATGCTGCGGCGTGGATACAATCACGGCTCCGCTGAGCGAAACCGTCTGCACGATTGTCAGCTGGATATCGCCTGTGCCGGGAGGCAGGTCAAGCACCAGGAAGTCTAGGTCGCCCCAGTCCGCGTCTCCCAGGAACTGGCGCACAGCGCGCGACACCAGGGGGCCACGCCAGATAACCGCATTAGCCGGATCCACCAGCAGCCCCATGGACAGGAGGCGGACACCATGCTTTTCCAGTGGAACAATCTTGCGCTCCCTGTTTACGCGCGGCTTCCCGTTCTCCACACCGAACATCGTTGGGATGCTCGGGCCATAGATGTCTGTATCCACCAGTCCCGTACGAAACCCCTGCTGTGCCAGCGCAGTGGCCAGGTTGGCGGCCACCGTGCTCTTGCCAACACCGCCCTTTCCCGACGCCACAGCAATCCTGTGACGCACACTCAAGCGTTTGGGCACCGCTCCTTCCTTGCTGGCAACCACATTGATGCGGACATCGGCCCCGTCCCCGTGCGCAGCCAGAATTTTCTGGCGACACTGTACGGCCAGCGCCTCACCATACGACTGGCCTGCGCGGCCTACGTGTACCGTGAAAGCAGCCACCGTTCCCTTCACTTCCAGATTCCGCACCAAGCCCAAGCGCACGATGTCTGATTTCCGGTCAGGGCCAGCGATAGAAGCGAGGGCGCTAAGCACCGACTTGCGTGTCATAGGCACAAGTGACAGGCGATCCGCTCGTACCCCGCAGCTCCTGTGACGTTCCTGCACAGCGTGCTGCAAGAACGTACCTCAGGCCCCAGGATCTCGCAGTGATACAAGCCCAGCCCGTCAAGGGTAAAACGGCAGCCGGAAAGAGGCCGCCGCACCCTGCAACGCGCCGGAAGCCGGGCGTCAGCACCGACTCACGCCTCATACGGCACAGGCGTACTCACCAGGCAGCCACGAGGCGAAGTCGGGTTCGGCCAGGGCGTGTTTCCTGGACCTGTAGGGCTGCATCCTGCGCAATGGCTGGCCCTGCCCGTCAGCCCTTTGCTGACCGCAGGCAGCAACCTGCGTGCCACGGTGAGCAGGACTCAGTTTATGGCCGCCACCCGTCACGCGCCGACTCCCCTTGTGCAGCTGCACCAGGCGACCCCGGAGAAGGAGGTGCCTCAGAGCTTCGTGACAGGCGCGTGTCATTATCCAGCAGTGTGACAGCACCGTCGGGCAGCAAACTGGACACGGGAAACATCGTCACGCCCCATCGCTCGGGAAAGTCCGGCTCATCTGCGTTCCAGGAACGCCAGGCATGGGAATCATCCGACTCGTATCTCAGCGTGTAGACACCCGGGTTCAGCCACAGAAACTTCAGCTCATAGCGGTTCTTCCTGCCACCACCTGCATGCTTCGAGTTCGCCAATGTCATCTTCCAGAGCTCCTGATGCCGGGGCGACTCCTGATCAAGCTGGGCAAAGTCCCACGCATGCTCGGGATTCCCAATAATCTCTCCCATTCCCCAGATGACCACGGCTGCCGGCTCTGCCACCTCAAACCGCTGACTAAGGTTCTTGTCGTTGCCCACACGCACAAAGCTGATGATCGGCTCGCGCGACTGCCATGGGTCGAACGGCTTGACCGCAGTGGGATCCGCAGCTGATATCTTCATCCCCCAGGCGTCCGGGTCGTGCGGAGGATTACCGCGCCAGGCGCCATAGGCATGAGATCGGTCCGTTTCGGCCGCGGCCCTGTAAATGCCCGGCGACAGTTCCAGAACTGCTGTGGACCGCCGGTTGGACGCAGCCCCTCCGGCCGGCTCGGAACGCTCGGCGGTAAGCGACCAGACGCGCTGCCCATTTACTGCACGCGCTATCCAGGAGTGGTCCATCCGCTCATTCGGGCGAACCTCACCGGTTGCCGACACCGTGACAGTGACTGACTGCGTGACCTCGAACAGGTACTCCCGCCGCTCGCTGTTTCCCAGCTTCGTGGCGTCCCACACAACAGCAGGGTCCACAACAGTGTGCTTATGGTGAATCTTGTGCGCTGAGGCGTTCCTGCCCACCGTCCGGAGCACGAACCTCCACGCTTTTTGATCTCTCCCCAGCGTCCGGTCGCTGCGATGCACCAGCTGTCCGTACGAGGCAAAATAGGCCTCATACCGCCCTGGATCCAGTATGAACGTATCGGCCTTGACGTGACGCAGCGTACCCCGCCCTTCCACCAGTGGCCGCTGCTCCATATCCCAGACGACAGTGCGGTCCCGGGTGTTCAGAATCCACACACTGGTGGCCAAGCCAGATGCGCCGTCCCGTTCGTCTGTGGAACCTGTTGCATCCACCCGCACAGCGGTCGGCGCATCAACTTGAAACGCAGCGGTCTCCAGCTGCCTGAGCTTCAGGTTCGTCATCACGATCAGCCCTTTCGGCTTTGGCGGTCCCGCGATGATGCGGGCAAAGATCAGCACCGCCAGCACCGCCACCAAGGGTTTCAAGATGTTCTGCATCGTGTCGTAGGGTTATGCACCACAGGTTTCCAGGCTGATGTACGTTATTACCACCTACAATGTTACCTGCAGACCCTGTAACATTAGTGCGTGGTACTGAGTACCACGGTAATTGTGAGAACGCGTCCGGGAGGTGTGTCCATAATCAACAGATTGGCTCTAAGTATACCGCCACGCACCAGGCTGGGTCGTGGCACACTTATCGCCATCTTTGTCTCCCTCTACGTTGCGGCTGCTGCCTACTTCGTACTCATCAAGGGCCTGGGCAGCCATCCATCGCCACTCTTGGAGCTCGTGTTTCAGGCAGCCGTCCTAGGTTGCTTCGGCGCACTTTGGCTGTTTTTGGAGGATGCGCTCACACGCCGGGAGTCCACCCCGTTCGAATCCTATTGGCACTCTCTGGTGGCGGCCGCCATCCTTGCCGCACTGTTTTTTGTAGTGGTGCTGCTCATCCCAGGCGGATTCAGTGAAAACGTGCGGCAGCCCTACGCAATTTCGACCGTCGGCCAGTCTGCGATCCTTGCCCCGATTTTTTTCGGCTTTGCGGCATTTCTGATGCTGCGCCTCAGAACACTGGTCCTTTACCGCAGCGGGCGACGCATCAGGCGATGCTGGCAGTGGATGCTAGTCCTCATGGTGCTAAACGCGATTATAGCGGGCATCTTTGAGGCTCTGCCAGAAAACGCTGTGGAAATCTGGGTCAAGATTGCCGGCATCGTCCCGCTGGTCGCCCTGAGCGCAGTCAACGTGTTCCAGATGTCGTGGGTTGTTCACCTTACCGTCGGGAAGAAGTTTCTGGCCATTGTTGTGGCCGGCTTACTCATGGTTTTTTGTGGCCTTTTCAGCTTTTATCCGGATTCTGACGGGCAGATCAGTGTCAACGATACCTTCGTCACGCCTGCGCTCTTTCTCTCGTACTTCGGGGAAGGGCTGCAGTTTTTTGTGATGGCTGTGGGCTGGTTCGGCATGACCTACAGCCTGATCTCCATACTCGCCCTGATTTTTCACCTGCCCACGACCAGCGTCTACAAGCGCCAGGAGGGTGAAATGGACGCATTCTATTCGCTCACAGGCCTGGTCAAGGAAGTGTTTGACCTGAACAAGCTCAGGAACACCATAGTGAAGTCCGCAGTGGAGGCGCACCGCGCAACCATGGCATGGCTCGCCGTGCCTGACCCTGACTCGGGGTTCCTGCGGCCCTGCGTAGTTGCAGCGCACAACATTGAGAAGGAGACCGTGGAACGCAGAATCAAGCTGAACGCCTTGTATGATGAAGCTGCCAGCACCCAGGCGTATCTGTACCTGGATCAGGCGCGCGCGGACAGCCGCGTGCTGGCTCGTGCATCCGACGGTATCGCAAGTCTGCTGGCTGTCCCCCTTGCGGCACACCACTCGGTACTGGGCGTGCTGTTCGTGGTAAAAAACGTGAAGGGCGCCTTTGAAAAAGATGACATAAGGGCGCTCAGTGCCTTTGCCTCCCAAGCAGCGCTGGCACTCGACAACGCCCGGATGTTTGAGAGGCAGGTTGAGCGTGAACGCCTGGCGCGTGAACTGGCCATTGCCCGTGACGTGCAGCAGCGCCTGCTGCCACAGCGCATGCCCGTGTACGAACACCTGGATATGGCTGCTGTCAGTGTGCCTGCCTTGGAGGTTGGCGGGGATTACTACGACTATGTGGAGCTCGATGACGCCAGGCTGGCGTTCATTGTGAGCGATGTTTCCGGCAAAGGGACGTCGGCAGCATTCTACATGGCCGGCATGCACGGAATCTTTCACTCGCTGACCCGCATTGCACCTGACCCACACGACTTCCTGGTGCATGCGAACCGCGTATTGGGAGAGACACTGGAACGCAGCGTGTTTATCTCGGTCATCTATGGCATTGTGGATAGCCGGAAGCAGGAGATCTCGCTTGCACGTGCCGGGCACTGTCCCGCTATCGTGGCTCGTGGCAGCAAGCCCGTGGAATTCCTGCGTCCCGCGGGCATTGGCATGGGCCTGGACCGGAGCAACCGGTTTCGCGACATACTGGAGGTGGTCGCAATAAAGATGACTCCTGGCGACACGATAGTATTCTGCACTGACGGCGTTGTCGAAAGCCGCAGCGCCAACGGTGAGGAGTACGGGTACGACCGGCTACTCGCGTCAGTAGATTCGTGGCGCCATGAGGACGCGGCTCCGCTTCACGCCGCCCTTCTGGATGATCTGCGGACGTTTATGGGCAACAGCACCAGACAGTATGACGATGACATGACGCTGCTGGTCATCAAATGGTGCGGCGCCACCTGATCTCCACCGGAAACCACCAAGACGCATTCATGAAACAACAATGAGTAGTTTTTCTGTAGCCTTTCACAACCGCGGCGATGTCCGGGTACTCGAACTCAAAGGAGAGCTCGATGCACATACTGCCACGGAGTTTGAGGAGGCCATTGAGATGTGCAAGAGCAACCGCGAGTTCCGCATCATCATTGATGGCGAACATCTGGCATACATCTCCAGTGCAGGCCTTGGCGTGTTCATGGCCTTTGTCGAGGAAATCCGCGCCGAAGACGGAGACATCAAGATTGCCGCCTTGACGCCGAAGGTCTTCAATGTGTTCGACCTGCTGGGCTTTCCGATGCTGTTCGACATCGTTGGCACGGTAGAGGAAGCCGTGCAGCTGTTCACTGCCGGTCACAAAGCAGACGATCAGTCCAACCACTGACCTCGTGGCCTCCTCCACCTATACGCTGGCTGTACCGAGCTCCTTGCGCCACCTTCACAAGGTGCGTCGTTTTGTAGTACAGCATGCCACGAACGCAAACTTCCCCGAAGACGCGGTAGAGGCCTGCAAGCTGGCCGCGGACGAAGCGTGCACCAACATCATCAAGCATGCGTATGAAGGCCAGCCCGGACATCAGGTCGATATTGTTATTGCGGTGGATCCGCACCGGCTTGTTGTTCGCATCTGCGATGACGGCAAATCATTTGACGATGCACACTATTCTGAACCGGATGTCGCAATACTGACTAAGCAAGGACAGTCCGGGGGTTTGGGCGTCCATATAATCCGCCGCCTGATGGATCAGGTCGAGTACCGCACGCGCGATGGTAGAAATGAGATCTGTCTTGTCAAATACCGCAAATGAGGACGCACTCTCACCGGGGCTTTTGCCCCATGTAGAGTGATGCCACACCAAGCGTCAGCGTGCACACCCGCAAGGCTCTGAACCCTGCCTCGTGCAGGCGTGCAAGAAACGCTTCGCTCTGGGGGAATGCACGAATGGAGTCCGGTAGGTAGGAGTACGCGCCGCGCACACGCGAGAGCATCCGCCCCACAACAGGCAGAACAAGCCGGCTGTGCAGCCCGTAACCCAGGCGGGCGAACCGGCCCGCGGGCAGGGTAAGCTCGAGGATTATCAGCTGCCCACCCTTTTGCAACACACGGTACAGCTCTGCCAGACCGCGATCGAGGTCCTGGAAGTTGCGCACGCCAAAGGCCACCAGCGCGGCATCGAAAACGCCACCCGCATACGGTATGTCTTCAACGTCTCCCAGCTCAAACGAGACACGGCCAGACACGCCTTTGGTCGCCGCTTTTCTGCGTGCTATTGACAGCATCTCTTCAGAGATGTCCATCCCCACGACCTCGGAAGACCATATCCTGTGCGTTTCGAAGGCCATATCGCCAGTGCCGGTTGCAACATCCAGGATACGCTGTGCATGTCCACCGTGCAGGGCACGCACGGCGGTACGGCGCCATCGCCGGTCAAGACCCAGGCTCAGCACCCTATTAAGCAGATCGTAGCGTGGTGCAACCGCATTGAACATCGCCTCGACCTGCGCACGCTTGCCAGGCTTCTCACCTACGGGAGGGTAGCAGTGCATAAGCTACCGGGTGTGGCGCGGATCAACAGGTCTCGCTACGATAATACCGGCCTGGACGCTGTTCGCCCTGACATAGTCGGCTAGGTCCGGAGAAACCATCACACCACCGGAGGTTGAGGCATGTAGCATGCCGAATGAACCGTCAGGCTGCGCATACGCCAGTCCCGTGTGGGTCACATCCAGCCCTTCAACGCTTGTGCTCATGGCTAGTATGTCGCCATCCCGCAAAGCCCCGTAGGCCAGCCTGATCTGATCCTGCGGGATATGAAACAGTGCCATTTCCACAAGGCTGCGCTCCATCTCGAGGATTCCGCGAAACAGGCTGTCGCTCTGAGCCAGGCGCGGATAGCTGTCTCTGTGTCTCGACATGAAGTTCAGGACCTTTTCCAGCGGCACACCGCCGATGGAGCGTGTAATATCGTGCACGTGACCCCGGGCTTCATTGTCTCTTATCCACTCGGTGAAGTAGTGCAAACGGCTGCAGTAGCCGTCCATCCTGCCCGCACGATAGCGGAGCGACCTCAGGCGTTCTTTAAAGGACCCGAAACCGTGATCGTGCAGTGCCACACCCAGGGCCATGGCAAGCACGACCTCGACATAGAGCACACAGTCAAACTGCGTAAGATCCACCACTAGCTCCTCTTCGCCGGGCTTGTCCAGCAGCCCCGCAGCATAGGGTGCGCCACGAAGCTGCAGCCCCACCTCGCGCATGATGGAACCTAGCGATGCCTCATGCAATGCCGTCCGGCGCGCCTCGGCCATGACACGTTCGAAAACCTGCTCAGACGCTGTGACCGCCCCGGGCTGGCCGTGCGCGACGGTGATGCAGCAAAGTACAACCCCCAGTGCAACTGCAAGCCTGGCGTGATGCATGACTGGCGTAATCTTTACCTTCCGGTGACTGACTCCGCAGTAAACCACCTCTGCCTGCTTAGGTTTATCCCGTGTCCTACGCGCTAAAGGAATTCATTGTCATCGCCGGCGAGCACTCATTTGAAATTCGCCTGCAGGGCAAGCGGGTATTCGTTGACGGGGAAGAGGTAGCTGCCTCTATGGAGAAGGTCGCAGAGAACCTGTACAGCCTGGTGGTAGACCAGGTCAGCTACGACGTGGTTTTAAGTGGCGGTGGCGTAGCCCCGCTGGTTTGTGTTGACGGGAACGCGGTTCCGGCGGTGGTGAAAGATGCGAAGACACTGCTGCTGGAGAAGTATGGCGCTCACCACGGCAAAGGCACCGTCGCACAAAGCCTGTGTGCCCCCATGCCTGGCCTGGTGCTTCGTGTTGGCGTGACACCTGGGGACGCTGTCCAGGCCGGTGAGGCGCTGCTGGTGCTTGAGGCCATGAAGATGGAGAACGAGCTTCGAGCCGCAAACGCCGGCGTAGTACGCCAGGTCCATGTCGTGGCCGGGGAAGCAGTGGCCAAGGATGCATTACTGGTTGAGTTTGTCGATGTATGACCGGATGCCTGCCCTGTACGCGAACGCGACAACACGCCTGCGCTTGCCTCGGAAACGCTGCACACACAAATGCCGGACCGTCCGTGCTCATTGACTGCCGCCATGGAGCAACGCAGCATGCTGTTCGGGTCATAATGCACACACCACCCGATGCCACGGTGCGGACCTGAAGCAGAACACCAATGAAGACACTGGTTACTGGCGCCACCGGATTCCTGGGGTCGGCACTTGTTCGCGAGCTGCTCAGGCGGGGCGCTGATGTAAGGATCCTGAGGCGATACCACTCAAAACTGGACCTTTTGGGTGACAGCGCAAATACAGTAGAGCATGCTGTCGGGGATGTAACCGATCTGGAGTCCGTACGGGAAGCCATGCGGGATGTGACCCGTGTGTACCACGTTGCAGGCCTCGTAGCGGTCATAGCCCGGACACGCGGGCTCATAGCGCGCATGCGCGCCGTGAATGTGCGGGGCACCGCCAACGTAGCTGACGCAGCACGGGAAGCGGGCGTTCAGCGCCTTGTACATACCTCCAGCATCGCTGCGCTTGGCCGCAGTGAACGAGCCCCTTCCCTGACAGATGAATCCGCCACATGGCATGCATCCAGGCTGAACACGCACTATGCGATATCAAAACATGACGCTGAGCTGCAGATCTGTCGCAGCGTCGCTGAGGGTCTGGACGCCGTGGTGGTGAATCCTGCCGTGATCTTTGGGCCGGGGCGGCCGGGCGAGAACACGATGCGGATCTTTGAAGCTATCAGGCAGCGCCAAAGCCCGGGCAACCCCAGCGGCGGCGTAAACGTGGTTGACGTCGAAGATGTCGCCGCGGGACATATCCTGGCGATGGAACACGGACGTACAGGGGAGCGCTACATTCTGGGAGGAGAAAACCTGTCCTGGAAAACCATATTCAGCCAGCTGGCGCTGGCGGCTGGTGTGCCAGCGCCACACCGCAACATCCCGCTTGGTGTGGCTATGGCTATCGCCACCGCAGCAGAGCTTGGCGCCGCATTCCGCCGCAAAAACCCGGTGATAGATCGCGTCTCGATAAGGGGAATGTACCAGTTCTGGCGGATCAGCAGCAAAAAGGCCGCCCAGGAGCTCGGATACTCGTACCGCCCCTTCGCTGAAACCACCCGACGCATGGTTGCAGCATACTCATAGGCTGCAGCGAAGGCGCACATGCCACTGCCGGCCCGGCTCCTCCAGCACGCGTGCATGGGGCAGCAGTCCGCTTGCATGCAGCCCATAGCGGGCATCTGTAAGGTTTGCTGCTCCAACCATCAGCGAGAAACCCCGCGGAAGCGCGGCACGAAAGCGCGCTCCCACGGCTACATACCCGGGTACGCGATGAACCCCGTCAATCGCTTCAAAGCGCGCTGGCGTGGCCCCTTCCATGTCAAGCTCAATGGCAAACAGCTCTGCCGGCGCCTCAAAAACCAGTGCGGCCCTTGAGCTGAAAGGTGCGACCGCCGTCAGGCGCCGGGGGTAACCCGTGATATACGCCGCCTGGACGGAAAAGCGTACCAGCTCGCCGGGCAATGTCTGCGAAAATGCAGCCTCACCGCCGAAGGCCGCTGCATGCACGTTCACATACTGCGGGCCCAACGCAACATCAATCTGACGTAGTATGCGCCGTGCAAACACACTGGCTGATGCCCTGGTACGACGCGCGGTGTGATGAAGCCCCAGGTCCCCCTGGAGAATTCTTTCCGGTCTGACCGCTGCATTGCCGTCCACGACATAGCGCAGCGGCATGCGTGTGTAGGGTGCACGGTGCCCGTAACGCTCATAGACACCCGCTGTCCTGGCTGCGGTACCTGCCGCCAGGAGCAGCCGCAGGCGGGGCGTCATCGCAATCTCCGCCCCTGCAGCAGCGCTGAGGTGCGCTTCCGAGGGTTGATCCTCCAGGAGTACGCCCTGGCCGCGAACCACGCCACTGATGCGGACACGCCCCGCCTGTCTGGCGCCGTACGCATACACGCCGGCCTGATCGAGCCGCTCCCGACCGTAACGCACACCCGCCACATCCAACCCTGTTGTGAGCTTCCAGCCCCGTATCGGTGCAAAGCGCAAGCTGACACTTGCACCAGCCTGCTCCTCTTGATGGTCCTGGGCATCGGCATACGGCCATGCGGATAGCGTGCGCCGCTGCCACACCGCACCTGCTTCAAGGCTTCGCAGCACACAGCTCCGCAGCCGCTGCACGAGGCGGACGCCGGCATCCACCTGATGGATACCGCCGGCACCCTCCATGTCACGCCCGTGATACCCAGCCTGCACTTCCACCTCGGCAGACTGCCGCCGCACACGCCCCCGGCCACGGACCGCTCGGGCTTCCATGTCTGGAAGCAGCTGGCGGCCCGTGCGATCCTTGTAGCCCTGAGCTCTGCCGTAGCTGCCTGTGAGCTCGTACGCCAACCCGTGCTGAACACGACCCACCAGCACAGCCGCATCATAGGCTCCGGGCGATGTCTGATAGCCTGCTTCTGCCAGCGTGACGTGGCGGAAAGGCATATGTATTCGGACAACGCTGAATGTGCCGGGAGCCCGCGTGAGCGCATATGGACCCGCGACGACCTCCAGCTCATAGGGCAGCATAAGCACCGGCAGGACTGGTCCGTAAGGGCTGCCGAGCATGCTGGGCCAGCCGTCCACCTGGGTGGCTACCTGTGCACCGTGCATACCCCTGATTACAGGGGCATAGTCGTAGAGGCTCCTCCGGCCGACCTGGACAGTCGCAGCACGCCTCACCGCCTCATAAAACGGGCCCCTCATCGTCTTACTCCCGAGTGACGCTACCGCAGCCAGCCACGGCACATCACTGTACTCGGGCACCAGACGCAGCGCCACCGTCACATTCTGATCCGCCCCAATCACGACCCGCTGACGCACCGCAATGTACCTGTGGCGTGAGGCTGCTATCTCATAGCTGCCAGCCGGCAACGGACCGAGCGCAAAGGCGCCCGTAGACTCGGTGATAGTGGCATGCAGCGTACCCACAAGGACCACAGTAACGCCTTCCAGCGGCCTGTCGGAATACGCATCCGTGACCGTGCCCAATATGGATTGGGCGTTGACGGGCCATGCAGCGGTCAGGAGCGTGAGTACAGCGCCGGCACATGCTGCTCTGCAAAGCCGCACCAGACAGCCCCCTATCTTAAGAAGTCCGGAAAATCCGGCAACGGACAGAGCATGAAGTCGACCAGGCGTCGGCCGCTCCGGGTCAGTTCGGGCTGGTCACCAGAACCGCCAACCAGCCCGTTGGTGAGATAATGATAAGGGATGTCGGTCGACTCAAGCACTTCGATGGTGGGACTGTCGACCTCTGCATCTGACGCTTCAATAAACACCGGCAGGCCCGACCTTGAAAACGTGATACGCCACGAAGCCGCAAGGTCGGGGGGGCGGCCAAAGTCCGGCTCCCAGCCCGCAAGCTGGGGCGACAGCCAAGGATAGCGCCACAGAATGTCCAGCATCCCGGCTGCCGGCACGGCTACCCGGAAAAACCCGGGCGTCTCCTCCACCAGCTGGCGAAGCGTCAACAGCGAGCCCTCTGCCAGTCGGAGGTACAGCTGTGTCACATCGACACCGGACATGTTGAGCCCGTTGAAAGGGCCGTGGTGATTCTCCTCGCCCGGAAAGTGTTCTTCGTAGCAGGGCTGGAAGTGCCGGTTAATCAGCAGGTTCACCTCCAGATGCAGATGGGCACGCCTCTTATTGATCCCAGCACCCGTGTAGCCCATTCTCCCCAGCCGCTCACCCTGCACAACCGCCTGGCCCTGCTCCGCCTCGACCTCGCTCATGTGCGCGTACAGGGAATAGTACGGTGATCCATGCCACCAGTGCTCAATGACCACATAGCGTCCGTATGAAGAGTGTCGGCTGACTCGGTTGGTATGCACCACCACTCCGTCCGCTATGCTCCGCACCTCGTCCAGCGGCTCTCCCCTGGACGAGCGCGCTACGGGCTTGATGTCCACACCCTCATGAAACCGCCGGTACAGAATGCCCCACTTTGTACGAACACCGTTACGTACGAAGCCGTACCGGCCACCCATCCACGGCAGATCAAAGCCGGGCTTGATAGCGCGGTCCGTGTACTGATAGAACTCTGAATCCTTTCCGTACATCAGCGCCGAGTTGTTCGTGGGCAGCACCAACGCCAATGCCTTCACGCCATCCGGCGATGTGAGGGCCTGACCCGCGGCTGGCTGCGCCAGCGAGGCAAGCACCAGGGAAAGCGTGAAGCTGGTGCGCTCCCAGTGCTTTACGGACAATCTGCACATGTTCTGCAAAGCGCGGCGGCGCATCATGCAAAAGTCGCCACTACTGTCACGCCGCCCTTTGGTGCGCCGCGATCAGGTAGTCAGTCTCCACCACTCCGCGGGCTATCTCCCGGAGCCGGCGTCTCAGCATCGTACGGCGAAGCGGACTGATACGGTCGATGAACAGTATGCCTTCCACATGATCATACTCATGCTGGATGACGCGCGCAAGCATGTCTCCAGCTTCTATCGTGTGCTTGGTAAACGCCTGATCATGGTACGAGATACGAATGCGCTCGGGGCGGATGACGTTTTCCCGCACACCCGGAATAGACAGGCAGCCTTCTTCAAAGTCCAGCTCCTCCGGGCCTTCCCACAGTATCATGGGGTTGATAAACACCATGGGCTGGAGCGGGAAACCCGCCTGCGCCTCCTCATCCAGCTCCTCCATCATGAACGTGAGGTCAACCAGGAACAGGCGTTCTGACCTCCCCACCTGGGGCGCTGCCAGGCCAATGCCACCGGCGTGACGCACGGTTTCGGTCATATCCGCGATCAGCCTGTCCAGCTCTTCGCTCGGGCCAGGCACCCGGTGTGTGACAGCTCTGAGCACCGGGTCGTCAAATACACGGATTGGCAGCACCATCAAGCGCTACGGATTCACTGTCGCGTACACCGTCGTGCCCGAACTGTCAAATGCGAGGACATCGTACTGAACCGGGTTGGGGCCTTCCATGCCGGGGGATCCGATCGGCATGGCCGGCACCGCCAGACCGGTGATGTCCGGCTGCTCCTGCAGCAGCCGCTGGATTTGCTCAACCGGCACATGGCCTTCTATGACGTACCGCCCTTCGACAATCGCTGTGTGGCACGAATAGATCTCGCGCGTAACGCCGTATTCGGCTTTTATCGCGCCCATGTTCACCATATCCCTGGCACGCACGGCAAAGCCCGCATCTTCCAGGATGCGGGCCCACTTTACACAGCATCCGCACGTTGGTGACTTGTAGACGACTACTTCCGGTCCGTCCTGCTTAAGCAGGTGCCAGCCCAGTGCTGCCGTCAGGACCAGACAGCCAGCGAGTACGATTGCTCCTACACGAACATTCATAATCTGTCTTGAGTAGTGTTGCGACTCACGCCGTTATTGAACAAGCTGGTCATACGTAGTAAGGTGGGCTGGATCCACGCTGGCAAGGAGCGCATAGGCCTGGGAGCTCTGATCTGACTGCTCAAAAACCGACGTGAGCTCCTGGTACTTGGTTGAAAAAAAGATGTCAAAGACATACTGCCGCGACAGGTCGTCGTAGAGCTCCTGCATGGTTGCAAGAACGGCCAGGACCGCCTTGCGCGCAGCATCCGCGTCCCTGGTAAAATGGTCCAGCCCGAAGAAGTGGTACTCGAAGTATGCTTCGCGCAGCGGCTTGAAGCGGGGACCTGTCATCTGGTCCACCAGGTGTGTTCGGCTATCCAGGTTCATGGTGCTCCACCCGGCACCATTGGCTGCCGTAGCCAACTGCATGATGCGTCTGGCCTTCTGAAAGTATTCCTCACCGCCCAGCTCACTGAAAGTGTCATAGTCGTACCCCAGCATGAGATAGGCATAGTAGTCCAGCACCGACGTGAGTGCATCGTACCGCTCTATTTCAAAGATCAGCGGCGTGCCCTGTGCAAACGAGAACTCCCACAGATTGTCGCTGATCTGAAGCACGGTGGTCTTGGCCGTCGTTCCGTAGATCGGACGCGTGCTGGTGAGGACCAGCTGTGCCCGAAACGATGTTTGCGTGAAGGCTTCCAGAAAGGCGATCGTCATTGAGCATTCTATGAGCTCTTCCAGTTCGAACCGGTCATTGGTCCAGTTATTCTTGTTCATGTAGTTCTCGACGAACTCATCAAGGTCGTTGAGAAACTCAAACCCGGACCCCTCCAGCTGGCGGTAGTTGACCTGCACCGTGCACTGAAACTCCCGCGCAGCCGCGTCCGGGCGGGCAAGACCCGCCAGCAGCACCAGCAAGGCAATCTTGAGAAACGATCGAGCCATACCTCTGGTCCTGTTTAATGCAGCGTGCGTCTGGACTGTTTCCGGGGCATGCTACCGCAGTGTCCATGCAAAGCGTCTGGCATCCACAAGGTACGCGCGACCCAGACGCAACTCCAGGTCCAGGTAGTGCAGCAGCCTGAACTGCACGCCGAGCCCCGCGCCGATGGAGCGGTAGCGTGCGGCAGTGCCGGTCGCATAGAACGCTTCGGCAAAGGCGTAGGCATACAGCACCTTGAAGTATAGCGGCAGCAGGACGAATCCGTCATCAACGAACCACAGCGGCTGCACAATGAGCCCATCGATTCCCGCGTACGTGCGCTCACCGAACAGGTCGCTTGCATACCCCTGCGGCGCAAACGGTTCAAGGTTGTAGACCCATGGTGCGCTCTGTGCCACCAGCGTTGCGCGTATCCGCATGCCTGCATGTGCCCGTTGTGACAGTGACATGTACTGCGCAACGCGCACAGCGGCTGCCTGCCTGCCGCCCGCGCGCTGATCCCACAGGTCAACATCCGCCGATATGCTTATGGCTGTGCCACCATCCGGCATAAGATCGCGCGTATTTTGCGTTATACGATACCTCATGTAGGCATAGGGGCCCAGCGTCAGCCGGCTCCTGAAGACCTGCCATTCAGGAGCCACCCGGGGCAGCGTTTTCCCCGGGAGCGCAAACAGGCGGTTCGCTGCGAGCACACCGTCCAGGGCTATCATGGCAGCTGTGCTGCGCACGCTGGACACCATGTATACGGGCAGGCTAAGTCGCACGCGCATGCCCCGATACTCCTGACCCACGGTTGCCACTGCGGTATGATCCTGCGCAACAACCGCGGCTGTTCCCGGCTCAGTGAACAGCTCCAGGTCTGCCCGAACGCCCCCGCGATCCGTTGCTGCAGCCAGCGAGTACCACATGCGCCCGGCCTGGTGGTGCACGCCGAGCGCGTACGCCCACACCCGAAGCGGATCCGCCCCCTGCACCGTGATCCCCGGCCCGATCCCCAGGCTTCCGCCAACGGGCGTACCGTTGCCACTGTCCAGAAAGGCAGGAAGAAGCGTC
This sequence comes from Rhodothermales bacterium, assembly GCA_012271185.1. GTDB lineage: Bacteria > Bacteroidota > Rhodothermia > Rhodothermales > Bin80 > JAAXGV01. The sequence goes on from JAAXGV010000028.1 coordinate 19,155, forward strand.
CGTGGCCGCAGATGTTGCAAGGCTCTGTACGGCTTCACCTCACCACCCGTGAACGGAGCCACAGGCGTGGTGGGCGGCACAAAGTGGAGAAGCTGCGATGCCGCAATGGGCTTCGCCGCAAAGAGGTCAAACCGGGTCGCTCTGAGGTCGAAGCGTTCATGCTGGTACTCTACGAAGGCCAGTGTGCGACAATCCGGCGACAGGCTCGGCTCCATAGCCCCATACAACACGTCGGTCAGCTGCATGACCTTGTCATCAACAGCTGCAAACACGTTCGACACACCATGCAGGTCCGCAGTGAACAGCAGATACGGACCATGCCATGAGGCGTCATAGACGGAGGCCTCCTGGAACACGATCCATGGCTCCAGGGAAGGCGTCTGGTCTCCCGTCCATGCTGCACGGTAGATGCCCTGGCGACCCTCCCGCCTGAGTATGACCGCGGCGCCAGTGTGTTCAGGTGATGGCACAATCTGAACCAGCGTGGCGCGTTCCAGCCTGGAAGCAGACGCAACCTTGCCATCGTCTGTGATGCGGACCCAGGCCGTGAACTGCCCCTGATTCTGTATGGCCCATGTATCCTCCTGTCCGGGAACAGGAAACAGCACACGCTGCCCTCGGGTCAGCCTGCGTGACCTTCCTGTATCCAGCGACAGCTCGAAAGCATCGGCAACCCATCGGGACGCGACATGCCGATCACGCACATACCGCGAAAATAAGAGCGTCTTGCCGCTATCGGACAAGCTGAACATGGCGTCTCCCGTCACTGGCTCATAAGCGATCGGCAACAGTGCTCCGCTCTCCATATCCACCCGGTAGAAGCCCGTCCGCACGTCGTAACCCCTGACGTGGGCCACCACTGTGCTGTCGTTCAGCCACTGCGGACGCCGGTGGCTGCGCCCCGGACCCGTAGCAACCAGGCGCCCCTCCGTGACCGGTCCGGATGGCACCTGCCGTGCCAGCTCTTCCGCCTTTGCAGCGCGCCGGAACTCCCTTCCCAGCCTGTGGGGCATCTTGCCTGTGCCGCGCCAAAGCGCAACCCCCGTGCCAAGCAGCGGCAGCCGGTAATGCTGGGCTTTGGCGGCACGAAAAAACGCACCGCCATCTTCCTTGGCAAGCTTCGCAAAGAGGTTGGCGCCTCCGATGTAGTATCTGTCTGCCGGGAAAGAGTATGCTGGAAACTCCAGGATCTGGGCCAGCGACCAGGGCTTGCCGGACGCCATGGCGGCTCGAAACTTCATCTGAAACAGTGAGTAGTTCAGACGGCCCGCACCGGCTTGTACGGTGCTTTCGTGGTACACCGCCGCGCCTTCGTTCAGTCCGGGCGGCAGCCCCAGGTTAAGCGACCGTGCCAGGTCTGGCGACAGCAGCCGCAAGAGGCTGCCTACCCCAAAGCCCGCATCGGAATGCGCCTGTGCCGCATGTACCAGCTCATGCGGCACCACAGCCTGCATCCAGGATGTGTAGCGGGCGGAGAGACGGTTTGCTGTGATGCCGGCTGCTTCTATCTCTTGCCGAAACGGCAGCGTGCTGACAAGCCCGTTGCTCCGGTCGTTGAAGGCGTTCAGCACCACCGGCATCTGCATGCCGCGCCCGTGTCCGATGAGTGCTTCGACGCGCGGGAGCTCGCCCTCCAAGAGGGCTGCAGCCTCTCTGGCCTCAGACTCCGCGCCCTGCTGAAAGATTATCTGGAAGTGCTTACTCTCCAGGACCTGGTACCGGACCCCTGGAGGTCTCGCAGCGGGTTCGTACAGGCGAGTCAGCGTTGGTACCTGCGCGTAGCCTGACACGCCGGGCAGCAGCGTGGCGCATAACAGCACAGCGGCGCGGCGGCCCAAAGCATTCATACACCAGGCTTGTTCCACACGTGCGGAGGGGGAGGGATTCGAACCCCCGGTAGGCCAGGCCTACAATGGTTTTCGAGACCACCCCGTTCGACCGCTCCGGCACCCCTCCGTACACACGTTGTACAGGTACACCGCTACCTGGTTGCCTGACGAAACGTGGCGGGCACCGCATCTGCCACGATTCGTGCAGCAACGCTCAGCGCGTCGTCCAGCATCTGAGGGCTGCGACCGCCTGCGGTGGCCAGCTGGGGGCGGCCGCCACCACCACCACCAATATGCCGGGCGATCTGCCCTACGATCTTTCCAGCTTCAACACCATGCCTTACCAGGTCATCAGACACTGTGGCCACCAAGTAGGCTTTTTCTCCGCCGGGATCGGCAGCACCCAGCACTCCCACACTGCCCTTGCCCAGACGTATGCGCAGCTTTTCTCCCAATGTGCGTAGCGTGTTCATGCCTGCGTTATCAACCCGGCCCACAGCCAGGCGCCACGGTCCTGTGTGCTCCGCCGACTGGACGATACTGTCCAATCCTGCTGCCAGGCGTTCGCTTCGCAGTCGCTCAACCTCTTTCTGCAATGCTCTGTTTTTTTTCTGGAGCGATGCCACTGACACATCCAGCCCGCCTTGCCGGTCTTTGAGCTGGTCGCGCGCGCGGCCAAGCTCAGACATCTCCGCTTGTGCCACGCTGAGCGCGTCCAGTCCCGAGATGGCCTCCACACGCCGCACGCCCGCGGCTATTGATCCTTCCGAGCGCAGCAGCATGAGGCCGACTTCTCCCGTCGCCCCGACATGAGTCCCGCCACACAGCTCAACAGAGAAGTCCTTGTCAAAGACCACAACGCGCACGCGGCTTCCATACTTCTCACCAAAGAGCGCCGTTGCGCCCCGGGCCAGCGCTTGCTCTATCGGCACATCGGACTCGATCTGGGCCGGCACATTACGCTGTATCACGCTGTTGACAATTTCCTGAATGTGGCCCAACTCTCCAGCGCTGACCTTTTCAAAATGGCTGAAGTCAAACCGCAGGTGTCCCGGAGCAACCAGAGACCCTTTCTGGGTCACGCCGGGCCCAAGGACTTTGCGCAGTGCCGCATGCAGCAGGTGTGTCGCTGTATGGTGCTTGCAGATCCGCTTCCGGCGTGCACTGTCAACGGCCGCGAAGACCGGGCCCGGAGCGTGATCGGGCAGGCGATCCACGACATGGCGCACCTGCCCATTCACGGCCTGTGTGTCCAGCACACGGATCTCCTCGCCCCCGATGCGGAGAATGCCCGTGTCACCAATCTGGCCGCCTCTTTCCGCATAGAACGGCGTGGCATCCAGCACCACCATGTAGGGCCTGCCGGCATGGAGCGCACGAACAGCCAGGCCAGATTCTTTCAGGGTCTCGTAACCAAGGAACGCGGAATCATGGCCGCTACTGATGACCTGCCAATCCTCCTGGCTGGCTGTCGATGATACCGCTATGTTCCTGGCACGCAGGTCTTTACGCGCACGCTGCATCTGCTTTGCCATCGACGCATTATAACCTGCTGTATCAATGTCGAGGCCTTTTTCACGTGCCATCAGCCGGGTGAGGTCCAGCGGAAACCCGTATGTGTCGTGCAGCAGAAATACTACTTCTCCCGGCATCATGCCCTTTGATGCCACTGTGGAAAACCTGTCGATCCGCGGAATCTGGCCGGCTGTGTCGGGGTATGCTTTCTGCAGCAGATCCGCGGCACGGGCATCCCCTTCCAGGCGTTTGCGCGCCATCTGGCGAACCTTCGGATCGCCACTCCTGAATGATTCTGCAAAGGGAGCTATACACTCAAAGAGGGCTATGCCGTTGCCCAGCGTGCGCAGAAACGCCGCCTCCTCGCCACGAATGTTCCTCTCGATCCGCTCCTGGTGCACCTCCAGCTCCTTGAATTGTGTGCGCATCAGCCCGGTCAGCGGCGATACAAGCTTGTACAGAAACGGCTCGCGAAATTCCAGTGTCGTATATCCGTAGCGTGCCGCACGCCGCAGGATGCGTCGGATCACGTAGGCCCGGCCCACGTTGCCGGGAACCACACCGTCGGCTATGGCGAATGCGATGGCCCGGATATGGTCGGCTACCACGCGCATCGCCACGCGAATCTGTGCCCTGTTTTCCTCGTCTGTAATGTTATCATATCCCTGCACAGCCTCAAGGGGTGACAGGGCGGCGATGCAATCCATCAGCGGCGCGAACAGATCAGTGTCATAGGTACTGGTGACGCCCTGCAGTATGGCCGACAGGCGTTCAAGCCCCATCCCCGTGTCAACGTGCCGTGCAGCAAGCGGCTCCAGCACGCCTCCCGAGGCTGCATTGAACTGTATGAAGACAAGGTTCCAGAGCTCAATGACGCATGGATCGTCCTTGTTGACCCGATCCCGACCCGGTATGCGCTCGCGCTCATCGTCGGTCCTGAGGTCCATGTGGATTTCAGAGCACGGTCCACAGGGGCCCGTTTCGCCCATCATCCAGAAGTTGTCCTTTGTAGGACAGAAGAGCACATGCCCATCTGGCAGGTGTCGCCGCCAGAAGTGTGCAGCCTCGCTGTCCGGTCCCAGGCCCAGCGACTTGTCGCCTTCGTGCACCGTAGCGTACAGGCGCGACGGATCAAGGCCCCACCGGTCTGTCAACAGCTCCCACGCCCACGCTATTGCTTCCGCCTTGAAGTAGTCGCCGAAGCTCCAGTTGCCCAGCATCTCGAAGAAGGTGTGGTGGTACGTGTCATGCCCCACCTCTTCAAGGTCGTTATGCTTTCCAGAGACGCGCAGACACTTCTGGGAGTCTGCTGCACGCCGGTAGTCACGTGATCCGCTCCCCAGGAAAACATCCTTGAACTGGTTCATCCCTGCGTTTATGAACAGCAGGGACGGATCATCGCGCGGCACTATGGGTGCACTGGGAACGATGGTGTGCTGCTTTTCCCGAAAGAACGCGAGAAAATCCTCACGGATCTCTGCCGCCGTTGGGCTTTGCCGTATTGCGCCGCGGGAATCCCACATGATTGCCATATTACAACAGCCTATTTGAACGCATCGGGGCTTGGATTGGATTCGCACGGAAAGGAGATCACCTTAACCCAGTCCCACACTGCCGGAGGGTGTCAAGCCCCAACGGCGCCGGAGCAGCGCCTCCACACCTTCGCGGCGGCCGGCAAAGTCAAACCATGGATCCATCGTTGCTGCTGTGAGGCTTGTACACACCCAGACAGGCAGCCCGCTAAAGCCAGGAGTCCAGTGGAGTCATCCATGCATGGAAAGTTCAAGTGTATCTGCCTCCGCACCTGATGTGGAGGTCTGTCCTGTTCTTTCAGCAGGACAGGCCTGCTTGCAAGGTCGCCGGGCTGCGTTCTCGAGCCAGGGCCGCTGCATGCACACCTCAGAGCGGGTTCAGTCCGTGTGCCGGCCAGCGCTGTTTCACCTGAAGTTACCCCCTTTTCGTGTCCGACGGAGGCACCGGGTGGGAATTTGACCGTCAAATACGAGCAAATACGGGCCAATGTGGGGAATTACACCCACATATGGCCTGATTTAGAGGGTGTATCTCTATTCTGACTGATAGTATGTATACCCATGTATTTGCTTAATAATCCCTCCCTTTCTTCTCCACTTCTTTCGAAAGAATGGGTCGAATTCTGCGACTATGTGACATTTGTCGCTGCATATCCTTGTCTTGATGCCGTCACAATCGCCTCGATATAGTACCCCTGTACGTCGCCAAAATCCCCAACCGAAACAGCCCGCCCTGCTACCTCATCCGACACTCCAAACGCGTCGGACAATCCATCAGAAAAACCACCCTCGCCAATATCTCCAAACTGCCCCTGGAGGTCATTGAGCAGATACGTGCCGTCCTCCGCGGGGGCATACCCGTAGAGAAAATAGAGGACGCGTTCTCCCTCATCAGCAGCAGGCCCCACGGCCATGTGGCCGCGGTCCTGGGCGTCATGCGACAGCTGGGCTTCCCGGCTCTGTTGCACCGCGCAAACACCCGGCGGCGCCGGCTGGCCATGGGACTGGTGGGGCCGCCCGCGTGCTCTATCCCGCCACCAAGCTGGCCACCAGCGAAGCGCTGGATGCCAGGACCGCCTCCGATACGCTCAATGAAGAGCTTCAGCTCAGGCGCGTCGATGCCGACGGCCTGTATGAAGCCATGGACTACCTGGTACAGCACAAGCATGCCATTGAGCGCCGTCTGGCCCGGCGCCACCTCAGCGAAAGCGCCCTCGTCCTCTGCGATATCACCTCCATCTACGTCGAGGGGGATTCGATTGAACTCGCCAGCTACGGCTACAACCGGGATGGAAAAAAGGGCAAGCAAGTCTTTGGTCTTGTGACCGACCTCCACGGCTACCGGGCAGCCGTGGAGGTGTTTTCCGGCAACACAGCGGACCCGCAAACGCGCTCCGCTCAGGTGACCAAGCTTCGCACGACCTTCGGGTTCAGCCATGGGGTCCTGGTGGGAGATCGCGGACTGCTGACCCCTGCCCGCCTGCGTGAGGACCTCAGGCCCGCAGGACTGGACTGGATCACCG
>JAAXGV010000206.1 GCA_012271185.1 Rhodothermales bacterium
AAACATTTCCTGCTGCTGTCCCTGGGACCGTCTGCCCATTGCCATGGCTGTTCTCCCCCGATGGGGCTATGGTTGCCGTAAGCTAATCATCCGCGGGGATCCCGCAAAAAGCGGTTTTATCCACGGGCAGCTAGGGCGTGCTGCGAATGGCCAAGGAGTCCGGAAGGTCGTTTCGCTGGGGGGAAGGGCTGAGCAGTCCGCCGACGAGAGGGAGCTCAAAAGCCGTCAGGAAGGGAGCAATGGCTGAAAACCAGAACTCCTGCTGAAACTCCACGAACTCCTCCTCAAAGCCGCCCTGACCATCGCTATGCCCCAGGATGTCAAGGTAAAAGATGCGAGGCCAGCCAGGAAAGCGGGACTGCGCCTCGCGGACGGCCGCAAACACAGCCTGTGCCGCCTGATCAAAGCTGTCGCTGGCTGCCACCACCAAGTAAATAGATGCAGTGTTGTCGAAATTCATCCATATGCCCGGCTTATCCGGCTTGTTGTACTCCGGGACGAATGAAACCTTGCGGGGTGTCGTCATCGGTGGCAAGGCGGGTTGAGTACACCTGGAAACTGCTTTGCGCGGTCGTTGATCCAGCAGTAGTGGGTATGCAGGCATTCGGGAGCGTATATTCCGATGTATGCGGTAAGGTAAACGAGCTTCGTTGATGTCCACAGCAGCGCTATCCTTTCACGGTCAATCTCTTGAATTGCCTGTCATCACAGGTACGGAAAACGAGGTTGGAATTGACATTGCTAGGCTCCGTGGTACAAGCGGGGCGATTACGCTGGATCCGGGTTATGGCAACACCGGGTCATGCAAGAGCGCGATCACGTATATCGACGGGGAAGCCGGCATCTTGCGCTACCGTGGATACGCCATTGAAGAGCTTGCCGCGGGCGCCTCTTTCGTGGAGGTGGTGCACCTGCTGGTCTACGGCGTTTTACCCGGCGCAGAAGAGCTGCAGCAGTTCCAGGACAGCCTTACTATTCACACGCTGCTGCACGAGGACATGAAGAAATTCTACGAGGGTTTTCCGCCGAGTGCAAAGCCAATGAGCGTGCTGTCAGCTATGGTGGCCTCGCTGTCCACGTACTATGAATCCAATGACGATATTAACATCATACGGCTGCTGGCCAAGCTGAAGACTATTGCCGCGTTCTCGTACAAAAAGTCCATAGGCCAGCCATTTGTGTACCCGCGCAACGACCTCGACTTTGTTTCGGATTTCCTGCACATGATGTTCGCTGTGCCTTCGGAGGAGTACCTGGTAAACAGCGTTGTCCGTGACACCTTGGATATGCTCCTGATCCTGCATGCGGATCATGAGCAGAACTGCAGCACCTCCACCGTACGCATGGTGGGCAGCAGCGGGGCGGATCTTTTTTCCACGATTTCAACAGGTATCAGCGCGTTATCAGGCCCCTTGCATGGCGGTGCCAACACGGCTGTCATCAATATGCTCGAAGTTATCAAAAAAGACGGTGCGAACTATGCCAAGTACATTGCTAAGGCAAAGGATCGCAATGACCCCTTCCGGCTCATGGGCTTTGGGCATCGCGTCTACAAGAACTTCGATCCGCGCGCTCGCCTGATCAAGCAGGCAGCCGATCGGGTTCTGGATCAGCTTGGACTCACGGATCCGCTACTGGATATTGCTAAGAACCTGGAACGGGTGGCGCTGGAAGATGAGTACTTTATAGAGCGCAAGCTCTACCCCAATCTTGATTTTTATAGTGGCATCGTGTATCGCGCCATAGGCCTTCCCACAAGCATGTTTACGGTTTTGTTTGCGCTTGGTCGCTTGCCAGGCTGGATTGCGCATTTCAGGGAGATGCGAAACAGCCGGGACCGCCTTCATCGTCCGCGGCAGCTCTATACGGGTCCTGAGCACCGCCCTTTTGTAGCCATTGAGCACCGCTAGCCGAATGAACAGCGTGAATCTGTTCCGCGGCCGGTCTGCGATGCTGCTGTTGGCGCTGGTGCTGGTTTCAGGGTGTGCGTTGCGGCAGGAACAGCAGTTTGTCGATGTCCTTGTTCGGCACCAGACCCGCTATCCCTTAATGGAGCTCCAGGATATTTACAAGCTCGTATACCAGGCCTCTCAGGGCAGTGTGCACCTTGCGGGAGACAGCCTGATGGCTTCTAAGTACCTCTTAAGCGAGATTGCGGTGCTTACCAGTGATACCCGGGAATCGCTGTGCGATCCGATATCATCCTCCGGAGATCTTGTACGTGTTCATTTGCGTCCCTTTGTGCTCTCGGGAGAACAACCGGAAGCGCTGGTTAACGCTTTGCTGCAAACAATCAGGGCCTACGAAGGCTCTACAGAGCGGCTGAGACGCTACTGGGGCTATGCCGAAGCTGCGGCTGCAGCCGGCAAGCTGCCCTACCCGGTGGAGGAGATGCGGGCCTATTTTGCGGATCGTGCTGAGGAGGGTTTTCCAGCGGTCCATCATTCTCTGCGCTTCAATGCGGCGTACAGGCCTGCCTACCGGGTCATCATGCGCAGATATCTGCCGTTTTCCTGCCGCCAGCAGGCACTGCAAGCTGGGCCATAGTGCTTCCGGCTGGAAGCACGTGGCAGGCCCTGCCACAATGAATAGCGCCCGTGCCGCATGATTATCGGGATGCATCACGGGCAAGTCTGCGTGCGCAGGGCCGCTGCTGCTCCGTCACGGCTGGCAGTTCGCGGAAGAAATGGGTCCCAGAGCGCCGGAAAAGAGAGGCACCTGGGGTGTGTTTGGACCCGAGACCCTGTCATCATCCGGAAACACATGCATGGAACGTGCGCCACATCTCCTCCGCAAAGGCGTCAACCCCGTGCTTCTCCAGTGTCCGACAGAACGGGTTGCCTAACGCACGAATCCCGCTGGCCACCAAAAACAATACCTGCTGCGCCCTTTGCACCGCCTGCCACTGCCATCGCTGAGGTTGATGTTCGCCTGTAATTCAACCTTTCCGCAAGGGTGTTGCAGAGAGCGACGCTATCCATGGGCTGCCAGGAGGGCGTCCAGAAAGGCAGGCAGTACAGGTCGCACACGTTGGCCAAAGATGTTCCAGCTGTTGATAACACCGATGAGATCGTAGTCCGGCAACACCAGCAGGTACTGGCCACCGAAGCCCAGGCCGGCCCACACGGGAACCGTGTCGCGGTCCAGACGCCACCACTGGTAGCCGTATCCCCAGCCTGCACTGTTGACCTGATCGACCTGACGGGCAGTGGCTTGTTTCACAAACGACTCGTCCAGTATACGCTGCCCATGCCACATGCCGCCCTGCAGGTACAGATATCCGATCTTAGCGAGTTGCTCGGCTTCGAGGTACAGGCCACCTTCAGTATCGGGCAAACCTTGCGGTGTCTCCTTCCAGTGATAGTCAGAGATGGCCAGCGGCCCAAAGACATGCTCCTCAGCGTAAGCGTCAATGGTCATGCCTGTTGCATCGAAAACAACCGCTGACATCAGGTGGCTGCCGCCGCTGTTGTAGACCCACTTCTCACCAGGAGCTGCGTCGGAGGGCTGGTCCAGTGTGAACTGCACCCAATCATCACTTCGCTCAAGCTGAATCGTCGTGTTCGTCTCGTTCAGCGGGCGATCCTGTTCGTGCCATTCGATGCCTGTACGCATCGTCAGGAGGTCTTCCAGCGTTGCGCTGTGCAGGCGCGGATCAACGTCACGCGTGTCGTAGTCGCTAAGGAACGGAAGAAGGGGTGTCGCGAGGCTGCCGATGTCTCCATTCGCTAGCGCTGCTCCCAGAACGGTTGCAGCCACAGACTTGGTAACGGACTGTAGCGTATGGACATCGCGTCCCTGATAAAAGGGGTGGGTGTTCGGGCTGTAATAGTTGTAGGCGGCATTTTCCTCACCCGCCTTGCATGCTTGGAACCCGCAGCCAAGCGCGCCTTGCAATCCAGCGCTTATCGACTGGTAGTCTCGATCATACCGGTTGCTCACCACAAGAAAGCCATCCTTGACTATCACCACACGGTTCACATTCCCGTAGAGGCCGCTCGCGATCGCGGCGTCCAGAGAATCGAGAGGAGACGACGAAAGTCCGCGGTCCTCCGGGTTTGCCACAGGCCAGACGGTCTGTGCAGTGGCTGTGGTCGCCTGCGAGGCGAACGCGAGAACGGCAAGGAAGAAACGCCACTGCGTCATGGCAACAAGCCGCTGCCTGCTCACTTGGGGCAGACAGGCAGGTAACGGTGCCCGGGACTGGAGTCGAACCAGCACGTCCATGGGACACTGCCCCCTCAAGACAGCGCGTCTACCTATTCCGCCACCCGGGCTGGAGGCTGGCGTTCAGCAACGCCAGAGTGATCCCACCAGGGCTCGAACCTGGGACCCTCTGATTAACCTACCACACCGGCTTTCACCGGCCGCCATTGCGACGTTGTAGCCTGGACCATCTCTTCACCCGCCGCTTTTGCGGGGAGGGTGGGCTGCGTATGGCCTCTGAGGGCTCTCCTGGACAGCGTGGCTGAGGAGACCACGGTGTGACGAGTAAAACCACCGCCAGAGGATCGGCAAGACCATGCGCCTGTGGGTGTCACACTCCAAGGCGCCATTCCGATACTCTCCTAGGGTTGCCTGCTGATTACCCACCTATCCCCGGCACTGTTACGCGTGACAGCGTAGCCTGGGCTTTAGGGCGTCCCAGCATACAGCAGCCTTCACTTGTGCAGTTACCTGCACAAGGCTCCGTTTGAAGTCAGATGCTCTACCAACTGAGCTATGGGATCAGCATGTCACAGAACAGCAGCGCATTCGCCACATGTATTGTACTTACTTCGCGTTGCGCAGTTCGCATGGTTGCGAATTACACCCAAGCTTTTGCCATAATGCAGGCATAGCCTGTCGCAGCACGAGGGTGCCTTCCATGTGTACGCGATCACAGTTGATGAAACCGTGTGCCAGGTAGATCTCGCAAGGAGCGCAATTGAACAGGAGCTTGACTTCGCGGTCACCCCTGCGATAGTCGTGCGTCATGATCAGTCCCACCAGTCCCAAAGGCTTCGTGCCGACAAAGACATCCACGCCTTCTCTGTCGGTGCTTGCAGTATCGTTGATGTACCCGTAATCCATCGGATATATGATGTCGCGCCAGACCGGATGCACTGACAGGCGCGGCCGGTCAATGGTGAGGCCGTGCTGCCGAATCAGCTCTTCCCAGGCAGCCCAGCGGAAGTGTTCGCCCATCATTCTGGACAGTGCCACAGGCCTAAGAATTCGTGGAAGAAATGGTTTTCCAGGGTGCCGGGTGAAAAAGCGACACCGGCGCCAAAACAGGGGAGATTTTGGGCCCAAGACGGATCCTGTGGCCTGAAAAGCCGAGAACCAGCCCCAAAAGGCCGATATGGAAGGCAAAAAGAGCGAAAAAAGCGCAA
>JAAXGV010000162.1:0-218 GCA_012271185.1 Rhodothermales bacterium
TAAGCACCTCTTTCAAGATACAGGGGTCCTTTACCCGCAAAACCCCGGTGCCTCGCGAGTCGCCAAACGCTGACATGACCAGGGGCATCGGTTTGCATGGTAACGTGCATAATGGCCCTTCATTAGTGCAGCAAGTCCCAGTCGTGCTGTGAATTGATTTTTGTTGGTATGGGGGAGTGGCAGGGGCCCGCCACGCTTCATGGTATTCCTCCATCGCG
>JAAXGV010000162.1:226-6045 GCA_012271185.1 Rhodothermales bacterium
TCAGGCGCTCCACCATGCTCGTGCTGCGTAATCGGCGCCGGCACTTCCAGGGACGCGTTAACACGGCCGTGGCGTCATCCAAGAGTCAAGTCCCGATCGCGCTGTTACGTTTCTACAGCCAAACAGGAACACAACCACACTGCGGTACCCTGCACGGCACCATACGCTGCAGGACTCGGCGGTTGAACGGCGAGAATACATCGGTTCTCTGCATGACGACATACAGCCACGCAACCGGGAATGAGTCAACCGCGCGCATTCGGGATGCTGCCTGCACAAGAGGCTGCCGGCAAATGCGGAGCACCGCTCGCAGGCAAGGCTCCAGGTTATAATAATACGGACCGAAGCGGGAATGCTGCCTTAGGAGGCGTCTTTAAGATCATTGGCTCATCCGCTTACCCAAACGAACTGGTATGGGATGACATAAAAGCATTTTCCGCAGGGCTGTACCGCCACTCTTCCACCGTGATCCGCCGGGTGTAAAGTTCCACCACGTTAAAAGCGTTCAGCCCGATCTGAGGCTTGCGATACCGTCTGCTCGTAGCTGTTCCAGCCATAGCTATTACGATACGCTTCCCGTCAATGTGAGCTTCCTGTGCCTTTGACAGGTGCCAGTGTCCACAAAGAATCAGATCTACACCGGCCCTGGCTGCCGCCAGAAGCACCTGCTCTGCTCCTTGGGCAATGTCCCGATTGCAGGGCAGGTCCACACGGGCAAGCGGATGGTGTACTGCCAGTACCCTTGAAGCGCTGCTGGGCTGCGCGTCAAAGTAGCGTTGAATGCGGCGGGCATGGGCCGCTGTGCACCGTCCACGCTGAATGGTCCACGGCGTCGCCGTATTCAACCCCAATACACACACGCCCCGCCCTTCCCACACAGGAGACAGATCAGCGCTGACTTGCCGTTTGTACCGCCCAAGGGGCGCACCAATCCGCATCCAAGGGCGGTATATCCATGAATACAGGTCGTGATTGCCCGGAACAACCAGGCACGGCGCAGTGAAGGCTTGGAGGACTGCAGCAGCATGCCGGTACTGCCATCGGTGCGCCCGCTGCACGAGGTCGCCAGTAACTACGACCAGGTCGGCCTCCATGCTGTTAGCGCAGCGTAGCAGCGCATCCACAATCCTGCCGCATACGAGCCAACCTATATGAATATCCGACAGGTGAACAATCCTGCACAGCGGCCTGCCCGCACTTGACTCAGACGAAGACAAGTCAGCAGGTGATTGATACTTGGTCAGTGACGTAGCCAGACTCCCATTACGAATCAGCCATCACCGGCGACAGCGGCTCTTTGTTCGTGCTGCGCTCCGTGCCAGAGAAAACACATACTGCAGTAAGGCACCAAGCTCCAGCCATACCTTATCCAGCCTGCTGCAAAACTCCGTGCACATGAGTCTTCCACAGAAAACCACGTGTCGCGTGATCATAGCGTGAAAAAGAGTACTGCGCTGCCTCAGAGATGACGGGCATAGCAAAGGGTGAAAATGACTGCCCGCAGTGGCAACGGTACACATGGCAGCTTGCTTCGCATCGGTGTGGGCGAAATAATGCAGGCGCCGCCTAAGACACTCTGGCAGGAACAAGACTCCGATCGAGGGGGCGCGGCTGCTCATGCCCCACAGCAGCCAGTTACAGCACGCTGAACTCATCAGGACCATGGACTCTCGCGGAGCTGCGCTCACTCGTCAAAACAGACGCATAACCAGCACGCCGCCGCACCAGGGAGGCACCCGCAGTCAGCGTCTGATCGTTCACAGCATCGACGCACGCACAGGCTGCTGCGCGGGTAGCAGCGCTTGGCAGACCTGCTACATAAGCAACGTGAGTGGCTCTTCCAGGTACCCGCGCAACGTAGCCACAAAGCGTGCACCCGTGGCGCCGTCCACAACACGGTGATCGCAGGAGAGCGTGATCTTCATCCGTTTTCCCGGCACAACCTGCCCGTCCTTTATAACCGGCACATCACGTATTGCGCCAATAGCCAGAATACAGGCATTGGGCGGATTGATGATGGCTGTAAAATCCTCTATGCCAAACATGCCGAGGTTGCTGGTGGTAAAGGTCGAGCCCTCCATCTCCTCCGGCTTGAGCTCCCTGCTGCGGGCACGCTTCGCGAGCGCAGCGGTCTCCGCGGCGATTTCCGCCAGCCCCTTCTCATCAACAGACCGTACCACGGGTGTTACCAAGCCATCCTCGACGGCAACCGCGATGCCTACATCTATGTGGTTGTACAGACGAATCTCGTTATGCTCGACTGCATATGTGCTGTTGACAGCGGGATGTTGAGCAAGGGACGCAGCACACGCCTTGGTTACCAGGTCGTTGAAGGAGATCTTTGTGCCACCAGTCTGTTCAGCTCTGCTGTTCAGTCGCTGGCGAGATGCCACCGCCTGCTCCATGTCCACATCCACACTAAGATAGAAGTGCGGCGCGCTGTACTTGCTTTGCGCCAGCCGACGCGCAATGGCTTTGCGCATCTGGGTGATCCGCACCGGCTTGTAGCTGCGCCCGGAATCCGGGATGGCAACCGGCGCAGGCTGAGACAGCTCTGCCTCTATGTCATGCTTGATGATCCGGCCATCCGGTCCCGAACCCGTCATGCTTTCAAGCTTGAGCCCGTGATCGGCAGCCATGCGCCGTGCCAGCGGCGAGACCTTAAGCCTGCGCGAAGAGCCAGCGGGAGCGGATTCCGGTGCAGCTTCTGTCTCTGGTACCGCACCAGCAGACCAGGTACCACTGTACCCGGAAAGAAATGCCTCAATATTTTCGCCCTTTGTGCCGAGTACCGCGATCAGTGCACCAATCGGCAGCGCATCGCCCTCCGCTGCCACCCTGCGTAACAGCACGCCATCGTCATAGGCCTCAACATCCATCGTGGCCTTGTCTGTTTCGACCTGCGCAATGATATCACCGGCAGCGATCTCGGACCCCTCCTCCACATTCCACTGGACCAGGACACCCTCTTCCATGGTGTCCGTCATCTTGGGCATCTCTACGGCAATAGGCATACTCGCTGCACTCTGATCATGGCAAAGCTAGTCCAAATACAACACATCACGACAGGCCTGGTACGTATCCTCCGCACTGGGCAGGTAGTACGTCATCAGATTCTTTGCATACGGAGCCGGTGTATCTTTCGCGGTGATACGCCTTACCGGCGCATCCAAGTAATCAAAGCAACGAGACTGGACCTGGAACGCTATTTCCGACGACACGCTGGCAAAGGGGTTGCTTTCGTCTACAATCACCAGGCGGTTGGTCTTCCTGACCGAGCTGACAACAGCATCCCAGTCGAAGGGACGAATCGTACGCGGATCTATCACCTCCGCATAGTACCCGTCAGCTTCCAGCATCTCGGCCGCCTCCATAGCACGCCAGTAACTCTTGTTGTGACCAACGATCGTTACGGCGTCTCCCTCGCGCGCAATGCGTGCCTTGCCGATCGGGATCAGGTAGTCCTCTTCCTCGGATACTTCACCCCGCATCCCGTACATGAACTCGCTTTCCAGAAACACCACAGGATCGTTGTCCCTGATGGCCGACTTCAGCAGCCCCTTAGCATCATCGGGATTGGAGATGGAAATCACCTTCAACCCCGGGAAGCAGCTGTATATGGATTCCACCGATGTGTTGTGTGTTGCCGCCAGCTGTCCTGCAGCCCCGTTTGGACCTCTGAACACGATCGGGAAGCTGAACTGACCGCCTGACATGTAGCGGATCTTCGCAGCATTGTTAATGATCTGATCAATGGCAACGAAGGCGAAGTTCCAGGTCATGAACTCAATGACCGGGCGCAACCCATTCATGGCAGCGCCCAGCCCCAGACCGGCAAAGCCACTCTCGCTGATCGGTGTATCAATAACACGGTTCGGACCAAACCGGTCCCGCATACCTTCGCTCACTTTGTAGGCTCCGTTGTATTCGGCTACCTCTTCACCCATGAGGAACACGTCCGCATCCCGGCTCATCTCTTCTACCAGAGCCGCACGAACCGCCTCGCGTAACTGCAGCTGCGCCATTTCAGATACTCGATGGTCCTGTTAGCATCCTATCGCAAGAATGGGAACCCTTCCTCTGTGAATACGTGGTCGTAGATCGCTTCAAGGGGCGGCAGCGGGCTGCTGTCCGAAAACTCAACAGACTCGTTCACCTCGCGCTTCACCGAACGGTCCACGCTGTCCAGCTCCTCATTGGTGGACAGCCCGCCATTCAAGAGATACGCTTTGAGTCGCAGGATTGGATCCTGATTCTTCCTGGCCTCGAGCTCCTCCCTGGAGCGGTACTTGCCAGGATCGCTCATGGAGTGGCCCCGGTAGCGATAGGTGCGGATCTCCACAACAGACGGCTGATTCTCACGCGCCAGCGCAACGTGGTCGCGCATCGCGCGGGTCACACTAAAAACATCCATGCCGTCAACAAGAGAACCCGGCATGGCGTACGATATACTCTGCTTATAGAGGTCCGCATCGGCAGCAGCACGGTCCACAGAGGTGCCCATCGCGTACTGGTTGTTTTCTATCACATAGACGACCGGCAGCTTGTAGAGCCCCGCCAGGTTAAGCGACTCATGAAAGGCTCCCTGCCAGACAGCGCCGTCACCCAGATAGCATATGCATACGCCGCCGTCCCCCTTGTACTTATGAGCAAAACCTATTCCCGTTGCCACCGGGATATGGGCGCCTACAATGCCGTGCCCGCCAAAGAGGCGCTTCTCTCTGCAGAAGAAGTGCATGGAGCCGCCCTTCCCCTTTGAGCACCCGTCGATGCGACCGAAGAGTTCTGCCATGCACTCGTCAGCCGACATACCCAAAGCAAGCGCAATGCCATGATCACGATAAGCGGTAATCACCGTGTCGTGTCCTACCCTCAGCGCCTGAACTGACCCGGTAGAAATGGCCTCCTGACCAATGTACAGATGAAGGAAGCCCGCAATCTTCTGCTTGCTGTACATCTGTGCCGAGCGCTCCTCAAAGCGCCTCTGCAGCAGCATGCTGCGGTACATCGCCAAGACATCCTCTGTGGAAAAGCCAAGGTCCGTGTGACTGTACCAGTCACCTGGGTATCGGCTGAACGATGCCGTCATGGACAGGCGCTCGACCTCCCGTCCCTGCTGCCCATTGGACTGCCCCTGCACTTCCGCAGCAACGTTGGCAGCTCTGGTTGTTGTGGTCATGAGCACTTGAGGTTATAGCGTGCGTCTCTATGTCGCACAGCCGTTTTTCAACGTGTAAGAGGGTGTCCTGATCCGAAGGGCAGTACAATATACGACTGGCACGCTTCGCGTCCCGACCACGCCCCGGATACAATTGTTTGCTGGTTCGTTTCAGCGCGTCATGGCGCACCCAAGACGCCTGCCACACGCCGATCGCAACGGGCCGGTGCAGCTGCCGCATGGGTACCAGCACTGGCGCTTCCGTCTCTAAGCTAAGCCTCTGATGTTTGAGCCCCGGAATTCAGCGCCCGCTCTGGGCACGCATATCACAGCTGACAAGCAAGGCACGCTATCCGTGCCGGACGACCCCATCATCCCCTTTATCGAAGGCGATGGCATTGGCCCTGACATCTGGCGTGCTGCCCAGATGGTTTTCAACCATGCCGTCAGGAAAGCCTACGGTGGCACCCGGCACATCGCCTGGCACGAAGTATACGCCGGCGACAAAGCGCACCGTGCCTCCGGGGAGTGGCTGCCGGAAGCCACGCTGCAGGCGATCCGCGACTACCGCGTTGCCATCAAGGGTCCTTTGACTACACCTGTCGGGGGCGGCATCCGCAGCCTTAACGTGGCGCTGCGCCAGAAGCTTGACCTGTATGCC
>JAAXGV010000202.1 GCA_012271185.1 Rhodothermales bacterium
TTCGTCTCTTTCTTCTTCTTCCTGTACGTGCACCGCAGCACGCCCAGTGGTCGGGCCGTTCAAGGCCAGCGTCGCATGCAATGCACGCCACGGGCCTCGGCCGTGGTCTGGTTGCGACCGGTCTCCTCCAGACCTCGTACTGCGGACGCGTGCTTAAGCTGATGTCCGTTCCGTCCTGCACGCACAGGACCGTTTCCTGCGTACGCATCCGCTCAATCGTCCGCTTCCGGTGCGGCGCCAGTATCTTGGCCGGCGTGATACCGAATGCGTCTGCCTTCTCTATGAAGCGCCAGTGTTCCCGCACTGCCGCCGGACCGTGCTCCGGTGTCGTGGTCACAGGCTTACCCATTGTTTTTGTCACCAGTGCGGTGCTCTTTACCAGACGGGCGCTGATCACCCAGCGCCGCGCCTCCAAACTCCTGCTCCACCCAAGTGTTGCTACCTAGCCGGGGACGCCGTGCCACAGGCAGAAGGCGCACGGCGGCGCACCCTTGGGTAAGACCCAAATATCAGAACCCACCGCCCGGAAACACGTCCTTTCGTGGCGGGACCCGCAAATGTCTCCACCACACAGGACACAGCCGACCCTGAAGTCGGAGACCAGGCGCCCCAGCACGCAGCTTGCCAGGTTCTGGCACCGCATGCATCAGAAAACGGCTCAGGTTCACTGCGCGGTTGAGGTGCCGGTCGCGCCCTCCAAACCATCCACGATCCCGGACAAGGTCGCGGCAGACCGACCGTATCCATCCAGCCGTGTGCGCTCTTTTACCGGGTAGCGCAGATGCGCCTCTGCAAACACTTCCAGCGGATGCTCAGCGTCCATGAACGTATTCCAAAAAGCACGATCCTGGGTGCGCTCAACAGAACGGCCTCCAGACCCTTGATGCGACGCACATCAGCGGTCGCCTCGGAACCGATACATCCGGCAGCTGAGGCCGGAAGTGCGCAGATCACACCGCGGCGGCAGCAGTGTAATCAGCTCCTCCTTAACAGATACGACGCTGTTTCTGGTTGCACACATCCCCCGCCCCGGACGGCCATGCTATGATATCTCCTGAGCTGCCTCCGGCCTCCTCGCGGGAAGCACTTCCTTCCAGAAGGTCCAGTGTTGTTTTGCTCATCACACCATCATCGTCTCGGGTTCGTGGAATTGCTTCGCAATCTGTCTGCAGGCGGTGAAAAGATCATCGCGTTCTCTGCCACATTTTTATAGCGAGACAGGGACACAACCCGACTGCGACCCTGCCGGCAGAGTATCTCCCGCAAACCGGTCAGGATGCCTAAGGCAAGGTCGTGCTTATCTGGCAGCAGTCCGGATCCTCCGCAGAAAAGCAGGCACTCCTGCTCATGGCTTTCGCATAACGACGGGCAGGCGCCTGCCGTCACCAAACGCTTTGGCGGTCACCCGCAGGCAGGGCGCAGCCTGTCTGCGCTTGTATTCGCTTCGGTCAACCTGCCGCAAGATTTTCGATACCACCGCTTTGTCAAACCCGGTAGCCTCCGTGATCTCGCGCAGATCCTGCTGCGCTTCTATGTAGCGGCGCAGGACTTCGTCCAGCACATCGTAAGGGGGTAGCGAATCCTGATCTGTCTGGCCCGGGCGCAGTTCAGCCGATGGTGGCTTGGTGATGGTGTTCTCCGGTATGATCTCGCCTCCCCGGTTGATGTAGTGGGCGAGGCGGTAAACCTGTCCCTTGAGCACGTCACCAAGGATGCACAGACCTCCGTTCATGTCACCGTACAGGGTTGCATAGCCTACAGATATCTCGCTTTTGTTGCCGGTGGACAGCAGGAGATAACCAAACTTGTTTGACAGTGCCATCAGGATGGTTCCGCGCGCCCGGGCCTGGATGTTCTCCTCGGTTACGTCAGCCTCAGTGCCTGCAAGGACCTCTGACAGCGCGTCCTCGAAGGCGTCAACAAGTGAGCTGATGGGTATGGCATGCAATCGAAGCCCCAGTATATTCGCTAGTGCTTCCGCATCGCTAATGCTGCCGGCAGAGGAATACTGTGATGGCATGGACACCCCCACAACTCTGTCGCGCCCCAGCGCACGCACCGCAAGGGCACAGGTGACGGCAGAGTCAATCCCCCCTGAAAGCCCTATCATCACCTTGGAGAAAATGCCCGTCTTGTGGAAGTAGTCCCGGATGCCTGCTATCAGGGCGTCATGAAGGCTGGCAATGGGATCGTTCACAGGCACTGGCGGCTCAAGCGCCGTGTCAGCGGTATCCCAGACCGCCAGATCCTCCTCGAAGCGCTGCAAACGCAGCAGCGCCTTGCCATGCGGGCCGTAGACGCAGCTGCTGCCGTCAAAGATGAGCTCCGTGTTTGCACCCACCTGATTAACAAAAACGTACGGGAGGCCGTGCGTTCCAGCGGCATGGGCGATCAGTGTCTCGCGTGAGGCACGCTTGCCGACAGCGAAGGGTGACGCGCAGATGTTGATGAAGAGGTCAGCACCAGCGGCCGCCAGCTCAGCAACCGGGTCGGTGTCGTACAGCGCCTGAGCTTCGGATACTGTGTTCCAGAGATCTTCGCAGACATGGACGCCGAGCGCTCTGCCGCGCCAGGGAATCACGGCGCGGTTTGTGCCCGGCTCAAAATGGCGCCGCTCATCAAAGACATCGTACGTTGGTAGGAGTGCCTTGTGGGCCACGCCGAGTAATGAGCCACCTTCGTACAGAAACGCCGCGTTATGCAGCGGCTTGCCTGGTCTGTTCCTGTTGAAGGCAACTCCGCCCAGGATCAGGCCAAGCCCGGAAGGTGCTGCCCGCGCGAGCGCTGCACGGGTTCTCTGCTCGTTCTCCACAAATGAAGAGAGCTCAAGAAGGTCGTGCGGCGGGTAGCCGATCAGTGAGAGCTCAGGGAACACAGCCAGGTCTGCCGACAGAGCATGCGCCTTTTGGCAGCAGGCCAGTATCTTGTCGGCATTGCCCTGCAGATCTCCGACAACGGGGTTAATCTGTGCTAGTGCTATCCGCATCCGGGATCAACTGTCTGGTGCCCCTGTACGAACCCTTTCATCATTGGACAGAGACATGAAGCAACCGTATAATCCATTACTGCTGACAGCCTCTTTTTTACTTCTGGCAGCCGCTTTTGCTGCAAGCTCCGCGGCGCAGGACGTAGCCTTTGTGAACGCCAACGTGATCACGATGGAGGATGACGCGGTGATGGCAGGCGCCACCGTTCTTGTCAGTGGAGACCGCATCGTTGCGCTGGGGACCGATGTGGCGGTGCCGGAGGGCGCAACGCGCATAGATGCCACAGACAAGTACCTGGTGCCAGGGCTGGCTGAGATGCATGGCCATGTGCCGCGCCCGGATGAGCCGGCGCAATACACTGAAGATGTGCTGTTCCTCTACGTCGCCAACGGCATTACAACCGTGCGCGGGATGCTTGGTGCTCCGGGGCAGCTGGAGCTGCGACAGCGCGCCAACAGCAGCGAGATCGTTGCTCCCACCCTCTACCTGGCCGGGCCCAGTTTCAGCGGCGGCTCGATTGATTCGCCCGAGCAGGCTGTGGAAAAGGTTCGCCGGCAGAAAGAAGAAGGCTGGAACCTGCTGAAGATTCACCCGGGGCTGACGCTGGCGGAGTATGACGCCATGGCCGAGACTGCCCGCGAGACTGCCATGCGCTTCGGCGGCCATGTGCCGGCGGATGTTGGCCTCATGCATGCCATTGACCAGGGACAGGAGACCTTTGACCACATCGACGGCTATGTGGAGTACCTGCGGACCGTCAATGCGGATGAGATTGATGAAGAGGCACTGGCGTATGCCATACAACGCACAATAGAGGCGGGGGCCTGGGTTGTTCCTACCATGGCGCTATGGCAGAACATCTTTGGTTATATAGATGCGGATGTTCTGGATTCCTATGCAGAGCTCAAGTACATGCCGCCCGGTGTCGTCGAAAGCTGGTCCAGGCGAACCCGGCGCGTGCACGCCAGCCCCGATTTTGACCGGGCAGCTGCGGAGAAGCTTATTGCGTGGCGCATGCATGTCCTGGGGGCGTTGCACCGCGCCGGGGCACGGATCCTGATGGGTACCGATGCACCGCAGGTGTACAGCGTGCCAGGGTTCTCACTGCATCGGGAGCTTGCGCACATGGTGGAGGCCGGCATGGATCCGCATGCGATACTTGTTTCCGGAACCGTCAACGTAGGTGAGTACTTCGCCAACGAGGACACCTTCGGCACCATCATTGCTGGCTCGCGAGCCGATCTGCTCCTGGTTGAAGGCAATCCGCTGGACGATGTGGCCCACCTGGCCAGCCTGTCCGGCGTGATGGTGCGAGGCCAGTGGCTTTCCCGCAAGGTGCTTGACACAGGCTTGGCAGCTATTGCCGCCCGCTATGAGCCCAGCCCCTGATGCTGTCTTTCTTCAGGCGCCCAGTATACTGGTTCTGCACACTTTTCCTGGTCGGGTATTCCCCCTACACGCGGGCGCAGACAGCCAGTGACCTGCTCAACAGCGGGGAATACCGTCAGGCCCGATCAGCGTTTGAAGAAGACCTTTCGCCGGATGCCGGCGATGCCATTGAAGGCTTTTTTGAAACTTTCCTCCAAACGGGGGACTACGACCAGGGCTTGGCGGCTGTGGAGCGCTACACTTCCCGGTGGCCCGACAATGCGCACATCCACTATGCTCGCGGCCGTCTGCTGCGGGCCGTGGGCCGCCTGGCGGAGGCTGAGCAGGCCCTGATACGAGCCATCCAGGCCAAGCCGAACTACTGGCGCGCCGGACTAGAGGTCGCCGACCTGTTTACAGCCACGGGACAGGGGCGGCGTGCGCGCGGGCTCTATGCCACGCTCAGCAACAACCTGCGGCAAGGCATCTTTACCGCGGCGTCTGACCTGGCGGTTGGTGCACAGGCGCAGGTGCGGCTTGAGGACTATCATGACGCCAACGATGCGCTGTCTACGGCGCTGGCGCTGGATGAGGACAATGTGCAGCACCTCATGTGGCACGGGGACCTGTACCGCATCACATACGATGCGGCGCAGGCTCAGTCGTTGTACGAAGAGGCGCTGGCCATCAATCCGCACCGGGCTGAGCTGTATGTGGCGCTTGCGCAGACCACCAGCAGCTACGAGCGCAAAGAGATGCTGGTGCGGGAGGCCCTGAATAAGGCTCCCCGAAGCGTGGAAGCGCTCAGTCTGCTGGCGTACCTGCACGTTCTGGATGGCCAGCTGGACAAGGCCGGGTCCAGGCTGGCAGAGGCCCTTGCCATCAATCCCGCTTCCATGACCGCGCTGGCTCAGCTTGCCACGGTTCATCACCTGCGAGGCGACTCGGCAGCCTACGCGGAGGTGGAAGCGCGTGCACGCCAGGTCCATGCACGTCCATCGGACTTTTACCTGACAATCAGCGAAGGGCTGGCGCTGCGTTTCCGGTACCTGGATGCTGCTGTCCTTGCCCGGAAGGCCGTAGAGGCGGACCCTGACAACGCTGCGGCGAACGCAGCGCTAGGGACCGCACTGTTGCGACTCGGCAACAATCGCCAGGCCCGGCGATACCTGGAAGAGGCGTATGAGCGCGATGCCTTTAACCTCTTTGTGGCGAATACGCTAAGTCTCCTGGATGACGTGGCAGCGTTCAGGGAGATGGAGAGCGCCCACTTCCGCTTGCGCATCCACCAGGCTGAGGCGGACATCCTGGGGCTGGCCATGCTGCGCGAGGCGGAAGCTGCGTACCAGGCAATGGCGCCGCGTTATCCGTACCGTCCCCGGGAGAAGGTCGTGATAGAGGCGTACAATAACGCCGATGACTTTGCGGTGCGCGTCGCAGGAGTCCCGCACATTGGGCTGCTCGGCGTGAGCTTTGGAGATGTTGTTGCGGTGAACACGCCGGAGGCGCAGCGCGACTCGCCATACAACTGGGCGCGCACCTTGTGGCATGAGATCGCGCACACGATGGCAATCGGTACGAGCGGGTTTCGTGTGCCGCGGTGGCTTACCGAAGGGCTCTCGGTATATGAAGAGCAGCGTGCCCGCCCCGAATGGGCGCGGGAGTATGAGCTTCGCTTTTTCATGGCCTTCGACAGAGACCGGCTGCACCGCCTTGAGGAGATTGACCGGGGGTTTACGCGCCCAGCCTTTCCGGGGCAGGTTATGTTGAGCTACTACCACAGCTACAAGGTGGTGGACTTCATTGTGGGGCAGTATGGCTTTGAGGCGGTCGCAGACCTTCTTTCTGCCCTCAGAAGCGGCAGGTCTGAGGCAGAGGCGGTACAGGGTGTTCTCGGTACGACGCAGGCTGCACTGGACGATGCGTTCCGGCAGTCTCTGCGTGTACGACGGGCCCAGCTTGGGGATGTCCTGCAGGGCTGGCCCGATATGCTGACGGAGGAGGCGGCAGGCGGATCGCTAGAGGAGTGGCTTAGGCAGCAGGGCAGGAACTCGTTGCTGGGAACCCTTCAGGCGGGGGCCAAGGCACTGGAGCGAGGCGATGATGATGCGGCAGAAGCGCATTTTCTGGATGCGTTGAAAATTTACCCGCACTTTACCAGCGCAGGAAACGCGTACCAAGGCCTGGCGACGGTTTACCGGCGACTAGGCAACGAACGGGCGCTGATCAGGACGCTGGAGGAATTCCTTGCAGTTACGCCGTTTGGGGCTGCCGAAGCGCGTGAGTTGAGCGCGCTTCACGAAAAGCGCGGTGACGCGGCCCGGGCGCTGAGCCTTCTGGCACGTTCACGCACGAGTGCGCCGTATGATGCAGAGGCGCTTGTCAGAATGGCGGAGCTTTCTGCCGCGCAGGGAGACTTTGCGGGTGAGGTTGAGGCGCGCCGTGCGCTGCTGGCGCTGAATCCCGTGGACAAGGCGAACGCGTACTTTCTGCTGGCCAGGAGCCTGTACAACAACGCCCAGATCACTCAGGCCAAGCGTGCCGTGCTGCAGTCACTGGAGATTGCGCCAGGGTTCAGAGAGGCACAGCAGCTGCTTCTGGACTGCGTCGGGGAGGGGCACTAGCGTATGAGACCCGGGCGCATCTTGACGCTGTGCAGTCTTGCACTGATAGTAGCAGGAGAGGTCCACGCTCAGGCGGATTATGGCTTCCGGTTTGTACGAATCCGCTTTGAGAGTCCTTTCGGTGGGCGTGGCTGGGGCGGTGAGGTTTGGGCGCACGACTATCCGACAGCAGAAAAGAACTTTTACACCGCGCTCGAGCGCACAACAGCCATCCATGTCCAGGAGCCCTACGTGGTGCTTGACCTCAAGGACGATCGTATCTTTGAGTATCCCATACTGTATCTCTGCGAGCCGGGTTACTGGCGGATGGATGACGAGGATGCGGCGCAGCTGCGAGAGTACCTGTCGCGTGGCGGGTTTATCCTGTTTGATGATTTCAGGGGAGACTACGAGTGGATCAATCTCTACGAGCAGATGCAACGGGTCTTTCCCGGCAACGAGCCAGTGGAGCTTCCGCCTACGCATCCGATATGGTCCATCTACTTTGGCATAGACCCGGTAGCGGCCCCTTCGCTGGTAAGCGGTTACCAGGGATCTTCCACGGCCGACCGGTACATGGGGTACTTTGACGAGGAAGGGCGCCTGATGGCCCTGGCCAATCGCAACCAGGATATCGGGGACGGCTGGGAGTATCCCGACAGGGACTTTGCCAATGCGTCCACGGTGAGCTTCCAGATGGGCATCAACTTTGTCATGTATGCGCTGACGCATTAGGACGCAGGCACATTCGCGCCTGTCGACGGTACGAGTACACCCGGAAAACAGACCGGCGCAGCCTCAAGGCGGGCAGCGTTACAGACCCGAACATCAGTGGTTTCTACAACAACGAACGAGAGTGCGCAGCTGGAACGCATGCGCGAAGGCAGGTCACGTATCCTGGCTCAGGTGCGGCAGCGAGTTGTCGGCCAGGACCAGGTCATTGAGCAGGTACTGATGGCGCTGTTTGCCGGGGGGCATTGCCTCATCACCGGTGTCCCGGGCCTGGCCAAAACGCTCCTGATCAAGTCGCTGGGGGAGATCCTGGATCTTTCATACAAGCGCATCCAGTTCACGCCGGACCTCATGCCCGCTGACATCACCGGCATAGAGATGCTGGAGGATGATCCGGCTTCCCGTAGACGGCACCTGCGGTTTGTCAAAGGTCCCATCTTTGCGAACATTATCCTGGCGGACGAGATCAACCGGACCTCTCCGAAGACGCAGGCGGCGCTCCTTGAAGCGATGCAGGAGTACCAGGTCACCAGTGGTGGCGAGGTATACATGCTGGACAGGCCGTTCTTTGTCTTGGCTACGCAGAACCCTATTGAGCTGGAGGGTACCTATCCTCTGCCCGAGGCGCAGCTCGACCGGTTCATGTTCAACATTGTGATAGACTACCTGTCTGCCGAAGATGAGCTGACCGTGGCGATGGAGACGACTTCACGCGAGCAAGCGGTACTCAAGACCGTGCTCAGCGGAGAGGACATCCTGGCGTATCAGCGCTTGGTCAGGAAGGTGTATGTGCCGGAGAACGTGGCGCAGTATGCCGTGGACCTGGTACGAAGCACCCGCCCCAGGGAGCGTGCTGCGCCCGACTTTGTCAGGAGCTGGGTGAGCTGGGGTGCCGGGCTGCGGGCGACACAGTATCTGCTTCTGGGCGGAAAGGTGCGTGCAGCGTTTCGCGGGCGTTACAATGTGGCTGTTGAGGACATTCGTGCGCTGGCGCATCCGGTGCTTCGCCACCGCATCATCACGAATTTCTATGCCGAGAGCGAACGTGTGACAGTGGAAGACATTATCGGCCGGCTGCTCGAATCGGTTAAGGAGCCGGTATCGGGGCTGGCCTGATACAGGAGAGGCCGCCCTTCTTGAGCACGGACCACATCGGGCACAAGCGCACAACCGGCCGGCCCGCTGCCTATTCAGAAGTAGGTCTCGGCTGTCTGCATGCCATGTCCGTGAAGCCACTCTGACACGGCTTTCACGGCCTCCCGCGTGCCGCGGGTGGCCAGGGGCTGCCCAAAGCGTGACACACTGACCAGCACATCTGCAGAGGCGGTGCGTGCGGGCCGGGCTTCCACAAGGATGTCCTGCGTAAGGTCGCTCTCTTCCACACGTGCCTCAAACAGCAGCCCAGGATCTCCTATACGCTTCAGGGCACCGGTGACTACAACCTGGCCCATGGAAAAACTCCTCCTGAATGGATCGAAGGCGGAGAGGAGCGGCAGTGTGCCGGTAAGCAGGGCGTGGTGCATGGCGATGCGCGTGACGGTGGGAGGAAAACCATCAGGGTGGGTGGCCACCTTAGTTAAGCGGGCATGATGAATGGGGCGATTGGCAGCACTCCATTTGTGGGCGTACTTCGTGCGAAGTGCCGCCTCCGGCGGTACCAGAAAGGATGCTTCGTACAGCCCGGTGTCTTCCGCACTTTTCAGGACCTCTTCAAAGTATCTCTGCGAGTCCGTGGTAAGGTGCAGGCTGCCGCCCGCAGACAGCCTGGTGGACAAGAGCTCAAGAAACGCGACCTTCAGGAGGCGCCGGTCACGATGCCGGTGTTTTGGCCAAGGGTCAGGGAAGTTCACGTACAAGCGCAGCAGGCCGCTGTTCGGGATGAAGTTGCGCACCAGAAACTCAGCCTTGCCGTGAAAGAGCCGCACATGGTGTGCTCCGGCACGCCGCAGCCGCCGGTAGGCCCGGGATACAGAGCCCCGCGAAACATCCGCCCCCAGGATGTTCCATCCAGGGCGTGTACATGCCAGGTGTTCCAGAAAGGTGCCGTCGCCAAACCCCGCCTCGAGCACCAGTGCTCCCTCCCGTCCAAAAAGGTCGGGGGCATCGACCTCGTTCGGCCTCAGCAGCACGGCTCAGGCGTACAGGTACGCAAGGTCCACCATGCGTGTCCCGCCAGCATCCGCCACGGCCATCCTGCCTCCAGCTCCGCGGATGCGGGCGCCTCCGACCACGCCCGCCTTGTTTAGCGCGTAAAACGACACATTGAAGGCAGGCTCACCCTGGTCGTTCAGGAGGCGGCGCAACCGTGTGTGGTCCGCGATACGCTGGCATGCATACAGGCAGGCGTCCTGTGGGCTGTCGCCTTGGCGCATACGCTCAACGATCAGAAAAGAAGCCAGGTTCTCCAGGTTGGCCTCGCCACGGCCAGTGGATCCGGCCGCACCCACATCATTGTCGCAGTAAAGCCCGGCGCCGATGATGGGAGAGTCTCCTACACGCCCGGGAATCTTGAAAGCCAGACCGCTGGTGGTAGTAACGCTGCTGATGTTGCCTGCAAGATCGATACCGGAGCAATGGATCGTGCCCCAGTGGTCGTACGAGCGCCGAATATCTTCCCCTATGTTGCGGTCTTCGGGCCGGTGTGGCGGGAGGTAGTCGTCCCGGTTCGAGAGGTTTTCGCGCCAGCGAACCCAGATCTCCCGTGCCCGCTCGGTCAGAAGGTTTTCTATGGGAAAGCCATGCATGCGGGCAAATGCCTGCGCTCCATTCGCGACCAGCAGCACGTGATCGGTTCTCTGCAGAACAAGACGTGCAACTCTGGAAGGGTACATCACGCCTTCGAGTGCGGCCACGCCACCAGCCCGCCCTGTGGGTCCATGCATGACGGCGGAGTCCAGCTGCACTACGCCATCCGCATTGGGCAGGCCGCCGAAGCCAACGGAGGTGTCATTCGGATCCGCCTCAACCAGGTTCACGCCTGCGATAACGGCATCGAGTGCATCCGCACCTTCCTGAATCTGTCGCAAGGCCTCTGCTACACACGCAGCGCCGTTTGCGCTGGCGATGACGACAGGCCCTTCGCGACGTGCGGCACGCGCAGTGAGGGGAACAAGGGCAGACGCCCCGGTCTTAAGGAAGGTGCGACGAGAGACTCTGGAATGTGACATGGTGTGTTCCGGTTATGGGTTACAGGGTACGCCTGCGCCACATCATTGCTGCAGTGCGAGGCGAATGAGCTCATTGGCGGCTGTTACGCTGGGGTGTTTGCGCTGCACGACACGCAGCCGGCGTTCAGCAGCAGCGCGGGTGAACCCCAGCGTTTCGAGCGCCGCCAGCGCGTCTGAGCGGTCTTGGGCGAAGCTCGTCGGCCGTGCATCCCCAAGGGCCAGTGCGTCCACGCGGTCACGGAGCTCAACGACAAGGCGGTCCGCGGTTTTGCGTCCTATACCGGGGACGCGTGTCAGCATCTGGCTGTTGTTTTGCAGGATATACTGACGCAGCTCCTGGGGGCTCGCGGTAGACAGCGCCGCCAGTGCCAGCCTGGGCCCCACACCCACCACGCTGATCATCAGCATGAACAGGACCCGCTCCGCCTCAGTCGCGAACCCGAATAGCCGCAAGGCATCCTCACGAACGTACAGGTATGTGAGCAGCTTGACCTCCTCGCCCTGCGAAGGGAGCCGCTCGTATGTGGAGGTAGGGATGAATACGCTGTACCCCAGGCCGTTCACGGCGACAACTGCTTCTGCTGGCCTTTTTTCTTTGAGCTTGCCGCTAACGTACGTTATCATCCAGGCTGAGCGCGGTTTTGCGTCGCTAAGATACGACAGCATGCATCGCTTGACGGGTCGTTACAGCAGCGGCACACCTTTGCAGTACGGCGCAACTTAAGCCAAATCAGCAGGGTAAGAGGCCTGCCCACCGTGAAGCGCGCCCATGCTGGCGGGAGGTCGCTACACAGGAGCTGGTGCGGCGATCACCACCAGGCAGCTTCAGTCGGCCCGCATGTGCTTCCTTGCAACCGGAAAACCACCCGTGCGCGTGATACTTTTCGGCAGGTACCTGCGCTTTGACTAGGCCCGCTTCGGAGTCTGCCCGAAGCCGTGCCCCGACGGTCGCAGCGGGCATCCTTTCCAGCCGCGTCGCGGGCCTGTTGCGTGAGGCGGTGGTGACGGCGCTGCTCGGACTTGGCGTACATGCGGATGCCCTGCAGGCGGCGTTCAAGGCGCCCAACTTCCTGCAGAACCTCCTAGGAGAAGGCACCATTTCGGCGGCCTTCATACCCGTCTACAGCAGGCTTCTGGAGGAGTGTCGTGCGGAAGATGCGGGCCGTTTTGCGGGTGCGGTCTTTTCGCTTCTTGTGGTGCTGGTTTCAGGGCTGGTCGTGGCTGGCATTCTGCTGTCCCGTCCGCTGGTCTCTGTTATGCTGTTCAAGTGGACGCAGGATGCGGCACTGGTCGCGGCCGGGGAGCTGTCTGTGGATCGGCTGGCCCTGACCATTGATCTAGTGCGCATCGCGTTTCCAATGACGGGGATGCTGGTGCTTTCCGCTTGGGCGCTGGGTATTCTGAACAGCCACCGGCGGTTCTTTGTCCCGTATTTCGCCCCGGTGCTGTGGAACCTTGCCATCATCTCGGCGCTGCTGGTCACGGCACAACTTGTGAGGGGCGGTCTGGCTGTGGGCGACATCGGCGCCTTTACAGAAGTGCTGTTTGCCGCCTTCGTCGGGGGATTCATCGGTGGCATTCTGCAGTTTTGTGTACAGCTGCCTTTGGTGTTCCATGTCATGAAGGGGTTCAGGCTGAGCTTGTCCACACGGGTGAAGGGCGTCAAGGAGGCGATTGCGGCATTTGGCCCTGCGCTTGCGGGGCGGGGGATCTCCCAGCTGTCTGCGTATGTGGACATGCTGCTGGCGTCGTTCCTGGCTGCTGGCGCGTTGTCCGCGCTGCGCCCCGCACTGGTCCTGTATCTCTTGCCGATCAGCCTCTTTGGCCTTTCCGTGGCTGCTGCGGAGCTTCCAGAGCTTGCACGGATGGACAAGGGGGCCGTGCGGCCGTTTCTGTCGCGCTTGCGGGTGTCCGTGCGGCAGAGCATGTTCTTTACGCTGCCGACAGCGGCAGGCTATCTGTCTGTTGGCTTCCTGATCGTCGGGGCCTGGCTTCGCCGCGGCAACTTTGGTCTGGAAGACAACTATCTGGTATGGGCTGTGCTGTGTGCCTATAGCCTGGGCCTGGTGGCAACGACCATCAGCCGTCTCCTCCAGAATGCGTTTTGGGCGCTGGGTGACACCAGGACGCCTGCCAGGATCGCCGCGATCAGGGTGTCGGTGTCTACGGTTGCTGCGGTACCGCTTATGCTGTGGTTTGACCGGTGGGCCGTGGCGGAGGTCGTTGGTCTTGTGCCTGGCAGTGAGCCGCTCAAATTCGGGGTGGTTGGTCTGGGTCTTGCGAGTACGGTGGCGGCTTGGGTCGAACTGCGGTACCTGAGCGCCAGGCTCCGCAGGCGTGTGGCCGGACTCACGCTGCCGTGGCGCCCCATTCTTCGTATGGCGGGTGTTGCGCTCATCGCCGCGGGCAGTGGCCTCGCGCTTTGGCGGATTCTGCCAGACTGGCCTGTGCTTCTGCAGGCTGTGGCAACAGTTGGCCTGTTTGCCACGGTTTACCTGGGTTGTGCGAAGGTGCTCAGATTCAAGGAGCTCACCGTATGGGCCGGGCGTAATCCTTTCCGGTGGGGACGAAGACAGGCGGACCGGTAATCGCTGGCAAGGTTCTGGGCAAGCTGTCCCGCAAGGCGTTGTTTGCTAGTCTCGGGTTCGTTCAGCTGGCGTCGCAAAACGTTCCGGATTTTTAACCAGCCAAGCGTGCACTGTGCCGGCCTCACCATGGTGCCATTCAGCGTGTTGCACACGACGGAATCTCGTCACGGCTAAGCCCCATTGGTGCTGTAATTAGGTTTTGTTGGTGTGGGAGAGCAACAGGAGCCCGCCGCGCTGCTCCAGTCGACC
>JAAXGV010000030.1:0-7635 GCA_012271185.1 Rhodothermales bacterium
TGCCCGTGATCCTTCCCGAGAGGGCAGAATTACTGGATATGCACCCTTCAACAGCACCTCCCGGAAATTCCGCAGCGCAGACTCCTAGAAGCTGTCGACTGCACGGTACGCGTCAATCAGCTTCTGCTCCCCTCCCCTGCCCGGATACATGTTGCCGTGCTCCATGCCCAGAATACCTGCAAACTCCTTGCCATGGATATGCTTAAACACGTTGCGGTAGTTGATCTCCCCGGTAGTGGGCTCTTTGCGGCCAGGATTGTCGCCAATCTGGAAGTAACCAATCTCTTCCCAAGCCCGATCGATGTTGGGAATAAGGTTGCCCTCGGTAATCTGCTGGTGGTACAGGTCATTCAGGATCTTGCACGCCGGGCTTCCTACTGCACGGCAGATCTCGTACCCCTGCGACACCTTGGTCAGGAACAGGCCCGGGTGGTTCCACGGATTTAGCGGCTCCAGCACCATCACAAGTCCATGCGGCTCCAGGATAGCGCTGGCCTGCTTGAGGGTTTCCACAACGTAAGCCGTCTGGTATCCCATATCCAGGCGCAGATCCACATGGCCTGGCACCACAGTCATCCAGGTAGCGTTGACGCGCTTGGCCACTTCTACCGATTCGGTGATTTCCGCGAGAAACTGGGCACGCTTGTCCGCATCGCCCGATGCAAGGTTGGGCTCCCTCCATGCGATGCTGTGCGCAACAAAGACCCCCATCTTCATGCTGCGCTGCTCCATAGCCTGAGCAATGGCGTTCTGGGTCTCCATGCTGCGGCCTTTCATGCCGTTGTCTTCCCAGGCCGTAAACCCCTGGTCAGCCGCAAAGTGGATCTGGTCCACCAGATCATCACCGGCATGGTGCCTGAACATGCCGAAATGAGGCGCATAGTTAAGCCTGAACGGCGCGCCATCAGGGCGCGCGACCGGTGCGCAGCCTAGTGCAGCCGCACCAGCGGCCAGCGTAGTTACAAAGTCTCGTCGTTTCATGGTCAGACATCGCAGAGATGGATCGCTTTCCGCAGCGACACCAGAGGCGTGCGGCTCGGAATAAACTCCTGCCCAACGTGGCCAGTGTACCCGGTAGCGACGATGGCCCGCAAGATAGCGGGATAGTTCAGCTCCTGTGACTCGTCAATCTCGTTCCGCCCCGGGTTGCCACCCGTATGATAGTGCCCTATGTACTGATGATTATCGCGAATCGTGCGGATAATGTCACCCTCCATTATCTGCATATGGTAGATATCGTACAACAGCTTGAAGTGCTCTGAATCCATGCGCTTCACCAGCTCAACACCCCATGCTGTTCTGTCACACATGTAGTCTTTGTGGTCAACCCTGCTGTTGAGCAGCTCCATGCAGAGTGTTACGCCTGCCTTCCTGGCAGCGGGCATGATGGCCGCCAGGCCTTTCTGGCAGGCGTCGAGTCCATCCGCGTCACGCATACCACGCCGGTTGCCTGAGAAGCAGATCACACGATCAAAACCGGCATCAGCCACTGCCTCAATGCGCTCAGTGAACAAGGGAATGAGCCACTCATGGTTGCCAGTCTCATTAAACCCGTCGGTCAGGCGGTTCTTGCCCTCGGCCACAGGCCCAAAAGGCATAGCACACGTCAGGCCATACTTTTTCACGACAGGCCACTCCTCCGGTGTAAGCAGCTCGACGGAGCTGATTCCTATCCTGACTGCTGCCTGCGCCAGCTCCTCGACCGTAAGGTTGCTGTAGCACCAGCGGCATACGGAGTGATTGATGTTGCCCTTGAGGACTGGCTTTGCTGCCGGAAGCAGGCTTGCCGCCATAGCTCCCGACAGACCGGTCCTGACAAAATCGCGCCGCTTCATAGGCTCAGGTTGGAAGTATGCTGTCTATGCGCCTGGCGATCTCCTGCAGGCGCGTGCTGTCACCGCCTGGTATCTCGGCCGTGGCCCAGCCCTCGTAGCCGATCTCCGCCAGTGCTGCAGTAACCGCGGGCCAGTCGCAATCCCCCTCCCCCAGCGGCACACGAAATCCCGCGAACGGCCCTTCTCTGTCCCGCTTGGCGCGGCTGTACTCCTTAATATCGAGTTTCAGTATGCGATGCCCCAGGATGCGGATCCAGTGCTCCGGCCAGCCATAGGTGACGACGTTGCCCACATCAAAGTACCAACCGACATGGTCACTTTCGAACTCGTCCACGTATCGTGCGCATTCCAGTGGGCTCAGCAGAAACATGTTCCACACGTTCTCGAATGCGATCTTAACACCCAGCTCCTGCGCTTTGGGCAACGCCTTCCGGATCTCAGCCTGCGAGCGTGTGTAGGCCTCTGCATATGAAACATCTTTGTTCACTACTGCTGGCACCAAGAGAACCGTAGACGCACCGTAGGCGTGCGCATCGTCAAGGGCTGTCATAAGCCCTGCCAGCCCTTCGGCACGAACAGCCGCATCCTGGTGAGACAATGTCTTCTCCCAGTGTACTGAGTCTACCACGCCGTGAACAGGCAAGCCTGTGGCTTCCCGTGCCGCGACAACCTCACCGCGGTCCAGATTATTGGGGCTGCCCAGTTCCACGCCATCAAAGCCAAGCGACTTCAGCAGTGCAAACTTTTCCAGGACCGACAGCTCTTCGTGCACCATGCCGAATTTCACCGCCTTTTTTATGGTGCCAGGGCGTTGCAGCCGGGGACGCGCACCCAGCGCAAGGCCGGCTGCACCCAAGGCGCCTGCCTTCATGAATGCGCGCCTTTTCATGGCGACGCCTCCGCCCAAGGCGCACGCATCAGCGACGTCTTGCCTGGTACAGGCACAGGAGGAAACGGCATGGATCCAAAGGCAAAGCTGCGCGGCACGAGATCCAGCCCGGAGCTCATCAGATCCTCCCAGGTAAGCTCTTGCCCCGTGTAAGCGCTTTCGCGGCCCAGCACAGCTGTGAGCGTGCTTTCCGCGATCTGACGCGTCTCGTTGATGGGCGTGTTCGTACGGATGGCGCTAATCAGATCGGTATGTTCCTGAACGTAGGCATTCAGTCCCGGTTCTGGCATCTCGTAGAGGGCCTGCCCGTCATGGGACACCAGCCTGGAATACCTCGGGTGAAGTTCCGCGATCCCTTCCGTCCCCACGATCCGGTTCGTGATACGACGCGTACCCTCGACGATCTGGCGGCACTTGGCTTCTACGCGTGCACCGCCCGGGTACACGTACTCGACACTGAAATGGTCGTAGATGTGTCCATAAGACGGGTCTACCCGCTCAATGCGGCCGCCCATGGCAATAGCAGAGTCCGGATGACTTTGAAACACCCAGTTGATCACATCAAGGTTATGCACGAACTGTTCCACGATGTGGTCTCCTGACAGCCAGGTAAAGTAGTACCAGTTCCTGCACTGCCACTCCATGTCGGACATCCCCGGCTTGCGCGGCCTGAGCCAGATAGGTCCCGTCATGTAGTACTCCTGTGCCGATACAACTTGGCCGATCATACCTGCATGGATACGCCTGACCGCCTCGACAAAGCTGGGCTGGCGGCGATACAACGTTCCGGCTACTACCGAGAGGCCTTTTTCAGAGGCTGCCTCGCCAGCTTCCATGATCGTCTGTGCACCTGCCACATCCACCGACACCGGCTTCTCCATGAATACATGCTTTCCTGCTTCGACTGCCGCCTTAAAGTGTGCGGGCCTGAACCCTGGAGGCGTGGCCAGGATCACCATGTCAACGTCGCTCGCCATCACCCCTTCGTACGCATCAAAGCCCACGAACCGGTGGTTGCTGTCCGCTTGAAAGGCATCGCCGATCTCCTGCTTGAGGCCGTCTATGGAGCGGTCCAAGCAATCTTCGAACAGGTCTGCCATTGCAACGATCTGCACGTTGTCCGCCCCCACAACCGCGTCACGGGCAGCACCGGTACCACGTCCACCGCATCCGACAAGGCCGACACGCAATGCATCGGATCCGGCAGAATACGCAAAGTTGCCGGTGGCCATCAGGCCTGCCGTCGTTGCTGCCGACACCTTCAGGAAGGTACGGCGCGAAAGGTCGGTAGAATCTGCCATAGGAAAAGAAAGGTATCTGGTATGGTACAAATATACTCGATTCCATGCCTCCGCAGTACAGCTGACATGGTATGCGCCGTGAAGCAGCGCTTGCCCGGCATTGTGCCACACCGCCCGCGAAGTACCTGACAGGAGCTGCGAGGGCGCTTACCATGTTCGCACTACACAACCGGCTCTGACCCTTCCCGGGCAGAGCACCGGAAGTGCAGCATGCAACCAGGAGACATAATCACAGGGCCAGTCAGTCGGCGTCAGGAGACAGCACCCCTCGTACTATGCTTCCTGCGTTCAGGTCCTGGTAAGCCTTACGGACTTCAGAAAGAGCATACGACTTTGTCAGAAGCGGATCAAGGTTTAGCCGCCCTTCGCGGTACCAGCCGGCATACCGGATAAAGTCTCGCCGGGGCAGCGCGCTTCCGTAGTAGGAACCCTTGACTGTTTTTTCCTTGCGTGTGATGTCTGCTCCCGGCAGGTTGGTGGCACTTCCCACGGGTGCCAGGCCGGACAGTACAACCGTGCCTCCTGGACGTACAGCAGCAAGGCATGTTTCCTGCACCGCCGGAATCCCCGTAGCGTCAAATGCAAAGTCCGCTCCACGTCCTTGCGCAAGCGCCCGAATATCGCTTGCGATACCCCGGACAGCTGGCAAGAAATGCGTTGCGCCCAGCCTCAAGGCCAGCTGCATACGGGCCGGAAGCTTGTCTACAGCGATAATCGGGCTGGCACCGGCCAGGTGGGCGCCCATAACCATCGAGAGTCCCACGCCCCCTGCACCGAATATCACTACGCTGCTTTGCGCCGGAACGCATGCTGTGTTCATTACCGCTCCTATTCCGGTGGTGACGCAACAGCCGATCAGGGCTGCCACTGGCATGGGCACTCCCTGAGGCAACGGCACACACGAAGCTTCGGCAACAACGATGCGCTCCGCGAAGCATCCCAAGGCACAGTACTGATAGACCGGCGCACCGTCCAGAAACAGCCGCGGCGTGCCGTCAGACATCACGCCACGCCAGACCGTGCGGTCAAAGACTTCGCACAGCCCCGGCCGATCGCGTTCGCAATAGAAGCAGGTGCCGCACGCGGGAGCCCAGCTCAGTATCACCGCATCACCTGGCGCTACATGCGTGACGCCGGGACCGATGGCCTCTACGGTGCCAGCCCCCTCGTGTCCCAACGCAGCAGGCAAAGGGTGCGTCGTGGCGCCAGTACAGACCTGCCAGTCACTGCGGCATATACCCGCCGCACCAATCTTGACCAGTACTTCACCTGCACAGGGTGGCCGGAGGTCCATCGTTGTGACGGTGATGGGTCCG
Organism: Rhodothermales bacterium; assembly: GCA_012271185.1. Taxonomy (GTDB): domain Bacteria; phylum Bacteroidota; class Rhodothermia; order Rhodothermales; family Bin80; genus JAAXGV01. The sequence goes on from JAAXGV010000030.1 coordinate 5,342, forward strand.
CCAACGCTTTGTGCGATCGCTACGCGCGTCTTCACCCGGCTGAGCGCAAGTCCGCCATGGCACACTGAATCTTTGCCGCAAGCCGCTGCCGCTCCGCTGCCAGGTAGCGGACGAGGCTTTCGCGGTGCCAGCGCAGCCAGCCTGCACGCACCACCTCGCGCAGCTTTCTGGCCACCTCAGACCAGCGGATGGCAACATACCCGCAAAGGGGTCCGAGCGCAGCCAGCGCTACTCCCCACAGCACACCGGCAAAAACACCCGTGACGACCGCCTTCAGCGTCCAAACGATTACCACCAGCGCGGTGCCGACGATCAGCTTGAGTGCTCCGGCCTTCTGCCGGTTATCCGGAAAGTGGTGCCGCACGATATAGGCCGACAGACGATAGGGCACATAGCTAAGCACCGTGCCCACCAAGGCCGGTGGAGACCATACCAGGAGCAGTAACGCACGTCTGACAGCGTACCACAGCACGGGCCTGGGCTCCTCCAGCTTCCACGGGTCTTTGATGCCGAGCGTATACAACGTGCGGGCATACTGGCGCGCTGCCCTTTCTATCTCCGCCACGCGGTCCGGGTCTGTCGCATGCATCTTCCTGTAACCTTCCAGGAGCTGTGCGGCCCATGCCTGTCGCACAGGCAGGTCCGGCTTATGGCCCTTCGGCTCGGTCCATGCAGCAATGAAGGGAGCGCTTTTGAGCAGCTCGGTTGTTTCGGCTTCAAGGACAACCTTTTGGAGGCCCTGTCCGATAAGCACCGTAAGGTCCTGGACCGCTTTCCAGGGATCTTCCTGGTAAGCCTCTCTAAATGAGCTGATTGCCAGGGGCTTTCCAGGCACGACCAGCACAGTTGACCGGAACTGCGTCGAGTTTTCGTACCAGAGTCCCACAGGAACAACCTGTAGCCCTTTCCAGTCAAGAGCGTCCGCCGCCGACAATGCGATGCGCGCTGCGCCGGTCCGCATAGGCATCATCGTGGGCTCAGTATGCGAAGTCCCTTCGGGAAACAGCGCGACCGCATTGCCACCGCGCAGTATGGCGCGGCACTTCGCAAAGGTCTTTTCATTGCGTGCTTTCATGTCGCCCTCGTCTTCGGCACCCCCGCGCAGCCCGATATCTTTTGCACGATAGATCGGCACAGCTCCAAACTGCCTCATGGCCCAGCGCGACGACGCGTACCCGAACGGGGTGCTCTTTGCCAGGAACGTGATCGGTCGCCCCAAGACAGCCATCAGCGTGACCGGATCCAGAACGCCATTGGGGTGGTTGAGCACAAAGACCGTTGCGGGCGCTGCTTCTGCCAGCCGGTCATTGGACACCTCCATCGGGGAGTAGAACACCCGAATGACCCGCAACACAAGAAATCTAAAAAGCTTCCCAATCATGAAGCCACCAGTTGGTACCCGTCACGTGTCAAGTCCGGCCGTACTGTGAACCGGGCCTGACCCGTCCATGGCAGCAGCTTGTACATAACACCCAAAGGCAAACCCATGGCAAGGCAGCTACAACAGTCCCCATAAGTTACGGACGCAGCTGTTTGCGGCTGGGCCGCCGGTTCGCAGGACGCGTCTGCAATCGTTGAATTTTCGTTTGTGGCACCAGCATTCAGCGCTGCTTGGTATGGCAATGAATTCACCTTGCAGGTCAGCGTAACTGGCTGGCACCAAGTGTGGCGACCGCCTTAACTACCTGATCTTGCAAGGAAAGTGCAGGGGCAGGCGTGAAAACTTAGGGTATTATATGCCAAACCCACATATCTACGCCTGATTTTCGAGTGTTCAGCAGTCAAGTCCCAAGTTCCAATCGTGCTGTAAATTGATCTTTGCTGGTGTGGGGGAGCAGCACGGCGAGCTTGGAGCACTTCATAGTATTCCTCCATCGTGTGCTGCAAAAGCTGGGAGGTGATATGATGACATAGAACCTTTCAGCGTGCTGCATTGGAGATGGGGGTCGGCCCCCCGGAGCCGCCATGCAGGGGGCGGCTTCAAGCCGCCGGCTGCTGCTGCGTTTAAGAGGCGTGGTGGTGAGCGAGTCCGGAAAAGGCCGGAGTAAACCGGTCAGGTATGATCTGTGGAGCTGAACGCAAGTGAACCGTTGATGAGGCGTCGTAACGAATTAGATGATGTCAAGACCAAGGTCCCTGACCAATCTTGGGAGGAGTCTGGGGGGCACCTGTTTACTGTTCAGGCGGCATCCGGCGTGCAGGCGGTAGGACCACAGATCAGGCTTCACTGCGGACCACAGGAACCAGTCGTCCTGGGGATAAGGGAGTGTCGCAAGCGGTGGTCCCGCGAGCGA
>JAAXGV010000030.1:7648-15615 GCA_012271185.1 Rhodothermales bacterium
ACTGATTTCAGGAGGACTCCGATGAACCAGGCAAAGCCGTTTCGGCTTGTAATCCGGAGCGGCTTCATGGGAGGAGCCGTATGAGTTGAGAGGCTCACGTACGGTTCTGTGAGCGCCCGGGGGTGAAATTCCCCCGGGCGACTCGACGCCCTCAACATGCAGCAGCAGTCGGCTCATCGTGCAGGCCTGTATTCTCTGCTCTCACGAATTGGCCGCCCGCCGAACTGGTTCTTCTCCCACAGTTGGCCGAGGCTGCAGTCATCCAGCCATGGCTCCAGCGCGGCGCCGTCAAGCCGGGTGAGTTGTGTCTGCCCTGCCACACGTTCAGCCACGAGGATGTCTTCCGGTCGGAAATTGTCCAGTAGTGTTGGCGACTGTGTCGCCAGCACGATCTGTGTCTAAACCGACGTGCTGCTTGATGAGCGAGGCAAGGGTGATAATAGCGAAGGGGTGAAGCCCGAGCTCTGGCTCGTCGAGGATAATCACCGACGGGCGCAGCTCAACCGGTTGCAGCAGCAGCGTGGACAAGGCGATGAAACGAAGGAAGCCATCCGAAAGCGCCGACACGTCGTAGCAGGCATCAGATCCTCGATGACGCCATTCAAGACGGATTTTGTTCTCATTCAGGGCCTGCGGCTCGAGCACGAAGTCGTCGAAGAACGGCGCCATCAGTTGCACCATCTTTCGTATCAGACTGTATGACTCCTCGTGCTTGTGCCGGAGGAAATACGAGGAATGCGGCGAGATTGGCGCCGTCAGGTCGAAGATAGCGACTAACGTTCACGTCGGTCGTCAGTGTGATCGGTGACGCGGCGCTGGTGTCGTAGAAGTGGTAGAGATGCCACCGGGCAAGGTGCGAGCGAACATACTTTCCGACTTCGCTTTTTTGCTGGCTTATCCCCGCTTCGGCGCCAGCCGACATCTTGCATCGAAGGTACACACCATACGGGCTTTTGCGGTTTTGCTTGTTCCGGAAGTAACCTGTCTCTTGTCGCACAAGAGCGTGCCAGTACCAGTTTCAGACAGGCAGATCTCGTACCCGTTGACTTCATCTTCAAATGAGGTTCGAATGCGCAGGCTGCGTGTTACCTTGGATCCGAAATGGAGCATCTTGTCTGCACCACCGGCACGCGTCACGGACTCCTGAAGCCTCCTCACAAGAATGGCCTACAGGAGCGAGAATACGCTGATGAAGTTCGACTTGCCGGATCCATTTGGGCCGATCAGGACGTTGAGCGGCAGGCGCTCAATTTTTCCGATGCTCTTGAAGCCCTCGACGGTGATCCACTTGACTGCTGGCATCTCAGAACTGCTCCCTGGAACGCCCATCCTGAGCCAGCCGCAGCCGTCCGACTTTGGCCCATAGCGGTCATTTCAAGCACTGTGGCGTCATCCATGTGACTCGCCGATTCCGCATCCTTCGCAACAGCCACCCGCCGGGGAGAATACTGCACGTATGCATAACTACACTTAGCCTGCTGCTGGTGAGCAGTGTCATCATCGGCAAGAAAGATATCGGATTTCTTCACGGCTATTCCAAGGTGCCATAGCTCAGATCCTGCCGTGCTTACAGTCACCGAAACGATCGGAGCATGCCGTCGGCTGAAGAACAGCTCTGACCGCGAGAGGCTCTCTTGGTCGGTGTAGCACTCAAGCTCAGCCCGCAGGCTCTTGGGGGAGGTCCGCAAGTCGTTGATCTTAGGGGTAAGTCTGAACCAGCGCAGAGATAGACGCTAATTCGAACTTTCCTTAACCTGCGCACACGTAACTTTGGGCTCGATCTACCATTGCAGCAAGCTCATGGCAAAAGAGAAAACTGTGCAACTGACAGGCGCCTACTCTGGCGACGCTAAAATCTACCCGCCACCTGACAGATTCCCTAGGCATGCACACATCCGCTCTCTCCAGGAATACCGATCGAGATATCGGCGCTCCATCGAAGATCCGGAGGGATTCTGGGCGGAAGAGGCACAGCGCATCAGGTGGTTCAAGCCGTTTGAAAAGGTCAGGAGCGTCTCCTTTGCCTCGTCAGATGTCTCAATACGCTGGTTTGAGGGTGGTGTCACCAATGCCTCCTACAACTGCCTGGATCGTCACCTGGAGAAGCGTGGCGACCAGACAGCGCTTATCTGGGAGCAGGATGACCCTTCTGCCGAAGCCAGGCACATCACATACAGAGCGCTGCACAAAGAAGTCTGTCGCTTGGCCAACGTACTCAAAGCGCACGGGGTCACAGCGGGGGACCGCGTGACCCTATACATGCCGATGATCCCCGAAGCTGCGGCAGCTATGCTTGCATGCAGCCGCATCGGAGCCGTTCATTCGGTGGTCTTTGCAGGCTTTTCGCCTGATGCGCTGGCCGACCGTATCCTGGACTGCGACTCCACCGTGGTCATCTGTGCAGACGAAGGCGTCCGCGGAGGACGGCGCGTACCGCTGAAGGACAACACAGACCAGGCACTCAAGCGCTGCCCGGACGTTGCGACCGTGCTCGTCGTCAAACGCACGGGCGGGGCGATCAGCTGGGCACCAAGCCGTGACGTATGGTATCACGAGGCTATGGAAAAGGTCAGTGACAGCTGCCCGCCAGAACCCATGCAGGCAGAGGACCCGCTCTTCATACTGTACACGTCCGGATCGACGGGCAAGCCCAAAGGTGTGCTTCACACTACTGGCGGCTACCTGGTTTACACGTCGCTGACTCATGAGCTCGTATTCGACTACCATGCGGGTGATGTCTTCTGGTGCACAGCAGATGTGGGCTGGGTCACTGGACACTCGTACATAGTCTTTGGACCGCTGATCAACGGCGCAACGCAGGTGTTTTTTGAGGGGACCCCCACGTACCCCGATGCCGGACGCTTCTGGGATGTCGTGGACCGGCACCAGGTCACGCAGTTTTATACGGCACCTACCGCCATCCGCGCACTGATGCAGAAAGGCGATGCATTCCTGGCGAGGTCCAGCCGTGCCTCACTCAGAGTTCTTGGCTCCGTTGGTGAGCCTATCAACCCTGAAGCATGGCGATGGTACTATGAGCGCATAGGGCTGGGACGATGCCCTATTGTGGATACGTGGTGGCAGACAGAAACCGGCGGCATCCTCATCACACCGCTGCCCGGTGCCATAGCCACCAAGCCAGGCTCTGCCACGCTGCCGTTCTTTGGTGTCCAGCCGGAGGTGCTGGCCGAGGACGGCACGGTTCAGGAGGGTGCCGCCCAAGGCGTTCTGGCGATAAAAGACTCCTGGCCCAGCCAGGCGCGCACAGTCTATAAGGACCACGACCGGTTTGTGGACACGTACTTCACCGCATATGAAGGCAAGTACTTCACGGGAGACGGCTGCAGGCGGGACAGCGATGGTTATTACTGGATCACCGGGCGTGTTGATGATGTGATCAACGTGTCAGGCCACAGGATGGGCACTGCCGAGGTTGAAAGTGCCCTGGTGCTCCATGACACCGTCGCAGAAGCCGCAGTGGTCGGGTATCCGCATACTGTCAAGGGGCAGGGCATATATGCCTATGTCACGCTCAAAGCGGGAGCCGAGCCATCCAGCGAGCTCAGAGCCACACTCGAAGGCCACGTGCGTGAACGCATTGGCCCAATCGCCAAACCGGACCGCATCCAGTTTGCGCCTGCGCTGCCCAAGACACGGTCCGGGAAGATCATGCGCCGCATCCTGCGCAAGATTGCCGAGAATGATTATGGCAACCTGGGAGACACGTCAACGCTGGCTGATCCGTCGGTAGTGCAGGCGCTCATCGACAACCGGCTTAACCGGTAACGCGCAGGGCTGCCGGCTCCACAGCGCCTTCGGCTAGCTGCATGGCAAACGTTACTGCGCCGACGGTGCTGGGCTGTGCCTGCCGACAAAGGCGGAATCCCGGCAGCATGCCTTGCAGCGTGCGTGCAAGCGACTCCAGGTAATAGGAGGAGCGGATCATGCCGCCAGTTGGACAGATGCGGGGGCTTATGTCTGGTGTACGCTGCTGCAGCCACCGCGCCTGCCACGCAAGAGCCAGAACCTCTTCGCCAACGATATCCTGCGCGACGGTGTCCCCGGCCTCGGCCGCCGTGAGTACCGATGGTGCCATGTGCTGAATCGGCAGGCGGCCGGAGGACACCCCCTTGAGGAGTGCATGCCGCCCCCTGATGCCGTGCCGGTCCTGGACAAGGTCGCACAGAAGTGTTGCAGGGCCACCATCTAGCGCGTGTGCGATGGCGGCCAGGCCGCGCCTGCCAATGGCATAGCCACTGCCCTCGTCTCCGAAAAGGTATCCCCATCCTCCCGCGCGGGTGAATACGCCGCCTGCCGTTCGCGCGAGAACAGCGCTTCCAGTACCTGCAATCAGAAGCATGCCGCTCTCGCCCGGAAAAGCGGCTTCCAGCGCTATCACCCCGTCGTGAACGATTTCCAGGACGGGGATGGCACCGAGCAGTCCGCGAATCCGGCCAGACAGAGACCGTTGTGCCCGGGTTTCTCCAGCCCCGGCGACCCCAGCCACCACAGCGCCCAGAGAGTGTCCGGGATACGATTGCTGCGCCTGCCGCACCAGCCTGGCAAAGAGCCTGGCCACATGGTCTTCCCCATGCCTTAAAAGGTTGGCGCCTGTCGCCTTCAGCTGCAGTGCCTGTGCACTGCCGGCCGTCCGGGCTAGCAGGCGGGTCTTGCTTCCGCCTGCGTCTATGCCGATATACAGGGGTATCATCTAGCGCGTCAGCTTTGTCGTGCGCTCAGCACGCGAAGGGACAGTGTAGACTTCCGTGCTGTGTTCGAGCAGCCTGTACCTGTTCAGGAAGCCCGGCGCTGGCATCGGCCTTCTGCGGATCGCATAGTCATCCTGCCACAGCACCGTGTGCCAGAGCTCGATCATGGCAGAGGATGCATGTTCCAGTGAAGTGTGCCCAGCACCCCAGCACGGAGCCGCGGCGCATCCCTCGCCAGGCCATTCCATAGGCGCAAAACGGGGCATCGTGGCGGCACGCGACGCATGCGCAATAGCAAAGTGGCGCCGGTCGGGATGCAGCTGTTCCCAGCGCCACGTGCTGAGGTCCGACCCGTACCGCATGGAGAGCGTCCTGACGGCCTCCTCAAGGGAAGCGCCGAGACGTTCAGCATTGCTGGAAAACACGCCCGCCTCCGCATCCATCCATGCAGCAAACACCGAAGCCCCGATGCTGGAACGGTCATACCGGTAATCCCAGTTTCTGAGGTAAGCCAGCGCGGTCCCCAGCCCGGACCGCTCGTTTGCATACGCTTCGTCCAGTTTGGCGAGGAGGCGGGGGAGTACCGCTGCCGCATAGGTGCTGTAGGTATCCGCAACCCAGGCGCGGGTACGAAGCCAGGACATGTCCGGCAGAGGAAGGTGCGTGGCCTTTGGGTCATGGCTGATCAGGGCGCCGTAAGGCGAGTCGGTCTTTACGGCCGGTTTCCCGACGATATGCCACTGTCCATGCGCATCGGTATGCAGCCTCGCCCCAGTGAACAAGCCGAAAAAGGTGTTGCGATTTTCAGCTAATGCTCGCCATGCACCGGTATCCGAACCTGGAGCCAGCCCTGGCCAGGACAGCACCCACGCAGTGGTGTCCGAATCAGCCTCAATCCGCAGCATGCCGGGCATGCGCGTGATGGCTGCAATCTGCTCGTGTCCGTCAGCGCCAGACAGGCGTACATGCAGCGCAGGAACGGGGTCCCATGCAGTATGCATGAGCTCTGCTGACGACCGCAGCAGAGCCGCCCACGCTCCACTGCGGGACTGCCCACCCACAAAGAACGGTGTGCCGATCAGCGTGATACCCCGGACGGGTGACTGGCCCGGAACGACGGATAACACCTCCTGAAAGGCTGGAAGTGCACTGCTGCCAAAGACGTGTCGCTGAAACAGGGTGGCGGTGCTGTCATGTCCAACAACCCATGCCAGGCTGCCGCTGAACCCGTGCAGGTGCACCATGGCACGGAGCGTGCTGTCGGCGCGGCAAAACGACTGGAAGGCGACGCAGTCCACATCACTGGCCAGGTATGCGATCAGACGCTCTATGGCCAGCGTATGCCAAGGCAGCCAAGGCTCCGGTGCATGGTTCAGGATCAGGAACTCCGGGCGCGAGGCTGTGGAAGTGTGCGACAAAGCCGCAGATGCGCCCGCAGCATAGGCGGCAAGGTGCCGCAGATCCTCTCCGGAAAGATTATGCTGGCTTTCTTCTGCCAGCTGTGCCAGTCCCAGGCCTCGAGCCAGTGCATCAGCGGGGAAGGCTTTGTTGCCAAACCAGTCCGCCAGGCGGCCTTGCGCCGCCTGGCGCCACAGCACCATGGTCCAGGCATGGTTCCATGCGTGCACATAGCCGAGGCCGCTGGCGGCGGCAAGCGTGCTGGGAGCATGAACAGCCGCATCGCCCGATGCGCCCCATATGACCCGGACCTCACCCTGAAGACCGGATAACTGGCTTGACCCCGGCGGCGTCACAGAGGGGTAGGCGAGGTTCCAGACTGCGACCAGCGCAACGATCAGTGTGCCAAGGGCTGCACCGGCAATCAGGAAAAGGCCAGAGGCAGGGTTCTTGATCCGCATACAAAGCAGCGACAGGGATCAGCAAGTGTACGCATTAGTGGTATTTTGGTAACACATCAGATCAGGTATGTGGAAGCTTTGCCCGTGCCGATGCAGGAGGCGGAAGAGGCCCTGGCTTCCGTCACATCCTCCGCCCCACGCATCCAACAGCCGACCCGGTAGGTGCAGGGTTTCGTCCTGCTACACACGAAGAGATGGCACGTGCCGAAGCAGAGCAGAAGAAGCGCACGTCGTCAGCGGAATGGACCAGAAACGGTATCTTGTGCCCGTCCTGCGGGCATGAGTTTACGATCATACAAGAGACACTACTTCCCCCAGAACGTCTTTGAGAAAGCCTTGGATCGCATACGGTGGATCTACGACGAGTTCGAGAACCCCTGCGTTGGCATCAGCTCCGGCGAAGACTCCACCGTGGTCCTGAACCTTGCCGCTATGGCGGCCAAAGAGAAAGGCCGGCTGCCTGTGACCGCCATCTTCGTGGGCTTCTTCGAAGTGGAGTGGGAGTCCAACCTGAAGTACCTGCGATGGCTCAAGGAACGGGAAGATGAAGATATTGATCTGAAATGGATACAGATGTCCATCGCGCTCAACAATATGCATAACGAGCGGCACTGCTGGTGGCTCGCGTGAGACCCGGAAGACAAAGACGAGTGGGTCAGAGAGAAGGAGCCTGACGCTGTGACCGACCTGCGATACGCAAGCGATGTACCTGTCTGGCATCCTTGATGCCGCACGGCACAAGTTCAACCATGACGCGCACATCTCAGGCATACGCGCCGAAGAATCGCTGGTGCGACGCCTGAGCACCACCATCCGCGCCTCCTACAAATGGGTCACCTGGGCCATCAAAGAAGCCGCATGCATACGGTTCGCGCCTATCGTACGACTGGAAACACGCCGATGTGTGGCACGCTATCCACGACAACCAGTGGGACTACAACGAGATCTACGATCGCATGTACAGAGTGGGCAGGCCCACCCACAACATGCGCGTATCGTACCTGGGGCACTCATGGAATCCACTGGATATCCTGCAGATGGCCGAATTAGAACCGGAGACATGGGAAGATGTGATGATGCGGTTGCGTGGTGTCCAAGCGGCACGTCACCTGCGCATCACCACCATGACACCCAAGGAACTGCCCGAAGCCTTTGATACATGGCTCGAGTACCGGGAGTATCTGATGGGAATTACATGCCAAACTAACATGATCTGCACCTGATTCGAAAACGGCTACTTATTCAGGCCGCAGCCTTCAACCTCGGTCTTCTGATGCACCAGCGGTACGGCGTTGGCACTCCGCGGGGTCTACAGGGAGGGCCTCGCGGCATGCCAGTTCGGCTATATTGCGCTCTTTTTGCCGCTTACGGGTCTTTTTGGGCCGATTCTCGGCTTTTC
>JAAXGV010000137.1 GCA_012271185.1 Rhodothermales bacterium
GCGTTCCTACACTGCATCCGGCCCAGACAATCGCCGTAACACAAGGGGTCCGACTGCGGAGTTACCCTGCCAGATCGCTATACCGTAGCTGCTTTCCTGCCGCCACGCATGAGCAGCCCCATCTGCCATGTCCAGCTCCCGCGCATTGTGGCGGCCCGCAACTCCGCCACGTAACGGTTCAAATGCTTTTTGCCCTGTGGTACACGCCATAGTGCCCACGCTTGAGCATGGACCAGAAGGATTCTAACCCGCTTGTGTGAATCATGCCGTTGACGTACTCGCCCACGCTGTGCCTTACAACCTCGTGCTGTACGCCCGGCATGCCCTTGTAGGCCGCGGCCTCGTCCGTGTAGACCCTGACACCAAAGTGTTGTCGCAGACAAACCGCTGCAACGTGCCCGCGGTCGTGTCCTGCACGACCGCGGCACGGGCCAGACTGTGGCACTTGCCGTGAGGCGGCTCTTTCGACATACTGGCCTGGCGTTCCCTGCTCAGGCCACGTTCCTGTCTGTGACTGAAAACCGGCTTTCGCAGCCTTCCGCGCTGTTTGCTGATCGTGCTAAAACAAGATAGGAACGTTATGCTGCGAGTGATTCCAAGAGCGAGAGGGCCGTTTTCAGCCTTGGCACGTCCTGGATGATAGCACGCGGCGTTCCGTTTCTGGACTCCTTTAGCACGTAGCGGTGGTTGATGGCGTCCAGTTTTTCCAGGAGTGTATGGAAGCGGTGTTCCCGAAAGTGTACGTTATCCAGCGGCAGATGCAGGAAAAGCCGCTGATTGCGGTGCGTGACGCGTGGAAGGAGCAGCTTTTGGGCATGCAGCTTCATCTTCGCCGCAGTAAAAAGATGCCGGGCTTCGGATGGCAGTGGCCCGAAGCGATCTCTGATCTCCTCGCGGAGATCTGCCAGCATCGCGCTGGTAGGCGCTTCACCGATACGCTGATAGAGTCCCAGCCGCTCAATGTCGCTTTCCACGTAATAGCGCGGCAGCCCGATCTTGGCTTCAGTATCAACAGTAGTGTCTGCTGCTGGCATGGGAAGGGCTTTTCCAGCCAGGAAGGGGAACTCATCCGCGCGGAGTTCCTGGACCGCCTCTTCAAGAACCTGCTGGTATGTTGCCAGCCCTAGGTCTGTGATGAACCCGCTCTGTTCACCACCCAGGACGTTGCCTGCACCACGGATGTCCAAGTCGCGCATAGCAATCTGGAAGCCGCTCCCCAGACTGCTGAGCTGCTCCACGGCGCGCAGGCGCTGACGCGCTTCACGCGTGAGCACATGTATGGACGGGACCAAAAGGTAGCAGAACGCTTTGCGGTCGCTTCGGCCTACACGTCCGCGCAGCTGGTGGAGCTCAGCCAGCCCGAACCGCTGCGCATTGTGAACGATCATCGTGTTGGCGTTGGGAATATCAAGGCCGTTTTCGATGATGGTAGTCGATACCAGCACATCAAACTTGCGGTCGATAAAGGCTGTCATGACCCTCTCCATCTGGGCCGCTTTTATCTGGCCGTGGGCAACGTTTATGCGAACGCTAGGCACCAGGTCGCGCAACATGGCGGAGATGTCTTCAATAGACTGCACCCGGTTATGCACGAAAAACACCTGCCCGCCACGGCTGGTCTCGTACAGGATGGCATCACGGATCAGGCCGGAGTCAAAGGAATGAATCTCGGTGACGATACTCTGGCGATTTGGCGGTGGTGTATCGATAATGGACAGGTCTCGTGCACCCATAAGTGAAAACTGGAGAGTTCTCGGAATGGGTGTCGCAGTCAGTGTAAGCGTGTCCACGTTGACACGCATCTGACGCAGTCGCTCTTTGACACTTACGCCGAACCGCTGCTCCTCATCCACAATGAGCAGCCCCAGATCTTTAAAATGTACGTCTTTGGATATGATGCGATGCGTGCCGATTAGTATATCAATCCGCCCACTCCTGAGGTTGTTCAGAATGGTCGTCACTGCCTTGCCGGTACGGTGGCGTGAAAGCATCTCAACACACACGGGAAAGTGTTCCAGACGGCGGGTGAAGGTTTCCTGGTGCTGCCAGGCCAATACTGTGGTGGGCACCAGTACGGCAACCTGCTTCCCGTCCTGGATGGCCTTGAACGCTGCGCGTACTGCCACCTCCGTCTTCCCGAAACCGACATCGCCGCACACAAGGCGATCCATCGGCGCCGATGCCTCCATGTCTCTTTTGATGGCTTCGGTTGCGCTGTACTGATCGGGTGTGTCTTCGAACTCGAAAGAAGCCTCCATCTCCCGCTGCCAGACCGAGTCCGGCGGGTATGCATGCCCGGTGGACGCCTTGCGCTTGGCGTAGAGTCTGATAAGGTCGCGGGCAATGTCCTTGATGCGCTTCTTGGCTTTGCGCTTTGATCTGTCCCACTGACCGGACCCGAGCTTGGTGAGCTTCGGCTGGTGCCCTTCCTTGCCGGTGTATTTGTGCAGCTTGTAGAGGGCATTGACGTTGACGTAGAGCACATCGCCGCCCTCGTAGTGCAATCGGACCGCTTCCTGTTCCTTCCCGCGTACCGTGATGTTGCGGAACCCCGCAAACGTGCCAATGCCATAGTTGGTGTGGACCACGAAGTCGCCTGGTTTCAGGCTGCGCAGCTCATGCAGGCGGATGCCCCCGGTTCTTTTGCGTCTCCGCGCCAGGGAAGGGCGGTGATGCCGCCCGAAGATCTCGTGGTCCGTGTACACTGCAAGTTTCAACCCAGGCAGTTCAAAGCCCTGGTGCAGAGACTCCACGATCAGCCTCAAGTGGCCGTCTCGGAGTGCTGTGTCCAGGAGTTCGGTCAGGCGCTCCTTTTGCCCGCTGCTGTCGCACAGGATGTAGGTGATTGTTGCAGCTTTGGCGTTTTGGGTCAGCTGCTGCCGCAAGAGCTTTATTTGACGGTTGAATGCTGGCTGCGGAAAGCTGTCGGCCGAAACGGTGGCAGTTACGGAAGGATCAGCGTACGTGCTAAAGTGCAATTGCGCCCGGCCTCCCAGAGCTTCCATAAGCGCATCGCAGTCCAGGTATCGCGCAGATGGTGTGACCGGCGCATCATCGGTGTGCAGGTCCGTGTAGCGCTCTTGCGCTTTATTGAACAATTCGCTGGTAAGCGCGCCAAAGCGCGCGCTGTCAAAGAGTACCAGAAGCGCATCTTTCGCCAGGAAGTCGAAGAGAGAAGAGTAGATGATTTCGGATTCGGCAAAGCGCTCCAGGCGCGGGGCTATGCGGGTCTGATCCAGGGTGCTGACTGATCGCTGGGAAGTCGGGTCAAATTCGCGCAGTGACTCTATTTCGTCGTCAAGAAATTCGATGCGTACAGGGTAGCCGCTGGAATAGGAATAGACATCAACAATGCCGCCGCGCCAGGCAACTTCGCCGGGTTGTTCAACGAACCGGACGCGTGCAAAGCCCTGGTCCACCAAGTCTTTTATCAGGTCGCCTGGCAGCACGATATCTGCAGTTTTCAGGGTGCGGGATGCGGTACGGACACTGGCTTTCGCGGGCGTGCGTTCGGCCACCGCGCTGATGCTGCTCACCACTATCCCGTGAAAGTCTTCGGTCAGCTGCTGAAGAACATCAGCGCGGTGTACCATGCGCCGGGAGTCAGCCATCTGCTCATCGTCATAGGGGACGCGCCCGCTGGGCGGGAACAGGAGCAGGTTGCCTGTACCGAGTCGTTCCAGATCACTGTGCAGATACAGCGCGGCATCCGGGTCGGGCATCAGGCAGAGCATAAAGCGGCGCGTAGCCTCCCAGGCGTGTCGCAGAAAGAACGCAGGAAGTGATCCTGTCGCGTTGGTAACTCGAAGCGGTTTGGCCGTATGCTGGCGGCACCATTCCAGAATGACGCTGCAGCATGGCGAGGACGCGACAGCCCCTGATATTCCACAAAGCTTGCTGTCTGGCATGCCGTATGCAACCAATCGCGTGTTGCAATGTCCCGGATCGCCGCCTGTGATGTTTCACGTGAAACATGGCATTAATGGGGCAGGGACCAGCCTCTCCCGACGAAAAACCGGCACGCAAAGCACCCCTCACGGGTCGCGGCAGATCCAGTCTGGCTGCTCCGGGCTACCAAGGAACGTGAGGTTTTTTCACCTGATGGCAGTCCTGCCACCTCTTCTCTCCACTGCGCAGAATCAAAGTTCCGCAACCTCTGGGGCAAACCGGTGGTACCAGCAGTTCTCGCCACGTATCTTCACCTATGGCCGAAACACTGTCTTCTCCGGATGATAAGCGCCTATTCCTGCTGCTTCTGAAACTGGGCCTGAGCGAGGAGGAGGCCTACTTCCTTCGTTCAAGAACTCCAAACCATGGCCAGTGCCAATCTTATCGCTCAGCTGGAAAGCAAGCTGGATGCCACCAGCGCCGCCCTGGACAGCAAGCTGTGGATCCTGATGTGGGTTATCGGCCTGGGCGTTCTCCTCATCAGTGCAGTAACCACCCTCAACATGTTCTTGGACTAGGAGTCTGCGCGCCAGGAATTAAATTGCCATCCGAGTGGGGGATTTCAGACGAATTACGCCAATTTAGATGCACTTGGCTGGGCTTGGTCCCTATTTTAGGCCGATTATAGGCTCCAAGTGGGGAATATAAGCTGCTGATTTTTTCTGCTGCGCAGGCTCCTAGCTTTCACAGCGCACCAAGGGGGTAACTTCAGCTTATCACTGCACCTGCTTGGTCTTGAGCCGGCAGAAGAAGACATCACAAGGCTTATGCCGCAGCAGTGTGGCCGTCAGCCATGCGGGGGTGCTGCTGCGCCCTCCTGCTAAGCAATGGCCTGGCGCACGAACCCGCCCGTCTGCTCCAGGCGGCGTCGCGCCTCTTCCAGACAGACCTTCGCCAGTATCATCACCAGCGCGGTTTTGACGTGGCCGCCTGCGGCATCCAACGCCTTCGCAGCTGCATCGTAGCGCAGTCCCGTAACAATCATCACGGTGCGGCGCGAGCGTTCAACAAGCTTCTGTGCACTCATATGGAGATCGACCATCATGTTCTCGTACACCTTGCCCATGCGCACCATGGCCGCTGTGGTGATCATGTTGAGCACAAGCTTCTGCGCCGTACCGCTCTTCATGCGGGTCGAGCCCATGATGACTTCAGGCCCTACTACGACGCATATGGCGACATCCACAGGAATCGAAAAGCTGCCTCTCGGGTTACACGTCACAAAAAGCGTCTTGCAGCCCATCGCACGGGCGAAGCGCATGGCCCCAACAACATAAGGTGTACGGCGGCTGGCAGCAATTCCGCAAACGATGTCGCGTGGCGCAACGCCATGTGCCTGGAGG
This sequence comes from Rhodothermales bacterium, assembly GCA_012271185.1. Taxonomy (GTDB): domain Bacteria; phylum Bacteroidota; class Rhodothermia; order Rhodothermales; family Bin80; genus JAAXGV01. Next base: position 5,292 of record JAAXGV010000137.1, read on the forward strand.
GCTTCGACGCCGCCAGTCTCCATGTCTTCGGCCCCCTCCTGCGATCGGAATACTGCTTCACGTCCCCCGGCAATGATGCCTTGTACCTGCGACGAGGGTGTTCCAAAAGTGGGAGGGCATTCCGAAGCGTCCAGAATGCCTAGGCGGCCACTGGTACCAGCGCCAACGTAAAACAACCTACCACCGCCCTTGAACGTATCGACAACGAGCTGCACGGCCTGCGCTATATAGGGGATTTCCTTGCCGACGGCCTCGGCTATGCACCGGTCTTCCTGATTGATGACGCGAAGGATCTCCGGGATGCTGGCCGTGTCAATGTGAGCTGAGCGGGGATTGCGCTGCTCCGTGACAAGAGACCTGAGTTGGTGGTGAAGCTCGGACATCGCTGTGAGCTGGTGGGACTTAGTACGTCCCGCGTCTTACTTTGCGCCCATGCCTGGCCCTGCGACTCATGAACAGAGCCTGAACCCGGCGAAAGCATGAAAATACACACGCTTCGCTTACGTGCGTTCAGAGCCCACGCAGACTCCCGGCTCGATTTTGCGCCAAAAGTCAACCTGCTGTATGGCCCGAACGGGGCAGGCAAAACCAATATACTGGAAGCCATCCACTACCTGTGTCTCAGCAAGAGCTTCCTGACTGCAAACGACCGCCATGCGCTGCGCAAGGAGGCACCCTTCTTTGAACTGACCGGCAGCTTCGGAGGGAAGCTCCGCCGCGCAGTGGAGATCAGGCTGCTGTATGATCCCCGGGACGGGAAGCACATCTTTACCAACGGGGCGCCGCTGGACCGGATCGCTAACCTTGTGGGGATGCTTCCTGTCGTGTCGTTTGCGCCAGGCGATATAACGGTCACGGCGGGTCCGCCGGGCGAGCGGCGGCGATTCATCAACAACATCCTGTGCCAGGCACAACCTGCCTATCTGGAGCGGCTCCTGCGTTACCGCAGAGTCCTGAGGCAGCGCAATGAGCTTCTCGTAAAGGCGCGACGGCAGAAGTTGGCGCTGGACCCGGCGATGCTGGCACCATGGGACGCAGAGCTGGTGCGCCACGGCAGCTACGTGATCGCGGCGCGGATGCGATTTCTGGTGAGCTTCGCGACCTTTTTGCAGGATGCGTACCGACACCTGGCCACTGTTGATGAAGTACCCGCCATGTCATACCGTGGCATCGCGCTGCTGACGGATGATAGCAGCGAGGCGGAGATTCAGGAAGCTTTTTGGCAGCGCCTGGCGGATACCGCACAAGGCGGACAGGCGGTCGGACGAACACTCGTAGGCCCGCATCGCGACGATGTGCTGCTGACCATTGATGGTTTTGAGCTTCGACAGTACGGATCCCAAGGACAGCACCGCACCTTCGGCATTGCCATCAAGCTGGCCCAGTACCTTTATCTGAACAACCGCCTGGATGAACCGCCCATACTGCTTCTGGACGATGTCTTCGACTCGCTGGATGCCAAACGGGCAGAAGCGATCCTTACACTCCTTCAAAGCGATCTGCTGGGGCAGAGTCTGATTACCGCCGCTGGAAACGAGACGGTCAGCGGCTTTGTGCCGTTTGAAGACGCAGCGAACCAGTGTGTGCGGATTCAGTCCGGACAGGTCGTGACAGCAGGAGCCTGACCTGGCTACAGGCTGCTGCTCTCACCAGGCGGAATAAAGACCGCTTCGCCCGCCAAGACCATTCTGCCGGACTCGTTGTAGATGTAGGTGCGGGCCTTCACCTGGCGGCGTTTCTCAAACTTCTCGGAAACCTTGACCTCGACCGTTACCGTAGAATTGACAGGTACAGGCCGCAGGAAGCGGCAAGAGATGTTAACTGCTACGCTGCCGTGTCCCGGAAAGTCATGCCCAAGCACCTTGGATATCAGTGCCAGAAGGAATACGCCGTGAACAATCCTCTTGCCGAATCGCGTTTCCGCTGCATAGGCCGGATCCACATGGATCGGATTGTCATCACCCGTAATCCGCGCAAATGCAAGGACATCGTCTTCGCTGACAAAGCGTTCGACAGCACATGACTGCCCGACCGCTATGGAGTCGTACGTATGCACTATCCCGACAGTGTCCACTGGGCCCATAGTCGTAGATTCAATATCCGCTGTCGGCAGTAACGCCATTCAAACGAATGGCCATGCGGCTGGTTTCTAAGGCAGACGTGGCCTGTAAGCACTGTGTTCGGCAGCGGATCCCAACCCGGCAGTGATGCGACAACGGTACGATGCCATCCGGAAGCGCTGGAACGCTTTTGCCTGCTCCAGGCGTGGCCTGAAAATCCTGCGAGCGGCGCGCATCGCGTTCATCGGAAGCATCGCAGCCTACCTGGTCTGGGAGCTCAGGGATGTCGAGCTGTCGCAAGTAGCGCGCGGGCTGCCACGGCAGCCGCACTTCTACGTGCTGCTGCTCATCGTGTACTTCATACTGCCTGCGTCCCAGATTCTGGCGTACCGGATCACCTGGGTGTTCAGGCTGCGAAACGGCATTCCCGCATTCATAAAAAAGAGGATCCTGAACAAGGACGTATTGGGGTACTCAGGAGAGGTGTTCCTGTACACCTGGGCCAGCAAGCATATCGGGGAGTCGCCTGCGGAGATCATGAAGACCATCCGCGATCAGAACATCCTGTCGTCTGCAGCCTCCACAATGGTGGCCATCGTGCTGGTGGCTCTCTTCGTTTTCACAGGCCAGGTCACGCTGACCGAGCTGGTTGGTGAAAGAAAGGAAAGCACCGTCATAGTTGCAGGTATCATCCTGGTTATCGTGATGATGATTATGGTGCGGGTATGGAAATACATGTTCGCGATGTCATGGCGCCCGGCCTCCATGATCTTCTGCGTTCATGTGGCGCGCGTCCTGGTCAGAACGGTCACAGAAATCACGATGTGGCATGTTGCCATGCCTGAGGTGCCCCTGAAGGTGTGGTTCACCTATGCGGCGGTAACGATCATTGTCACGCGGATACCGTTTCTCCCGGCTGCCGACCTGGCAATCATGAGCATTGCCGTGGGGCTGTCCAGCGTCATGGGTGTTACGGAGGCACACATATTTGCGCTTTTCACCGCTGTGGCTGTGGTGCATCGGGGGGTTAACCTGCTCTTTTTCGCTGTTCTGCCTGCGCTGGAGCAGAGCAGCGATGCAGGCCGGCGACCCCTTCGGCGCTGAATGTGTCTAATGGGTGCTGATACCCAAGAGCCCGAAAAACGTATGCAAAACGTATTCAGTGCGCTGTGGTGCATGGCACTGCTGTGTCTGCAGAACAGTGCGGCGCAGTCCATTGTTATAGAGGATTTTTCATACAACGATGCCGTACCTGCCAGGTGGCGCATACTGGACCCGGGAAACCGGAGTGCGCTGCCTCTTCCGGATACAGTGCAGCGTGATGATGATTACGTCGAAGTGGTGACAATGGACGGCGAAAAAGTTCTGCGCGTATACACACGCGACGAGACAGTCCAGGTGGGTCGTGTTGTGGGAGAAGACGGATTCGACTGGGATACGCGCAGCCACCCGGTGCTGTCATGGCGATGGCGTGCTGACCGGCTTCCCGAAGGTGCACAGGAAACCATCAGCACACTCAATGATACCGGAGGTGCTTTCTATGTCTCGTTTGATTGCGGTGACTGGTTGCGGCGCCTCTGCATCATCAAGTACACCTACAGCTCCACGCTTCCGGTAGGCACGACAGCGAGCTACGGGAAGCTGCGTGTACTCGTGGTTTCCAGCGCACAGGATGGTATGGAGAAGTGGGTTACTATTGAGCGCAATGTGCGCGAAGACTACAAGGCCCTTTTCGGCAGAGAGGCGCCGGCCAGGCCGCTTTTCATCATGGTCTGGGGTGACACGGACAACACGCACGGGGTCTCTGACGTGTATTTTGATGCTATTGCAATAGCTGCGCAAACCTGACAATGGTACACGCCTTTCGGGTGCTGCGCCCCGTTATCGCGGGCATTGTACGCAGGCCTTTCCGTGTGCTTGTGCTTGCGCTTGCTGCCACGGCGGCCAGCCTGTTTCTGGCAGGAAATTTGGTCATTGACCCGGACTTTGCCAACCTTGTTCCAGAACACTACCCGAGTGTAAAAGCGCTGGAACGCATGCGTGCCACAATCGGTGGTGGTGATGTGTCGGTGGATCTGGCCGTTGAGAGCCCTTCTTTTGGCGCGAACCTGGCATTTGCTGAGGCGCTGATACCCCAGGTTATGGTGCTGCGCGACGAAAAAACGGGGGAATCGTTTTTTGTGCGCGCGGAGCTGCGGCGTGACACGGAGTTCCTGCGGAGCAACGCGCTCTATCTGGCTACTGAAAAAGAGCTGGACGAGGTGGAGACCGGCCTGGAAGAGGCGATTACCGAAGCCAGGCTGAAAGCGAACCCGTTCTTCTTTGATCTGGAGGAAGAGGAGGAGGAGCAGCCGGGTGCCACGGAGCTGCGGGTCACATTTGAGCGCATCGTAGGCCGGGAGTACTACGTATCGGAGGATAGCACGACATTGGTGGTGCGCTTTTTTACTGGTGGTCCGCTTACCGACGTGGGGTACATCGAGACCCTCTATGGCACAATGGAGCGAACCATCAGACGGCTGGAGCCGGCCAGCTATCATACACAGATGACAACGACCCTGGGTGGTCGGCTCTGGCGGCAGCGCATAGAGGTGCGGACCATTACCGACGATGTTCTGGGCTCCTTTGGGGCAGGATTGGCAGCGGTGCTGCTGGTGATCATGGCCTACTTCTTTTACAAGAGTTGCCAGACCCATGGACGTCACAGTCTCACGCGCCGCGTTGTGTTTGTCGAGCTGGTGCGGGCGCCACTGACGGCGCTGATGATCGGCGCGCCGCTTGTTGCAAGCCTGGCGTGGACCGCTGCCGTTGCGTACCTGGCCTTTGGTACGCTGAACCTGCTCAGTTCCACGCTGGGCCTGGTGCTCTTCGGGCTTGGCATAGACTACGGTATTCACTTCTATGCACGCTATATAGAGGAGCGTGCAGTGCTGTCCCCCGAAGAAGCCGCCATACGCACATTCATGAGCACAGGTCAGGCGATTGCCGTAGGGGCTCTGACAACAGCGGCTGCCTTGTGTGTGCTCGTGCTGGCTGATTTTGAGGGGTTCAGCCAGTTTGGCTTCATCGCCAGCTGTGGCGTGCTGCTGGCGCTAGTATCGATGCTTTTTGTGCTGCCTGCGCTTCTGATATGCCTGGAACGAGCCGGCCTTGTCTCGTATGGCCGCGACAGGGCACCGGGCTTGCCCCGTCAGGGGCGGTATCCCGGCGCACACGGTGTGCTGGCCGGCAGTATTGCAGCGGTCATACTGGCGCTGATACAGGCACCCGGCGTAACATTTGAGTACCGGTTCGGTGAACTGGAGCCGGTCTATGAGGACTGGGTAGAAATCAGCGCGAGGGTACGGCGCGCTTTCTATGAGCAGGGCCGCAGGAACCCCGCCTATATCGTTGTGGATGATCCGGCCAAAACCCCAATGGTTGCCGCGGTGTTACGGGGGAAGATGGAAGGTGACACAACAGTGCATGTGGTTGATTCGGACACTTTCACCACAACGATCCGGTCTGTGGAAACGCTGCAGGAGCGATTCCCTATGACCGTCGAGGAGCAGCACCGCAAGCTTTCGCGTATCGCGTACATAAGAGACACTCTTTTGGCTGATCCGCTGATCAGCACGGACGACAGCATTGACATGTTAAGGCGTGCTGCGCAGACGCGCGCGCCGATCGAGCTGGCCGATGTTCCGGACATGCTGCGCCAGCGGTTCACATCTAAGACTGGCGAGCTTGGCAATTTTGTAACGGTCTATCCGGCGGTTGGCCTCTCCGATGGGCGCAAGTCGATCGCCTTTGCAGAAGACATTGGCGAGGTTGTGATACCGGACGGCAGCGTGTATCATGCGGGATCGTCCTCTATCGTCGCGGCTGACATGCTGCGTCTCATGAGGCAGGAGGCTCCGTACATGATTGCAGCCGCGACTGTGATCGTGATGCTGCTCATGTGGGCCAACTTTGTGCGTATACGCCTGGCATTGCTGGCGCTCTTGCCGCTTTTGGTCGGGGTGCTGTGGATGCTGCTTGTTATGAAGGTCACCGGTCTGCGCATGAACTTCTACAACATCGTTATGATACCTGCGGTGATAGGTATTGGCAATGATGCAGGTGCTCACATGGTTCATCGCTACCTGGAAGAGGGGCGGGGTTCGCTGCTGCGGGTCCTGCGTTCCACGGGCGAGCACGTCACTATGGGTGCTGTGACAACGATGGTGGGCTTTTCCGGGCTGCTGCTGAGTTTTCATCCGGGCCTTAACTCCATGGGTGCACTCGCTGTTACCGGTATTGGGACGACGCTCGTGGCGGCGCTGCTGTTCTTGCCGGTGCTACTTCAGATCATGGAAGACCGGTTCGCAGATCGACTTGCAGGTCGGCAAAAAAAAGCGTAAATATAGAAGCCCATACTGTCCCTTTTCCAGTTACCGGTGAACTGCCATGAAACGGACTGCCCTGCTCCTTGTTTTTTTAATCACTGCAAGCGTGCCTGCCGCTACGGCACAGCTGCGCAAAGCCGAGCGCGCACTCAAGAACCAGGAGTTTGGGGAGGCATACGACCTCGTTCAAGCCCGATTGGTGGAAAGACCAGAAGATCACAAGGCCTACGACCTGCTGGCCCGTATTCACCGTGCACAAGCGGAGGCGTCTGAGGGCGAAGAGTATCTCAATCACTGGGCGGAGATGGTGGCAGCGTATCGCAAGATCCTGGAGCATGCGCCAAGCAGGGACGCCGAAATCACGCGGACACTGCTGTTGGACTACCAGGAAGTCTTCGGGGATGGCGCAGAGTTCTTTAACGCTGGGGTGGAAGAGGCCGATGCAGAGGCGCAGGCGGCGCTTTTCATACGGTCTGCTGAACAGTTCCACGCGGCTGCCATAGTGATGCCGGACTCGCTGGACCCCCACCTGAACTGGGCCTTTGCCAATATCCGCGGAGACAACGGCCTGCAGGCAATCGAGCCGTTGCAGCGTGCCATAGAGATCGGGCCGGTGGAGGTTGAATGGTTCAGATACCTTTCCCACATCTACCTTGGAAACGAACGAAGCGAGGATGCCGTAGCGCTTCTGGAAGGTGCGGTGGAGAGCTTCGGGCAAGATGAGGAGCTGCAGGGCCTGCTCCTGAATGCGTACGCTTTAAGCGGTCAGAATGATCGTGCTATTGCCCGGTACCGGGAGCGGGCGAAGGCGATGCCGGATGACAGGCTCACACGCTACAACCTGGGATCACTGCTCCTGCAGGCGGAACACTATGATGAAGCCATAGAACACCTTGCAGCAGCCGTAGCGCTGGACCATCTGCATGGTGACTCACATTACAACCTGGGTGCAGCCTACATCAACAAGGCCACGGACGTGCAGAGGCAGGCCGTGGCGCTTGACGAAGCGCTGCGGGCTGCGCGGGATACACTTAGCCAGGACGAAATCGAGGCACGTCAGGAAGCTGTTTTTGCACTGGATGGGGAAAAGAAAGCACTCATGGCCGAGGCTATCCCGTATCTGGAGCGGGCCCGGTTACTGGCACTGGCCGAGGGCAATGATGACAGTGGCATATGCCGGGCCCTTTACCAAGCCTATGCCCAGACCAATATGATGGACAAGGTTGAGGAAGTGAAGGACTGTGCAGGTTTTTAGCCCGGATTTGCCGCGGAATCTGTAGCGTATCGGTCGGAGGTTTTTTGTTTCCTGAGATCTTCGAGGGCGTGGACATAGCGCGCGGCAATGGTGTTCCACCGGAACGCTGCAAGCGTATGTTGCCGTGTCTGGCTGCTTAGTGCCTGCCATGCTGCAGGGTTATCAACATAGCGCGCAACAGCTGCAGCAAAGCCCTTTGCATCACGGCTCACCACAAGGTGACCGTTAACACCTTCGGTGATCACATCCTGGATTCCTTCCAGGCGGGATGCAACAGCTGGAACGCCACAGGCACCAGCCTCCAGCATCACGATGCCAAAGCCTTCCATGTCGCCTGGCACAGGGATGTTTGGTACAATCAGCAAGCGCGCCTTGTCATAGAGGTGCAGCAGACCTTCTTCGGAAAGCCTGCCAAGCAGGCGAACACGGTCTCCCAGGCCACATTCCCGGATCACGGCCGCGATACGGGCCCTTTCCGGTCCCGCACCTCCGATGTGGTAGTGCACGTTCGCCGGCAGGCGGGGCATAACATGGCGTACAAACCACGCAAATCCCTTGCGGCGCACCAAGCGGCCAACGCTGCAAAGCAGCAGCACCTCCCGCGGTGAGCGTTCTCGCGCAACAGGTTGGAAGCGTGCTGCGCTTACGCCATTGGGGATGATGTGCACACGGGCTTCGGGCATGCCACGCGCCATGCATGCAGCCCCCGTGGCGCGGCTGACCGGCAGCACTGCATCAAGAACCTGCAGGATGCGCCGCACAAGAAACCACTGGTACGGCCCCTTCTGGGTGACATCTTTCCCGTGTGCGATGGCTGCCATCGGGATATCGTGCTTTGCCAGGGTGTGCCGAAGCAGGAGCCCCAGCGCGCCGGTGACCATGGACGAAAAGAGCACTGCATCAATTTCGCGGCGCCTGGCTTTGCTTCTGATGCGTGCGAAGGTCGGAACAAGCCACAGGGCGCACTGGATGTGATGCCACCGCCAGGCGCTGTGCAGGACGATTCGTGTTACGGAAGTGTGCGCATCAAGCGATTCCGACAGCTCGACGGCGACGCGCTGCATGCCGCCGATGCTGGCCATCGGACGGTCTGCTGGCGGAAACGAGTGTGAAACAAACAGCAGCCGCATGCCAACCTACCCGGCTGCGTGCACAAGAACCGGTTCAGATTCGCTATTCACGCATTTGTCACCGCTGAGGTTGCGGTACCAGATGTCATGATAGAAGTCGGCTATGCGCGCCATCACCTGCTCCCAGTCATACAGCAGGGCGCGTGCGCGTGCGTGCGCTCCCATGCCCTGGCGCAACGTGGGGCTGCAGATCAGGTGCTGCACCTTCTTGACAAAGTCTGTGCTGTCGCCGGGCGCGGCAAGAAACCCGGTGATGTTGTTCACTACCAGTGCGTCGCTGCCGGTGGCGTTGGCACAAACAGCCGGAAGCCCGGACGCCATTGCTTCTAGCGTGACGTTGCCAAAGGTCTCGGTATCACTGGGAAACAGGAACACATCCGACGATGCATACGCTGTGGCAAGGCGATTCTTGCTGAGCGGGCCAGTAAAGATTGTCCGAGGCAGCCGGTCTGTCAGCCGCTTGCGCGCAGGGCCATCTCCTACCACCATGCTGCGGTGCGGGATGCCACGGGACCCCAAGTCACTGATGGTGTCCGCAAACACCGCCAACCCCTTCTCCCAGACCAGGCGTCCTACGAAAGTGATGACCGTCTCATGATCTGCTATCCCGAGCTGTCGGCGCCAAGCCATGCTCCGCCACTCCGGGCGGAACTGCTCAGGGTCAACACCACGGGGCCAGAGGCGAAGCCCCTTGGAGATGCCGCGTGCGCGCAGCTCGTCCGCGATGGATTGGGAAGGTACGTAGATGTGCTGGCACTGTGGATAGAACCAGCGTCCGTAACGCCACGCCGTCCCTTCCAGGAGGTCCATCCGGTAGAACCGGTTGTACGAAGGGAAGTACTTCAGATATGCCCCAAAGTGGGTGTGAAACGACGCTACGACCGGGACCTTGTGTGCGTTGGCCCACTGCAGAGCTTGCGCACCCAGATAGTCGGGCGAGGCGATATGGACAAGATCGGGGGCGAAAACAGTCAAGCGGGCCCGCGCGCTGCGCGGCAGACCCAAAGACAGCCGGTAGTCGCTGCGACCAGGCCATGGCATGGAAGGCACGGCAACCAGCGTGCCTGCATGCTCGAAAGGTGGTGGCGCCTTTGATGTTGGGGCAAAGACCAAGACTTCAGCGCCATGACCTTCCAGGTAGGTCACCAAACGGTTCAGTGTCAGCGTGACGCCATCAGAGATGTGGTTGTATGCTCCTGCGAACAGCGCGATGCGCCGGCCCACGATCTGCGTCCTGCTCATGTGACAGCCATCCAGATCAAACGTGCATACCCACCCTAGCAGACTAGAGCCGCAGCCTGTGCTGACAAAGTAACGGGACCACCGGGCAAGTCGAAGCCCACCTCCCTGCGCAGGTATCTGCCGGTATGGCTCGTCTGATGAGTTGCCACGCTTTCCGGTGTTCCTTCCGCCACAATGGCTCCCCCGGCAAATCCACCTTCAGGCCCAAGGTCTATCACCCAGTCGGCAGCTTTGATCACATCCATGTTATGCTCGATCACGATGATGGTGTGCCCGAGGTTGGCCAGGCGGTTGAAAGCTAACAGCAGCTTGCGGATATCGTCAAAATGCAGGCCGGTGGTGGGCTCATCAAACACGTACAGGATATGTTCGTCCGTGCGCGTCCCCAGGTGCGCGGCAAGCTTCAAGCGTTGCGCTTCACCTCCGGACAGCGTGGGTGCGGACTGCCCAAGCTTGAGGTATCCGAGGCCGATCTCGCTGAGGATGCTGAGCTTGTTTGCAACAGCGCGCGTTTCCTTGAAGAAGTCTAGCGCTTCATTGATGGTGAGGTTCAGAGCATCGTGGATGTTCTTGCCGTTGTATTCTACGTCCAGCACTTCATCTTTGAAGCGCTGGCCGCGGCACTCCTCACATTCCAGGTAAAGGTCTGCCAGGAACTGCATTTCTATCCTGACGGAGCCATCGCCCTTGCACTCTTCACAGCGTCCCCCATCCACGTTGAATGAGAAATAGCCGGGCGGGTATCCTCGCATCTTAGCCTGGAAGGTGCCCGCGAAAAGCTGCCGAATACCACCAAACGCTCCGGTGTAAGTTGCAGCATTGGAACGCGAGCTGCGGCCGATGGGACTCTGGTCCACCATCTCGACCCGATCAACGAGGGCATGGCCGAGGATGCTGTCGTGTGCCCCTACGCGTTGGACACCTATCGGCAGACCCTTGAGTTGCTTCAGGCCGAGGTACAGCGTGTCGTGGACCAGCGTGGATTTGCCTGAGCCACTGACGCCGGTAACCACTGTGATTAGGCCGAGCGGGAAGGTCGCCGTGATGCGCTTGAGGTTATGTGCCCGCGCGCGCCTGACCGCGATGGCCTTGGACCAGTCTGGCGCACGGCGCTTTGCCGGGGCGGGGATGTGCTTGCGCTGACTGAGGTATGCGCCTGTGAGTGATGCGTCGCATTTCAGTATCTCCTCGTAGCTTCCCTGGCAGATCACTGCGCCACCTTTGTTACCGGACTCTGGCCCAAGGTCAACGATCATGTCGGCATGGCGCATCACCTCTGCATCGTGTTCCACCACCAGCACGGTGTTGCCCAGGTCGCGCAGGCGTCTGAGCAGGCCTACCAGACGCAGTGTATCCCTCGGGTGAAGACCAATGGTCGGCTCGTCCAAGACGTAGAGCGACCCTACCAGTGAGCTGCCGATCGATGATGCCAGGCAGATACGTTGGCTTTCCCCGCCAGAAAGTGTCGTGGAAGACCGGTCCAGCGTGACGTAACCAAGACCCACTTCGACCAGAAAGCGCAGACGCTTGCGGATTTCTGACAGCAGTGCCGAGGCAACCGCCTCCTGGTACTGGGTAAGCTGCAGCGCCTCGAAGAATTCCAGGGCGCTCTTCGTGGTCAGCTCCAGAACCTGTGCGATATGCAATCCGCCGACCTCAACAAAACGCGCCTCGTGCCGCAAGCGTGATCCGAGGCACTCTTTGCAGGTGGCAAAACCTTCATAGCCCCTTATGAAGGTCCGGTCTCGCTCCAGGAAAGCTTTTCTCCTCAGCTGGCGAAAGAAGCCGCGAATGCCTTCATAATCGTTATCGCCTTCCCAGACAAACTCCTTATCGTCCTCCGGCAGGTGTTTATACGGGAGAGTCACATCCAAGCCTTTTCTGTAGGCTGCCAGAAGGAGGTTCCGCTGATGTTTTGCCCATCCCGGCTTGCTCACCATGTAGGGCGCTATGGCGCCCTGCTGCAGCGACAGGTCCGGATCGGGGATGACACGGCTGGGGTCAATGCTCTTTGTCCTCCCCAGCCCTTCGCACTCCGGGCATGCACCCATGGGGCTGTTGAAGGAGAACAGCCGCGCCGTAGGCTCTTCAAACGTCATGCCATCGCGCTCAAAGTGCTCACTGAATGCAAGAAACTCTCCGCCGTTCTTCGCCTGCACTGCTATGCAGCGTCCACCGTTTTCGGCGTAGGCGTGTTGCACAGAGTCCGCAATGCGTGTGATATTAGCATCGTCTCCTTTACGAATCACCAGCCGGTCCTGCAGCACATACAGCGCCATGTCTTGCGGTGGCGCGTCAATATCATCAAGGTGAATGACGTTTGCTGCGCCGGATTCGGGCAAGGTCAGGAGTCGGCTGTACCCCCGCTGTCGAAGCGAGTCCAGGGACTCGTCACCGGGCAGGTCGAAGGCCAGGTAAAACCGGGCACCCTCTTCCCAGTGTTGCGTCAGTGCGATGGACGCCGAGCGGGGCGAATCCCGGATCACAGGCTCCCTGCTGACTGGCGAAATGGTTGTGCCAATCTGTGCGTAGAGTAGCCGCAGGTGGTCATAGATCTCCGTTTGTGTGGCCACCGTGGATCGCGGGTTTCGGGAGAGCGCTTTCTGCTCAATAGCGATGGCCGGCGCGAGTCCGCCCAGGTAATCCACATCGGGCTTGTCCATACGTACCAGAAACTGGCGTGCGTATGCACTCAGGCTCTCCATATAGCGGCGCTGCCCTTCGGCAAAGATCGTGTTGAAGGCCAGCGATGACTTTCCTGATCCCGACGGACCCGTGATGACATTGATCTGGTACTTGGGGAGGTTCAGGCTGATGTTTTTCAGGTTGTGTTGCCGCGCACCCCGAACAATGATATAGCGGCGCGGATCTACGCCCTCGAAAAGACCGGGAGGATTCATGTATACGGGTATTTGCAACCTTCTCTAACGCACACAGGCGCATATGGACCCCATAGCGCCATACGGAACAGGCAGGCCAGGCATCAGGTAGCACAGACTACCTCTTTTCGTGTCCGAAATGGCTTTCCTGAATCCGCTGGTGCTCTTTGCTCTGGCGGCGGCAGCCATCCCGTTACTGGTCCATCTGTTCAACTTTCGCCGTGCGCGCCGGATAGAATACAGCTCGCTGCGATTCCTGAAGGAGCTGCGTCGCTCCACGCTCCAGCGTGTGCGTGTGGAGCGGTGGCTGTTGCTGCTGCTTCGCACACTGGCGGTACTGTGCCTGATTGCAGCGTTTTCCCGGCCCGTCATGACGGGAGGCGCTTTCACTGGCGATGCCAAGGTGTCTGCGGCGGTTGTGGTGGACAATTCACTTTCCATGATACTGCGTGATGATGGCGGCACATACATGGAGCAGGCGCGTGCGTACGCAAGGACGCTGGCGGGGGATGCTGATGAGGTGTTTTTCCTGTCTGCGGCTGCAGGTTCCGTGGTGCGCGGTCAGGCGTCCGTGTTGGAAGCGATAGATGCCGTGGCACCGGATGCACGCGCTGTGACAGCGCTTGAGGCTGTTGAGCGTGCCGCAGCGGTGCTGCAGGAGGAGGGCACCCACCTGAACAAGGAGGTGTATTTCATTGGAGATCTTCAGCAGAGCACGCTCGCCGATACCATGCGCAGGAGGGTGCCGGAGGCGGTGCGGCTGACGCTTGTGCCTGTGGGCGGACGGACACACGAAAACGTTGCCATTGAAGATGTGGTGGTAACAAGCCGCATCGTGGAAGCAGGCGAACCCGTGCGCATTGAGGCAACGCTGAAAAGCTATCTGGCGGCGCCAGTGGACAACTATGTTGCCAGCCTGTATCTCGGGGGTGAGCGGTTGGCGCAGCAGAGCGTGGCTTTGGCGCCGGGTGCCCGTGTTCGGGTTTCCTTTACGGCTACACCTGGCACCCGCGGCTGGTTGGCAGGGCATGTGCAGGTGGAAGACGATGCGTTTGCTGCGGACAATAAGCACTTTTTTGTGTTTCATGTGCCCGAGACACGGCGTGTTCTGGTGGTGCGCGGGTCCTTGGCGACGGTGGAGTTTGTCACGCTCGCCCTCGCGGTGGGCGATGATGTCATGGAGGTCGAAACCATAGAAAGCGCGGCGCTTTCGCGCGCGGTGCTAAACAGCTTTGATGCGGTGATGCTGGCAGGTTTGCGTACGTTGTCCAGCGGGGAGCTGGGAGCGATGGCACGGTACGTGGATGAGGGCGGTGGTCTGGTGCTCTTCCCGAGCGGAGTGTCGTCAGATGTCAACGTGCTGCTGGAGAGGCTTGGCGGCGGCCGCATCAGCGGCTACGTCGTTTCGGACCGGGACGCTGTACCCGTTGCGACTGTAATGGGCCTGGATGCGGAGCATCCGCTGTTTGAGGGAGTCTTTGAGGACATCTCGCGCATGGAGCAGCCGGCCGTGCTGCGGGCAGCAGTCTATGAGCCGGCGGCGGGTACTGAGCAGACCCTTCTGACGATGTCGAACGGACGGCCTTTCCTGCAGGAGATCCGTTTAGGGCGTGGGTTGGTGTTTGTGTTCGCTGTGAGTCCTGACCCGGGTTGGAGTGACCTGCCCGTGCGTGGCCTTTTTGTGCCGCTTATGCACCGGACGGTGCACTATCTGGCGGCTGGTGAGTCCGTCCAGGGGAACCAGCTGGTAGCCGGCCGGCCGGAAGTCATCCGTCTGGGCAATACCACGGGACGTGTGCGCATAGTGACGCCTGCGGGCGAGGAGGTTACGCCGAAACAGCGTCAGCTCGTGGGTACTACGGTCATCGAGGCTGCCACAGAGTACAGCACACCGGGGGTCTACGATATCATGGTGGACAGCACACTTGTCCGACGCATGGCGGTGAACCTGGCTTCAAGGGAGTCGGACCTGACGGTGGTGGCGGAAAGTCAGGCCAAGGACCTTATGACCGCCGCCGCTGGCGTACCGGTCCGCGTCGTAAATGCCGGTGCGCAGTCAGACCTGGCTGCACGTATGCGGCAGGACCGTGTAGGCGTGGAGCTGTGGCGTGTATTTCTGGTGTTGGCGCTGGTCTTTATGGGGCTTGAGATGGTCGTATCAACGCAGCGAAGGGCGCGGCCGGCCTGACAAGTGGTGACACGGTATCGCTTTCGATCTGGCAGAGCCGGTTTGCTCTGCGGGACGGCAAGGCACGACATTATCTGCATGCCTGTGCAGGGTCCTGCTGCATGTTAGCGGTGTTTCAGGTCTCTGTATCTTAAGCCAGTAGGGGTGGATGCGAAAACCACAGTACAGGCGCCGTCAGGCTCTGACGAGGTACGTCTCCAGTGCCGTATGCACCGGAGCGCGTGTAGCCAGAAGTCGTTATCAGCGCTGCCCTAGTTGTATCAGCATATACGGTGTTCCGGTCAGTAACAGCGCTAACATTTGCACACCACAGAGGCAGCGCAAGAAACTGCAATCCTGGCGGGCGTGACAAGTCCGCAGGCAGGTGGAGCTAGCTTGGATGACTCGCTGGATGAGCTTGCGCTCTTGGCTGAGACGGCTGGTGCGCGGATCTCGGGCCGTCTGACGCAAGGGCTGCCTCGATTGAACCCTGCGACCTACATCGGCTCGGGCAAGGTTGAGGAGCTGCGACAGCTGGCGGCAGGCCTTAACGCCGACATGGTCATCTTCGACGATGATCTGAGCCCGGTTCAGATACGCAACCTGGAGCGTGCCATCGGGTGCAAGCTGCTGGACCGATCCGCGCTGATTCTGGATATTTTTGCCCGGCGTGCCAAGACAGCCGTAGCCAAGGCGCAGGTAGAGCTGGCACAGCTGGACTATCTGCGTACACGGCTGACACGCCAGTGGACGCACCTGTCGCGTCAGCAGGGAGGCATCGGGACACGTGGGCCCGGGGAGACACAGATTGAAACAGACCGCCGCCTCATTGGCCTGCGTATGGCGACGCTGAGGCAGCGCCTGAACCGCATAGATCGCCAACGTGTCACGCAGCGGCGTAGCCGCCGTCGGCACAGTACAGTGTCACTGGTTGGTTATACCAATGCTGGCAAGTCTACGCTGCTCAATGCACTGGCAGGCAGTGACGTGGTGGCCGAAGACCGCCTGTTCGCCACGCTTGATGCTACCACGCGGCTGGTGGCGCTGGCCGCAGGCAGAGACGTGCTGCTGTCAGACACGGTTGGATTCATACGCAAGCTGCCGCACAAGCTTATCTCGAGCTTCAAGAGCACGCTTGACGAGGTTCGGGAGAGTGATGTGCTGCTTCACGTAACCAGTGTCGTTCATCCGCGCTTCGAAGACCACATGCAGGTCGTTCGCACAACACTGGCGGAGATCGGCGCCTCAGACAAGCCAGTCCTCCTCGTCTTCAACAAGATTGACAGGCTGCTGTATCCTGACCAGGTGAAAGCGCTGCGTCTCGCCTATCCGGAGAGCGTATTCGTGTCGGCGCTCCGCGGGACTGGCCTGGAAGAGCTTAAGGCGCGTCTTTTGACCATGCTCAGTGGCGGGATTGTTGAGTGCACCGCCTATATCCCTGTGACCGAAGGCAAGGCACTTGCCAAGGTTCACCAAACGGTGGAAGTTCTGGCGCAAGACCATATCTATGCGCATGGCGATGGGCGCGACCCCCAGATGGTCACACGGGTCCGGTTTCGGGCGGCACGTCATGAGGTAGCGGCTCTTCAAACTGTTCTGACGCCGTTTAATGGGCTGGAGCCGGTCCCTGACATGCAGCGGCTCGAACAAGAACACCAAAAAAGGGTCTAATCCTCGGACCAACGACAAGCTCAGGTGGCAGACAGCTATAACGCCGAAAGCATCCAGGTCATGGAGGGCCTGGAAGCAGTCCGGAAGCGTCCGGCCATGTATATCGGGGACGTGGGGATGAGAGGCCTGCATCACCTGGTCTATGAGGTGGTGGATAATGCTATCGATGAGGCGTTAGCCGGATACTGTACCGGGATCGATGTCACAATTCACGAGGATGGGTCGGTAGAGGTCACCGACAACGGGCGTGGCATCCCGGTTGGGATGCACGCCAAAGAGAAGCGCTCGGCCTTGGAAGTTGTCATGACGGTGCTTCATGCTGGTGGAAAGTTCGACAAGGACTCCTACAAAGTATCCGGAGGTTTGCACGGTGTTGGCGTGTCGTGCGTCAACGCGTTGTCGAAAAGGTTACTGGCCTGTTCCCGCCGCGAAGGATACCTACACAGCCAGGAGTATGTCCAAGGCAAGCCCCAGGGACCAGTGCGGAAGGTGCGTGCTCTGGCTGACGATGAGTCTGCAGGAACCACTGTCCGTTTTTGGCCGGACGAAGAGATTTTCAGTGTAACGGATTTCCGGTTTGATACGCTTGCAGAGCGGCTTCGCGAGCTTGCCTACCTTAGCGCCGGCCTGCGAATCACGCTGGTCGATGAGTGCGAGGATGAGCGTGAGACGTACTGTTATGAAGGCGGCGTGCGTGAGTTCATCGGCTACTTGGACGAGGCCCGCGAACCTGTCCAGGAGGAGATCATCCACATCGTCAACCCGGAAGAGACCGTAGAGCTGGCGATGCGGTACAACACTGGCTTCTCCTCCAATGTCCTTTCGTTTGTTAATAACATCAACACGCTGGAAGGAGGCACGCACATCTCCGGGTTCAGGAAAGCGTTGACAAAGACGCTAAAAGGCTACGCTGTGCGCAATGCATTGCTGAAGAAATTCAAGGGTGACTTGTCGGGCGAGGACTTCCGTGAAGGGCTTACGGCGGTGCTCAGCATAAAGGTGGCGGAGCCGCAGTTTGAGGGGCAGACCAAGACCAAGCTGGGAAACACGGATGTGCAGGGCATTGTTGAGCGGGTTGTCGGCGAACGGTTCAAGGTGTGGCTGGAGGACCGCCCCCAGGAAGCCAGGCGCATCCTGGGCAAGGTGATTCTGGCGGCGGAGGCGCGCGCTGCGGCACGCAAAGCGCGGGAGCTGGTCCAGCGCAAGAACGCCTTTGGTGGTGGCGGCTTGCCGGGCAAGCTGGCGGATTGCGCTTCCAAGACAGCCGAGGACTGTGAGATATATCTGGTTGAGGGTGATTCTGCAGGCGGCTCAGCCAAGCAGGCGCGGGACCGGCACTTCCAGGCGATCCTGCCGTTGCGCGGAAAGATTCTCAATGTGGAAAGGGCCCGCTTGGACCGTGTTTTGAGCAACGAGGAGATCAAGAACATCATCACGGCGCTTGGGACGGGTCTTGCTACTACCGAGGAGGACTTCAATCTCCAAAAGCTGCGTTACCACAAGGTGCTTCTGATGACCGATGCTGATGTGGATGGTGCCCACATCCGTACGCTGCTGCTGACATTCTTCTATCGTCACCTGCGGCCACTGGTGGAGCAGGGCTACGTCTACATTGCGCTGCCACCGCTGTACAGGGCGAAGCTGGGAAAAGCTGAGCGGTACTGCTGGAATGAGGCGGAGCTTCGGTCGTTTGTTGCGGAGGTGCAGACCGGGCGTAGCGGCAAGGTGGCTGTTCAGCGCTACAAAGGGCTGGGTGAGATGAATCCTGCACAGCTCTGGGACACGACCATGGACCCCAGAACACGCCAGCTGCAGCAAGTTACGATTGATGATGCGGCCAGTGCGGATCGCATCTTTTCCACGCTGATGGGGGATGCCGTGGAGCCGCGCCGCAAGTTTATTGAGCGGAACGCCCGCTACGCCACGCTCGACGTGTAGAGGCTTGGTTATGCCGGTGGACGTAAGCATCGTGGTTCCCGTCTACGAGGAGGCCGCGTCGCTGGACGCACTGGCAGACGAGATTCGTGATACGTGCGAGCATTCCGGGCTTACGTTTGAAGTCTGGCTGATTGACGATGGCTCCCGTGACAGGTCTTGGGATGTCATAGATCAGCTGCACGCGGCGGATGGCCGCTTTGCGGGTGTGCGTTTTCGCCGCAACTATGGCAAAAGTGCTGCGCTGATGGCAGGCTTTGCGCGTGCAACGGGACGCGTTGTCGTCACGATGGATGCGGATCTGCAGGACGATCCGGCGGAAATTCCTGCCTTGGTTGGCATGATTGGCAGTGGGCTGGACCTGGTCAGTGGCTGGAAGACGCGGCGCAAGGATCCGCTGACCAAGACGTTTCCCAGTGTGTTCTTCAACCTGGTTACGCGCGCTGTGTCGGGTATACGGCTGCATGACTTCAATTGCGGCCTGAAGGCGTACCGGCGTGACCTGATCAAGTCACTGCGTATCTACGGCGAGATGCACCGCTATATACCGCTCTTGGCCAAGTGGGCGGGCTACGACAGGATCGGCGAAATGAAGGTCAATCACCGCCTGCGGCGCCATGGACGCTCGAAATTCGGTGTGGAGCGCTATGTGCGCGGGTGCCTTGATCTTCTTACGGTGACGTTCCTTACGCGCTTTGGGGTGCGTCCCATGCACTTCTTTGGCACATGGGGTCTTTTGGCTTTCCTGTTCGGCTTTGGGCTCAGCCTGTGGATTTCAGTGGACAAGTGGGTGTTCGGGAATCCGGTAGGTGACCGTCCTGCCCTTCTGCTTGGGGCGCTCCTGATCATGGCGGGACTGTTGCTGATGAGTACAGGCTTTCTGGCTGAGCTGATAGTGCGGCAGCGCATGGAGGAGGAGGCACCCTATGAGGTCACAGTCGAGATGCGCCGCTCTGAGTAAGGCTGTTTCGCAGTCTGCGCCTTTTGGGGAGGCAGCGAAGGTTCTCCTGATTGTCTCAGCAGTCGTTTGTTCAGGTCGCGGGTACAGTGTGCTGCTCTGTGACGCACCATGCCGCAGCCAGTCAAGTCCCAATCGTGCTGTAA
>JAAXGV010000046.1 GCA_012271185.1 Rhodothermales bacterium
TCCGGGTCGCTGGCCAGTACTTCGGCCGTACCCTGCTGGTGAATCCTGCCGTCAAACAGCAGGTATGCGCGGTCGGTGATGGCCAGTGTTTCGTGCACATTGTGATCGGTGATAAGCACGCCAATGTTTTGCCGGCGAAGGCTGGCTACAATCTCCTGGATGTACTCAACCGTGATGGGATCCACACCGGCAAAGGGTTCATCCAGCAGAAAGAACCGTGGCCTCAGTGCCAGTGCACGAGCGATCTCCGTGCGACGGCGCTCTCCACCGGAAAGCATATACCCCTTGGAGGCGCGGACTGTGTGCAGACCGAACTGGTCCAGCAGCGATTCGACTCGCTCCTCGCGCTCAGCACGGCCAACCTTTTGGAATTCAAGGACCGCGTGCAGGTTCTGCTCCACCGTCAGATGCCGGAACACGGACGACTCCTGAGCCAGATAGCCAATACCACGCCGGGCGCGCTTATACATGGGCAACGCCGTGATATCCTCATCGCCCAGATAGATGCGGCCCTTGTTTGGCCGCTCCATGCCCACAATCATGTGGAAGGAGGTCGATTTGCCCGCTCCATTGGGACCCAGCAATCCGACAATTTCGCCGCACTGTACGGTCATGCCGACATCGTCAACAACGACGCGGCGCTTGTAGCGTTTGGTAAGCCTTTCCGTACGCAGTGTCAGGGGCTCTCTGTTCACGAACCCGCCTCCTGCCGCATCCAGGCGATGAATCGCTTGTCAAACATAAACAGTGTCACTGCGGGCATCAGGCCCGGGTTCCAGCGGAAGCCGTCCAGCTCCAGCGGCATCTCGAGAACACTCTCCGGGTAGTACGTGCCCTGGCTCTCGCCAAAGCTGAACTGCTGCGGCTCATCACCAGCGAGCTCAAGAACCGCTTCATCCCCTGAAACCCGAAACGCCCCATCCGGCGCATTCCCTTCATCCCGCTGAAAGTAGACTACCTCAGCGTTTGGCCCGAGCTTGAAGGTGCGTCGCTGGTCCGCCCCAAAACAGGCCACAAGCATGCGGCCCCGCATCTGGTTGATGCGCCCCAGCACCGTGTCCTCGTGAGCCACAAAGGCGTCACCCCATACCAGGAGCGAGTCCACCTCCTGCCCCGTCAGCACCACACGCATGGAATCGCCAGTGATCTCCGTTCCCTCCGTCCACAGGACCGGCGCACCATACAACAGGATCATACCACGGTCCATCGTATCGGCGGTACCACGCGCTGGACGCTCCTCGTAATACATGGAGTCCGCTGTTGCCGCCATGTCCCTGGCCCAGTATCGCACATCGCCCATCGCCGCCAGGCTTCGCAACGTGTCTGCATCCCGTGTTGTAAGCACGTCGGCCAGCATGAAAAGCGTGTCCGTACCGGACGAGTCCCGATGCAGCTGCGCCATGAGGGGCCGTCCGCGCATATCGCTGATGCCCGCCTGCCCGTCGGTACGCGCCCAGCTCCCAAACAGGAGCGTCCTGACCCGTGACTCCTCCTCCCCGGTGACACGGTCAACGGCCACGCTGCCGCGGGCCAGGGACACATCCTCAGCACGCAGGTAGGTCATGGAGTCGGACCTCATAGCGACATCCTGTCCATCGAACCGGACATCCCCGGCGATCTCCAGACGCTTGCTCCCAGTCCAGTATTCGCCCCTGTCGCCCGTCACCACCGCTGTGCTGTCGGTCAGCTCCAGGCCCTGGTGAAAGACAGTCCGCTTGTCGTCGATGAAATACACTCCTGCCGTAGCATGCACGGTCGCATCGCCATCCGAGAGGCGCACCGAGCCGGCCGCCGTCCCCACCTTCTCCTGCTCATTGTAATGCACCGTGTCCGCACTCAGCGTATCGCCCCCGTCCGTCACTACGACACCGGAAACAAGCACCAGGCGCTTCTGCTCAACAGAGCGCCTGGCCCAGCCTGCCGACAGCTTCGTGCTGCCCTGAACACCCCTCACATTCCCTATGAACAGCTGAACCGGGGTCCCGCCCTCGGTAAAGCCCGACAGCGAGTCGCCGCTGATCACCGCCATCTTCGTCACTACCGTGTCTGTGTCCGCCGGCGCCCCGGTGGAGCGCTTGCGCGGCTGATCCTGCGAAGAAAACCCTGCACTCAGCAATGTCGCTGCCAGTAACAAGCTCAGCATCTGCAACGACCGTTTCACTCGTCAACAACCACACGCGCGTTGAAGCGACCAAGCTGGTAGGTCTCCAGATCTTCATCTGCAACCAGCCCGTAGCCGCGCACATCCTCCCTGGAAGATGTGATACGAACAAACCTGTCCGTACGTATGGTACGATCCTGCTCCCGCCACTCAAGCGATTCCGTGGTGATCCGCGTGCCGTCCCTCGAATGCACAACGACATCGCCTGAGGCTTCAATGCGGTACTGAGTATCGAAATAGCGCACCTCCCTGGCTGTCACAGTAGCCGAGGTATCACCCGCGGCGTCATAGAGGTAAACCGTGACAGGACTTGTGACGCTCTTCAGGAGCTGGTACGCCTCGTCCTCTGTCTCATACCAGGCCACATGGTCTGCAGCAAACTCCACGCGCCTGCGGCTTTCAGCCTCCCCTGTGGGGATCTGTGTCAGATACGTGCGAACGCCCCAGCTTTCCCGAACGGGCGCATGCTCCTTCTCCATTTCAGCAATAGCGGGCGCAGTTGACACGTTCTGACACGCAGGCAGAATCAGCAAGGAGGCCAGGAAGCGCATGATACTTGCACATCCCCCGCGACAAGCGTGTCTGGAACAACACTGCGCCGGCACTGATCTTTGTGTCGTCCGGGCGGAAAGGAGAGCGGGAAACGAGACTCGAACTCGCGACCTTCTGCATGGCAAGCAGATGCTCTACCAACTGAGCTATTCCCGCCGGTCAGCAGCATATTACGCTGTATGTCAGCACAGGATCCTTGCGAGAAGAGCCGGACACGCTTGCGGGAGCGGGTCACCTGCTCCTCAGCCAGGTGCTCCGGCACCGGCCGGCATCTTTTGCAGGAACCCCTGTCGCACCAGAAGCTCTGCATTGAGTACCGCGCCACCCGCCGCGCCACGGACTGTGTTATGCACCAGAACAACGAACTTATAATCCAGCACTTCACACTTGCGGATGCGCCCTATGCCCACACCCATGCCTCCCTCCAGGAGCGCGTGAAGTCTCGGCTGCGGATAACGGTCGTCATCAAACACGTGCAGCAGCTTCCGGGGCTCACTGGGCAGGCCGTACCCGGCTACCGGGCTCCGAAAACGCTCGAACACCTGGCGCACCTCCTCCAGCGATGCAAGCTGGCGCATCTTCAGTGATACGCACTCGAGATGCCCTTCCAGCACCGGCACACGATTGCACTGCGCACTGATGGTGATCGGAGCATGCTGAACCTGGTCACCAGCCAGCATACCCAGCAGCTTTTGCGGCTCCGTCTCAAGCTTTTCCTCTTCGCCGCCAATGAACGGCACCACATTACCCAGCACATCCAGGGACGGCACCCCCGGGTAGCCGGCACCGGAGAGGGCCTGGAAAGTCGTGACCTGCACCAGGTCCACGCCAAAAGCGTCGTGCAGTGGCCGAAGCGCGCAGGTGAGCCCCACAGTAGAACAGTTGGGATTTGTCACAATGAACCCGCCACCGGGCCAGGCCTGTGTTCTGATGAGCGCCGTATGGTTCGGGTTGACTTCCGGAATGAGGAGCGGCACGCGTGCATCCATACGGTAGTTGCGGGCATTGGAGATCACGGGGTACCCCGCTGCAGCAAACGCTCGCTCCGCGACGCCTGCCACGCTGGCCGAAAGCCCCGAAAACACAAAGTCGCAATCCAGGTCGGGCGCCAGCGGCATCACCTTCATCCGGGCAATATCCTGCGGAACAGGCACGTGTCCGATCCAGTTCACGGCGTCCTCATATCGCTTTCCGGCCGACTTCTCGCTGGCGGCCAGTGCCGTGACCTTAAACCACGGGTGCCCTGCGAGAATCTCCACGAACTTCTGCCCGACGGCGCCCGTGGCCCCCAGTATGCCTATCCGGTACTGGTTGAGTTCCTTCATCAGCTGCTATTCCGGTCATACATGTATATGGGGGTCAATCTCTTCTTTCCTCCACGTCTTGATGATCGAGCTCAGCGCGCACTGCTCGATCAGAAACGTGTCATGGCCGTGCACGCTGTCCATCACCGCCAGGCGCGCATTGGGAATATGCACCGCCAGCTCTTCCTGCTCGGCCAGCGTGTACAGCACATCAGACCGCATACCCACCACCAGCGTGGACTGCCCGATCCCGCGAAGCACGTGCTCGTAAGGCCCGCGTCCGCGTGCCACATCGTGCGTGTCCATTAGCCGGGTAAGGTACACATAGCAGTTAGCGTCAAAACGATCCACCAGCTTCTCCCCGTGATGGTGCAGGTAGCTCTCCACCTTGAACGGCGAATCAGCTGCTCCGTTGGCACGCGAACGCCCAAACCGCTGCGTAAACGATGCGAACGACCGGTAGGAGATCATCGCAATCATGCGCGCCGTTGCCAGCTCCGCCGCTGGTGTACGCTCAGCACCGTACCAGCCGTCCTCCCAGCACCCGTCAGAGAAGATCGCCTGACGCTGTGCTTCGCTGAAGGCAATGCACCAGGGCGAGTGGTACCCGCCCACGCCGATAGGCACAATCCCGCGGACATAGTCGCCATAGAAAGCCCACTCCAGGGCCTGCATCCCGCCCATGGACCCGCCGACGGCAAAAGCTATCCGGCGTACGCCAAGCTGGTCCAGGAGCAGTTTCTGCAAGCCCACGGCATCCCGGACGGTTGCCTGTGGCAGCGTGGGTCCGTAGGGGCGCCCGGTCCCTGCATCCACGACAAGCGGGGACAGCGAGCCGTACGGCGACCCAACGACATTGACACACACAACGAAGTAGCGGCCCGTATCGAGGGCCCGGCCCGGTCCGATCACGCCTGCCCACCATCTGCTCACGTCAGCTGAACTGGTCAGCGAGTGGCCAACGATGATGATGTTGTCGGCCGCTTCATTGAGCCTGCCCCATGTCCGGTAGGCGAGCGGCACATTCCGCAGCACCACGCCGCTTTCCAGGGTGAAAGAGGGGATAATGGCAGTCATGGCCATGCACACTATGCGGACACCGGCGCCGGAATCTGAGCCAGGGCTTGTGCGAAGTCCGCCTTAATATCATCAATGTGCTCGATACCGACGGATACGCGGACAAGGTCCTCTGTGACACCGGCAGACTCCTGCTCGTTCCTGGTCAGCTGCTGATGCGTGGTAGATGCCGGATGAATCACCAGCGTCTTTGCATCACCCACATTTGCCAGGTGACTGGCAAGCCTGACGCTGCTGACAAAGGCCTGCCCGGACTCCTGGCCACCCGCAAGGCCAAACGCCAGGACTGCCCCAAACCCGTTGCGCAGGTACCGGGAAGCGCGCGCATGGAAAGGATGCGTGCTCAAACCCGGGTAGCTGACCCACGAAACCGGATCCCGATCCGCCAGCCAGCGGGCAAGCTCCAGCGCATTGTCGCATGCCCGCTGAACCCGCAGAGACAGTGTTTCGAGCCCCTGCAACAGCAGGAAGGAGCCAAACGGGTTCTGTGCCGGCCCGAAGTCACGCAAGAGCTCCACACGTGCACGGATAACAAACGCCGCGTTGGCTCCCAGGACACCACGCGGACCGAACACATCCCAGAAGCTCAAGCCGTGGTAGGCCGGAGACGGCTCGGTGAAAGCCGGAAACCTGCCATTATTCCAGGGGAACGTGCCCGCATCCACGATGACGCCGCCAATGGTCGTGCCGTGACCGCCAATCCACTTCGTGGCGCTTGACACCACGATGTCAGCACCGTGGTCAATGGGCCGAAACAGATACCCCGCCGCACCAAAGGTGTTGTCCACGATCATCGGGACCCCCTGACGCCTGGCCACTGCTGCCACGCGCTCAAAATCCGGCACATTGAAGCGGGGGTTGCCAATCGTTTCGAGGTATACGGCTTTTGTGCGCTCATCTATGAGCGACGCAATGGACTCAGGGTCGTCCCCGCCAGCAAAGCGCACGCCAATGCCCAAGCGCGGCAGCGACACCTTGAACTGGTTGTACGTGCCACCATACAGGTAGCTTGCAGAAACAATGTTGTCTCCGGCGCCGGCTATCGTGGCAATCGCCAGGAACTGCGCTGCCTGGCCACTGGATGTCGCCAGGGCTGCCACACCGCCTTCGAGCGCAGCAATGCGCCGCTCAAAGACATCCGTGGTCGGATTCATGATCCGCGTGTAAATGTTGCCAAACTCCCGCAACGCAAAAAGGTCAGCCCCGTGCTTCGAGTCGTCAAAGACGTACGATGTTGTGGCATAGATGGGAACCGCGCGCGCATTCGTGGCCGGATCAGGATTCTGGCCGGCATGCAGCTGAAGGGTCTCGTACCGTAACCCGTTGTTTAACATGGTATCCTCGCTGGATAATTGGAAGGATGGTCCACGCATCGCCATCCAGCTGCGCACCCTGCAGATGGCGGAAGAGGTATGCGGACACCGGCGACCGGCTCCCGCTCATCTTCCCCCGTGCACAAACGGGGCAGGAAGTGGCACCTTTCATGCGCGGTGTCCTGACTCGCGCAAGGGTTGCCAGGGCTTCACAGGGCCTGAACCCTCCGCCCTTCTGGATGAGCTGACACGTGTTCTGTGTCGTCGGGCTTTATACGCGTGAGGGCGACACAATACCCAACCGCAGCACTGTTTCGCGGCCAGTTCACAAAATCCGGGGCATCTCACCCGCCCCTTTGGTGGGCAGTGCCACGAACCCGCTCAGGTAAGCGTCGACATGGCGGGCCGCTTCCCGCCCCTCGGATATGGCCCATACAACCAGGGACTGGCCCCGCCGTGCATCGCCTGCCGCAAAAACGCCCGGCACATTTGTTTCGTAGCGCTTTCCGGTAGCGAGGTTGCCGCACGGGTCAAGCGCAGTTCCCAGCAC
>JAAXGV010000158.1 GCA_012271185.1 Rhodothermales bacterium
GCGGCACTTGAGTCGGTGGGGGTTTGCCATCAGATCAGGTAGATAAATTCCTTGAGATTGAACACGGCATGGCAGTATGCCGCCCACACTGACGCCGCATCCATGATGGCGCTCATGGGCAGCCCCAGATCCCGGGCAGCTGTTTCCAGGTATGCTTGCGCCTGCGACACCTCTTCTGCAGATGGCGCACGCGACACCGCACGCAGATATATATAATATGTGTGATCCGCTCTTCGATCGTGGCATGCGCCATTTCGACCAGTCGTTCACCCCAAGCCTCAGCCTGGGCCGCCACGAACGGATCGTTCAGCATCGTAAGCGACTGTGCTGGTACATTACTGGTATTTCTCCTGCCGAAGGTGGAGAATGGTATCGGCTTGTCGAACGCCAGCATCATGGGTGACAGGAAGTTGCGCCTAACAGATATGTACAGGCTGCGTCGCCCTTCCCCGTCAAGCGGGCCGGATTCCTTGGGACGCCCTCGTCCCTTCATGAACGGAGTAAGGTGTATTGGTACTGGCGGCCCAAACAGCGTAGCGTTGAGTTCGCCGCTGGTTGCCAGGATGCCATCCCGTATCGCTTCCGCTTCCAGACGCCGCACAGGATAGTGGCTGAGCAGCAGATTCTGCGGGTCTGCTTCGTCGAGGCCGTCCGGCGCCCTGGTGCCGCGCCGGAACGCACGGGAAAGTACCAGCTCACGCAATACGCCCTTGACAGACCAGCCCTGGTCCACAAAGCGTACCGCAAGGTAGTCCAGCAGCCGGGGATGGGAGGGCAAGGAGCCTTGGACGCCAAAGTTGTCCACCGTCGCTACGATTCCGCGTCCAAATACATGGTGCCAGAGGCGGTTCACCATGACACGTGCAGTGAGGGGGTTGTCCGGGTCTGTCATAGCCTCCGCCATATCCAGCCGTCCACTGGCAGACTTGTCAAAAGGCACCTGTGCCGGATCCAGCGCCGTAAAGAACCGGTGCGGCACACGCTCCTCGCCTTCCATCCTAGCGTTGCCACGATGAAAGACGCCGCTGGTCACGGTATTCCCGTCGGTCAGACCCATGTAGAACGCCGGCTCCGGCAGCCGTGCCCGGCTGAGCTCCTCTGCACCTGGCGCCCGGCGCGCAAGCCTCCCACTGCTCAGGCCCTCATTGATGGCCCGCCGCGCCTGCGCCGCCGAAGCTTCTTCACGAGACCAGGCACGAATCGCTCCTGCCAGTGACAGGCTGGGCTCCACTGCAGGCATCAAGAGTGCAGGCCGCTCTCCGTCGAAGGCGACAGCATAAGCTATGTCAAAGAACGAGTCTTCCGTAAGCCGCAGCAGATGGTGGTCAGTGATGGACTGCTGCTTATCATACGTGCCGGCAAGAAGTTCTATGTAGGCCTTCGTGCCCTTCCACATTGCAACGTCAAACACGTAGTCTGACAGTGTCCGCGCGGTCAGCTCCTGATCAAGAAAGCCGTGTATAGGGGCCCGGATCAGCTGGAAATTGTCAAGGACGATGCGAATAACCGATTTGTGCCCGGCGGCCACAACGACGATGGAGTCATGCTCAATAGTGAATGTAGGAGAGCGCAAGGCGCCCGGCACGCCTGGCACGTGCCGTCTGCTGGAAACCACACCCGTCAGCACGCTGTCAATCCTGCTGCCCGTATAGACCGGCACGCCGCTGACAGGTCCGGCAGCAAAAGCAGGTCCATGGGCATACCACCCATCGTAGGTATCCTTCCGGAAATCGCCCAGAATCACCGCGGAGCCTGTGCTGCCCACCCCGGCTGGTCGTGCTGGTGACACAGATACCGGCACCACTGGGGGACCGGGCAGCGAGCGTTGCCAGCGCTCCGCCACACGGAGCCTGAGATCGCGGGAAGCACGCGCTACAGAGTCCAGGCGCGCCTGGTACGCTGATGAGATCAGGGGGTAGGTGCAAAGCGTGCGCTCTCGACCATGCCATACAGCGCATAGTAATCAGTCGTCGGGATAGGGTCAAACTTGTGATCATGACAGCCGGCACAGGCTACCGTCAGCGACTGAAATGTCTTCGTGGTGACGTCAATGATATTATCTATGCGTTCCGCCTCGTCAATACGCGTGTCCACCGGGCTGTGCTTACCCTCACCCAACGCAAAGTACACTGTTCCTATTGAAGACTCGTCAGCACCGGTTTCGGGGTGCCGGCGCGGATGTTCCAAGAGGTCACCGGCAAGATGCTCCGTAAGAAACAGGTCGTACGGCACATCAGTGTTGAACGCCCTGATCAGATAATCCCGGTACTGCCACGCCCCTTGGATGGTAAAGTCAAACTCATGTCCCTTTGATTCCGCATAACGTACCAGGTCCATCCAGTGCTGTGTCCAGCGCTCACCAAAGTGCGGCGAAGCCAGGAGCGTATCTACAGCTTTGGCATAGGCATCCGGCGTCCCGTCGTCCAGAAACCGCTGCAGCATCGCCGGATCGGGTGGCAGCCCCGTGAGCACATATGCGGCCCGCCGCAACAGTACCTCCTTGGATGCTTCGGGCACCACAGTAAGACCCGCGCGCTGAATGCGCTCCTCAAGGAGCCAGTCGACGGCATCAGAGCCCTCGACACCCGCCGGCAATGCGGGTGCTTTCGGCAAAATGAACGCCCAGTGCTTCTTGTACTCTGCACCCTGTTCAATCCAGCGGGTAAGCAATGCCGTCTCTCGTGGCGTAAGCACTTTGTTGGTGACTGCCGGCGGCATCCGCTGGTCCGGGTCATCGGCTGCGACCCTCTGGATAAGCAGGCTCTTGTTCGCACGGCGCGGGACTATCGCACGGCTGCCGTCCTGACGTCGCGCCGTGGCATGTTCACGCACATCAAGGCGCAGGTCTGCTTCCCGCGTGCTCTTGTCCGGCCCATGGCACACATAGCACGTGTTGGACAGGATCGGCCGGATGTGGTAGTTGAAGTCCACCACGTCCGGCAAGTCAGGGACAACCTTGTTATTGCTGCAGCCCAGAAGGATGCAGCATACCATCAAGCATATACTGACCGTGCGCACGATGACAAGGTATGGTGCAAGCCAATTGTCAATAATAAGCGAAATGCACCTGTTGTACCACCAGGAGGTGTGAGATCCGCTATGCAGTCCGGCCCGGAAACGGCGTGGATCGATCCATAAAGAGCCTGCCATCCGCAGCAGCCTGTTTGCGACCGTCTTGCGCATGAATCCGGACGGT
>JAAXGV010000086.1 GCA_012271185.1 Rhodothermales bacterium
AGCGACGCCATCGTATCTGTTACCGCACGCAGCGCCAACGATGCGGGGCGTCTGCCCCGATTCATTGGGCATGTGCGTGTCCCGTTTGGGGAGCCCCGATGCTGCTATGAAGCATCCTCCTGCGGCTATATACTGTATCATTTGTTACAGGCCCTGAACGTGGACTGCCAGGCCCTTTTTCCGGCTTTATCGCCGCTATATCGGGCATTATAGCCCCGAGGGCTCACAATCTGCCCATGATCCCTCCTGAGAGGGCAGAATTACTGGAAATGTGCGCTTCAACAGCGCCTCCCGGAATTTCCGCAGCGCAGACTCCTAGCGCTGGCAGCGCTCACCAGTATACGGGCATGGCTTGTGACGTCGAATCCACAGTCACGCTTCATATCGACGGTATCTTTGCCGGATACTGCAGCACTCTTGGGACTTACACTCCCCGCAGGCGAGTTTCTTGAAGTGCAGTCCCGTGCTCCGATGGCTGAGCAGGGATGGGCCATGCCGAATACGGCAGTCGTAATACTGCTGGGCGGGGTGGGCTGCTCGACCGACCAGGTTAAGCTGCTCCGCTACTGGTCTGAGCAACTAGCAGCGACAGGGTATCAGGACTATCCTGTACTGACGCTCTACGCTGATCCACAGCTGGGCGCCGAGCAAGGCGCCTACGAGTCACTGCCCTTGCGGCGTGTGAGTCAGGCAAAGTTTCCCTTTCTTGTATCACAGGATCCCGATTTCAACTTGCGTGCCATGGGCATCCGCACGCCCCAGGTGGTACTGGTCGAATCTCAGGTCATTACACACGTCTTGACAGGCCTCACTCCCTCAATGCAACAGTAGTCTCTGCCTGGTTCTCACAAAAATGGCTTAATAACGGGCCTGCTCAGCGCACCGACCTGCATAAAGGGCCGTCTTGCCTGAGTGGTGGCGCACAAAAAGCGTGCATTCCGTTTACGCCCGGCAAGAGCAGAAACTTTGAATCGGTACACGAGGAGTTCAGGCCAGGACACCCTGCACAACGTTGCCGTGCACGTCCGTCAGCCGGTAGCGGCGGCCCTGATGCCTGAAGGTGAGACGCTCGTGATCAATGCCCAGGAGGTGCAGCACGGTGGCCTGAAAGTCATGAATATGCACCGGGTCGCGCACCACATTGTACCCGAGCTCGTCGGTTTCTCCGTATGTGAAGCCTTTCCTGACACCGCCTCCGGCCATCCACAGCGTAAAGCAGCGTGGATGGTGATCGCGGCCAAAGCTGGTTTCTGTAAGCTTGCCCTGGGAATAAACGGTCCTCCCGAACTCACCGCCCCAGATAACGAGCGTATCATCCAGCATGCCACGCTGCTTGAGGTCCCTGATTAACGCAGCCGAGGCCTGGTCTGTCTCCCTGCACTGCGTACGGATGGCAGCAGGCAGACCGCCATGGTGGTCCCAACCCTGGTGATACAGCTGCACGAACCGCACGCCCTTCTCAGTGAGCCGGCGTGCCAGCAGGCAGTTTGCCGCAAAAGTGCCGGGGTTGCGAGCGTCTTCGCCATAGAGCTCGTACGTCGATTCAGGCTCGTCTGAAAGGTCCATGACCTCCGGAACGGATGTCTGCATCCGGAAGGCCATCTCATACTGCGCAATCTTGGCTTCTATCTCCGGGTCTTGAAGCTTGTCAAGCTGCAGCTCTTGCAGCTTTCGTAGGTATGCAATGTGACGCGCACGGTCGCTGTTGTTAACGCCTGGCGGATTGGTGAGATAGAGTACAGGGTCTTTGCCGCCCCGAAACTGCATCCCCTGATGCCGCGACGGCAGGAACCCGTTGCCCCACAGACGCGAATAGAGCGGCTGACCCATCTTGTCCTTGGTTACCAGGACCACAAACGAAGGCAGGTTGGCATTGTCGCTGCCCAGCCCCCAGCTGAGCCAGGACCCCATGGATGGGCGACCGGGCTGCTGCGATCCGCTCTGAAGAAAGGTGATCGCAGGGTCATGGTTGATGGCATCGGTATGCATAGACCGGATAAAGCACAGCTCGTCAACAACCTGCGCTGTGTATGGCATGAGCTCACTCACCCAGGAGCCGCTGTCACCACGCTGCGCAAACGCAAAGGGCGAGCGCACCATGGGAAAGTTCTTCTGTCCCGCTGTCATGCCTGTGAGCCGCTGCATACCGCGCACCGATACCGGGAGCTCCTGACCGTGATACCGCGCAAGCGACGGCTTGTAGTCAAAGAGATCCAGCTGACTGGGAGCACCGCTCTGCAGGAGATAGATGACGCGCCTGACCTTTGGCAGAAAATGCGGCTGCCCCAATACACCACGGTCCGGATCGTCTCCCATCCGGGCAATGGCGGAGACCGGATTTATCAGTGATGCCAGCGTGGCGGCGCCAAGCCCCAGCGTGGTACGCGTCAGAAAATCTCTGCGCGTATAGCGTTCGTCGTAGTTGCAGCATTCATGCATGACACAAGGGGTTCTACCGCTTGGTGTACACCTCATCATGGTTCAGCATCACACTGGCGACCATGGCGAGGGCGGCAGTCCTGACGGGTTCCAGCCGGGTATCAGCCAGGTACTCGCCCACAGAAAAAAGAGAGTCAACGTCCGCCAGAGACGATCCGTAGCGCACAGCCTCTTCTTCATACAGGTCCACGAGCAGTGCAACCTCTTCCTCAGAAGGGCGCCGTCCCGTAGACAGCCGGAATCCCAGCACGATCTGACCTGTCAGGTCAGTCCCGCCCTCCCGCTGGATGCGCTCGGCAAGGACGCGTGCAGCTTCCACGTAAGTGGGGTCATTGAGCAGGACCAGGGCCTGGGCCGGTGTATTGGTGTTCTGGCGCTGCACAAAACAGGTAGTGCGGTCTGGCGCATCAAAGACCGTCATCGACGGTGGAGGAGACGTGCGCCGGATAAAAGTATAGAGACTTCGCCTGTAAAGACTGTCACCGCTGTCCTGCTTGTAGTGGAGCAGCGCAGCCGAGAAGTTGCCTTTTTCAATCCAGAGGCCCGGAGGCTGGTAAGGCTTGACGCTAGGGCCTCCTACCTGCTCTGCGAGGAGTCCACTGGCAACCAGAGCATTGTCCCGGATCATCTCAGCCGGCAGCCGGTGACGCGGTCCCCGGGTCAGCAGTATGTTGGCACCGTCGCGGGCCAGAAGCTCCGGGCTGGCCACGCTGGTTTGCCGGTATGTGGAGGACATGACAAGGCGTTTCATGAAAGCCTTCAGGTCCCAGCCGGACTCCATGAAGCTGGCAGCCAGGTAGTCAAGCAGTGCAGGGTGAGACGGCAGACTGCCCTGGCTGCCAAAGTCCTGTGGCGTAGACACCAGCCCCTGTCCAAAGAGCAGCATCCAGTACCGGTTAACTGCCACACGCGCGGTCAGCGGGTGATCCGGCGCAAAGAGCCACTGGGCCAGTCCCAACCTGTTCCTGGGCAGATCCCCGGGAAACACTCCCAGCACAGCAGGCACACCCGGCTCAACGACCTCTCCTTTTTGATCATAGAGGCCACGCTCCAGAACATAGGCTTTCCGGGGATGATCCATGTCCTGCATCACCATCACCTCCATGACTTCTTTGACCACGGCCTGCTCCTTTTCGCGTGCCGACTGCACGGCCTGCAGCAGCTGACGATAGGCTGTATCACGGTGATGCAGGTAAGTGTCCAGGGCCACATCCCCCTGAGGAGGTACACCGGCCAGCAGCGCTATCTCTTCTGGTACAAGCGCCCGGTCATACAAGCGCAAGTCATCCATGCTGCCCCGATAGATGCCATCATTGCCTCCAAAAGCCCGATAGCTGCGGGCCACGCGCAGCGCAAGCTCGGTAGGCTTGTAGTGGTGATCGACCGGGTGTATACTTTTGTACAGGTTGTCGTATGCTGCCGTCACAGGCTGTGCGGTACCTCCGATATAGAGGCGCAGGCCCGCAGCACGGCTGGATCCGTCGTAGGTCACCGCCACATGCGTCCATTCCCCTGTACCGACCGCCTGGTCTGTCCGGACGTGGATATAGTTGTGTGGCTTGGCGTGGATCAGGCGCACGGAAAAGCGGCTCAGGCTGTCCACAAACAGCTCCCAGCCGCGCCAGTACGTGTTCTTATGGAAGGCATTACCCAGTATCTTGGTGTAATCGCCACTCTGCTCCATGCGCAGCCAGATACTGGCTGTGAACGCGTCTGTGCGTTCGAACAGGCCGGCTTCGGTGAGCTCGAGGTAGTCGTAGTCATCGTCAAACCGTACCGCACGGCCGCGCGCGCCGTCAACCAGCTCCAAGTCTCCCCGGACATCTCCGTCAGCGCCGGTCAGGTTGGGCGTCTTGCCTTCTGTTACCGCATCCAGCGGGTAGTGTGACATCAGACCACGGGACAGCGAGCCTTCAGGCAGTGCTGCACCGCGATACGCCTCGGATTCCAGCACTGCCACACGCCTGGCCGCGAGGCGTTCTTCCAGGCGCCTGACCTCATACCTGACCGCGTCCAGCGCCTCCTCCTGCTCACCCGAGGGCATCATCAGCATGGGACCGGCATTGCCGTCGTCGCCGGTCATGCCCAGCTCGTTGACGTTGTTGAAGAATGCGGACAGCTGGTAGTATTCCTTCTGTGATACAGGGTCGAACTTGTGGTCGTGGCAGCGGGCACACTCCATCGTCATGCCCAGGAACGCGCGCGCAGTGGTGTTGGTGCGGTCCAGGACATATTCCACCCGATACTCTTCGTCAATGACGCCTCCTTCAGCAGTCATGGGGTGGTTGCGGTGAAACCCGGTCGCGAGCTTGTGCTCCAGCGTAGCATCCTGGAGAAGGTCCCCAGCGAGCTGCCACGTGACAAACTCGTTGTAGGGCATGTTTTCGTTGAAGGCCTTGATGACCCAGTCCCGCCATGGCCACATCGTGCGGATACCGTCGGCATGGTAGCCATGGCTGTCTGCGTAGCGAGCGACATCCATCCACTCGGTGGCCATGCGCTCACCATAGCCTGAAGATGCCAGGAGGCGGTCAACGACACGCTCATAAGCATCCGGGCTGGTATCTGCCAAGAATGCGTCGATCTCATCAATGGAAGGCGGCAGACCGGTCAGGTCAAAAGTTACACGCCGCAGCAGCCGCTCCCTGCCCGCTTCCTGGCTGGGCCCAAGGCCTTCCCGATCCAGGCGGGCTAGAATGAAACGGTCCAGATCATCAGCAGACCAAGCGTCATCGGAGGTGGCAGGCACTGGAGGCTTCTTCGGCGGAATAAAGGCCCAGTGCGGTGACCACGCGGCACCCTGATCAATCCACCGGGCTATAAGTGCTTTTTCGTATTCAGAGAGGCGCAGGTTGGATTCCGGCGGCGGCATCATGAAGTCGGGATCGCTGGATGCGATCCGACGCATGAGCTTGCTGCGCTTCAGGCTCCCGGGCACCACTGCATGTCCGCCGGTAACCAGCCGGGTGTGCAGTGCCCCTTCCTCGGTATACAGCCGCAGCTCGGCCTGGCGTGCATTGTCATCCGGACCATGACACGCATAGCAGCGGTCAGAGAGGAGCGGCTTGATATGAAAATTGTAATCCACGCGCTCCGGCAACTGCGCCAGGATGTCCGGATCCGTGGTTACACGTGTGGCACACCCCCAAAGCAGCAGGCACGTGATGGCTAACGCCGTTCCACTCCTCATGGACTCTCTGCAGACAATAAAGGATAATAAAGAGATGACAGCAGAATGTAAACGCTGAGAGGTCGCGAACGCCTCCGGCTACTGCAGCTCATCCAGCGCAATGCGCCGGAAGGCGATACCCTGATAGGCGTTCCTCTGGCCCGGGCCGGCTTCGTAGAGCAATCCGATATAATCATCCGGCAGCCGTACCAGGTCTGAATAGGCGGCCATCGGACCGTAGACAAGGAGCTTCCCGGGCCACGTCAGTCCCTCATCGTAGCTGGCGCGTACCGTCATGTTTTCGCGCCGCTGTCGGCTGGCCGGGTTGGAGAAGAGCAGAATGCTCTGTCCCTCATCAGCAAACTGGTAGCGTTGCAGGCTGGCCTGGCATATGGGCTCCACCAGCGTTGAGTCCGACTGCAGATCACTCCATGTCATGCCGCCGTCGTAGCTCCTGGAGACCTTGCGGTGCCGTTCACCCTGAGCATAGTTGCGCATGTTGAGCAGCAGGCCGCCATCTTCCAGCTCGGCCACCTCGGATTCATTCACGAAGTGCTGCGGCGTTGATCCGCCCAGCCGCCACGTCTCACCATGATCGTCGGAGTAGATGACGTGAGAATAGTAGTGCTTGGTCTTGGCCTCAATATGGTCGCATGCAACCATAAGGCGCCCGGCAAACTTGCCGCGCTGGATCTGTATGCCAGACCCCGGGCCGGTAGCATACCAGGTCCAGGATGAGTCCTTCACGCTGCCGGTGATCTCTCTGGGTTCCGACCAGGTATATCCGTCATCTGCGGACGAAAGGACGAAGACCCGGCGTGTGTCCGCTGATGTCTGATTGATGATAGCAGGCTCGTTGTCGGTCCCCAGATTCCAGGTGGAAAGCAGAAACAGCATTCCTGAGGACGCATCTAAAACAGGCGCGGGATTGCCTACAGTGTTTTCCTGATCGTCCCAGACAACCTGCAGCGCACTCCAGGTCCTGCCATTATCCGTGGAGCGCTTCATAACCAGGTCCACATTGCCAGTATCGGAACAGCTTGCCTTGCGGCCTTCAGCAAAGGCGATGACCGAGCCGTCTGCCACCGTAATAACGGCCGGAATGCGAAAGCAGGCATAGTCTTTATGACCCTTTTGAAAGATGTAGTTGGGTACCTGAGCCGTGCTTGTACATGCAAGCACCAGAGCGAGGGCAAGGTGTAGCAACCTGATCATAACAGTGCAGTCGTTTGGTGTGCCTACTGTTCCCGCAGCACGACGCCCACGGCTGTGCGGATACGCCGCGGATCGTGGAAGTCGCCAAACATGGGAGCCACAGTTTCCTGGACCATACCCATGATCTCATTGTGCGGCGCATCCTTTGCTGCCAGGGCCAGCGTCTGCTCCCGGACAGCCAGAAAGTATCTGCGATACTCTGCAATCATCTCAATGCCGCCAATGGGGTAGTGGCAGGGGATGACCACCTTGGGGCGCAGTGCTTCCAGCTGATCCAGGCGCTCCAGCCACCGGTTGACGCTTGACGCGGGACTGATGGGGTTCGGAAACTCATTCATCACCACGTCGCCGGTGAACAGGATACTGTCTTCAACGACCAGGAACGCGAGGTCCCCGCGTGTATGCGCCGGGCCCGCTTCGATCAGGCGGACATGGACACCGCCCAGGTTCAGCGCATACTCATCCTCAAAAACGATGTCAGCTTCGCGGATATATGCACCGTCAAGAAGCTCTGCGGTGCGTGCGGAAAAGCTTGCAAACCGCCTGGCCAGGTCCATCCCGAACTCGCCAATGTCCTGCTGCTGCGCACTGGATCGTATCACCAAGGCGTCGTCAGGGAAGGCCATCGCACCCAGGTCGTGCTCAGGGTGCATATGTGTCGCAGCCACGTAGAAGCTTTCTCCATTGGATATGGCCCTTGCCTCTTCCAGGACGATCATGCCGTTCTCTAGCCC
Organism: Rhodothermales bacterium; assembly: GCA_012271185.1. GTDB lineage: Bacteria > Bacteroidota > Rhodothermia > Rhodothermales > Bin80 > JAAXGV01. Next base: position 7,558 of record JAAXGV010000086.1, read on the forward strand.
GAGCCCTGTATCGATCACGAGTGTCGCATCGCTGCCAATCACGATCCCGACATTGGGGACCAGCGGCCGGCTTTCGTCCGGAATGTAGTAAACGTGCTCGGAGACCTGCACCGCGGTTCCGGCCCGGATCGTTGGGTCCATCCCCTGTCCGAACAGCGTGACCGGGGCAAGGCAGCACAGTGTCCAGAAAAAACCTTTTCTTGCTGTCATGATCGGGAAGGGTTGCGCAAAACGCCTGGATGCGATTACCTTGGCAAAGCACTACGTTAAGAAATCCGTGAATTCAAAACTGCTCACCCTGACTGCCGCTATCATGATGCTGACTGGCGGCTGCGCACCGACGGACACGCCTGTGCGCCTCGTCTTTCTTGGCGATTCCATTACTGAGGCCGGTGCACAGCCAGGCGGGTATGTAACGCTTGTCCGGCATGGACTGGAAGAAGTGTACGCGAACCGGCCCGTTGACGTGATCGGAGCTGGCATCAGCGGCAACAAGGTTCCGGACCTGCAGGAACGTCTGGAGCGAGACGTGCTCGTGCATGACCCTACGCACGTCGTGATCTACATCGGCATCAACGATGTGTGGCACCACTTCGAGTTTGATCATGTGACCGGTACGGAGCCCGATGCTTACGCGGAAGGGCTCGCTGACCTGGTTCAAACCATTCAGGGTCGTGGCGCATTCGTCTGGCTGTGCACACCCAGTGTGATTGGAGAAGATCCAGGCAGCAAGGCACCCGTCAACCAGCGTCTCATGGAGTATGCGGACATCACCCGGAGCGTTGCGCAAGCTGCGGGTGCCGAACTGTGCGACTTGCGCACAGCTTTTGAGCAGTACCTGGCCACACACAACGCAAGCCACGCGTATCAGGGTATCCTGACATCGGACGGCGTACACCTGAACGAGGCCGGCAACCGCTTCGTGGCCGATTTCATGCTGGAACAGATACGGGAGGAGCTGTCACAGTAGCGAAAGGCCGCTTGTTTGACGTAGCAATGGTTTCGGCCTGAAAGACAGTCCGTATGCGGTGGCGATCTGCGGACACGCCAAGCGCTGTATCCCTCAGTCTGCCGCACTGCGGGCTTGCTGCAGTTCCGCACTGATTGTGGCCATGCGGTGTTCATCCAGCGGGTAAAAGTGCAGGAACACCACCGACAGCAGTGCACCAACAGCTGCAAACACGCTGATCAGCAGGCGAATGCCCAAAAGCGCCGTGTCAGTCTGCACCATATTGGCCTCAAACCCGAACCAGGCAAGGATCCACCCGGTGGCAGCTCCGCCAATGGTCCAGCCCATCTTCTGCGACATTGAAGACGAGGAAAAGGTCAGCCCCGTCGCCCGCCGCCCTGAACGCCACTCCGAATAGTCCGCAACGTCGGCATACATCGACCATACAAGCGGAAACACTATCCCACCCGCTATGCCAATCAGTATGTTCACGATGAATATTATGATTATCTGTGATGGCGGTACAAAGAAGAAGCCGGCGCTCAGTACCGCTGTGATAATTCCAGAAGCGATCAGCGAGTGCTTTTTGCCCAACCAGTTTGCAACAGGCGTCACGAGGATCACACCAATCATGTTGGCACACAGCAGCATGGTCATGAAGGCCGCCGAAAGCGTGCTCACAGACAGCTCTCCTAAAAACCATACCGGACGGCTTCCGACGAAATACTTGAAGTAGTACAGAATCGCGGCATCACGCATGGTGTTGCAAAGCACCACAGAGCCACATGCACCCAGCATGAGCAGCCAGGGACCATTGGTCAGGAGATCCCGGAGGTCATCGCGAAGCCGGGACTTCTTCATCACAGGCGGTTGCAGCCTTTCTTTGGTGCCTGCAAACGTCAGCAGAAAAAGCATACTGGCGATTACCGCATACAGTGCCACGGTAATCTGATACCCGGTGGCGACATCCGCATGCCTGGTGAAGCGATCAACCAGCGGGCTGGCCGTCGCAGCGACCAGGACACCTCCAGCGTAGGCCCCGATAAACCGCCAGGATGCCAGCGATGTACGCTCGCTTGGGATGGATGTCATAACACCCATCAGCGCTGCGTATGGCACGTTGATGGCGGTATAGACAACCATCATGACGGTATATGTGACATAGGCATAGATGAGCCTGCCCGTCAGGCCGAAGTCCGGCGTTGAAAAGGTCAACACGCCCGCGATCGCAAACGGGAAGGCGGCAAAAAGCAGGTAAGGCCTGAACTTGCCCCAGCGCGACTGTGTGCGATCGCACATGGCGCCGATCACGGGATCGTTGAAAGCATCAAAAACGCGCGTGGCGAGGAGCAGGGTGCCCACCGCTGCGGCGCTGAGCCCTACAACATCCGTGTAGAAAAAGAGCACAAACAGCGAGAACAGCTTCCAGAACATGGACGAGGCCATGTCCCCGAGACTGTAGGCAATCTTTTCGCGGAGTGTGATGAGCACCGCTACAGTATCTGGCAATCAGCGCTTGCGGTCACGCAAGGCAAGGAATCGTCAGGGGACCCTCCGGCATGATCGCGACGCGTGCATGCGGGTCGCCGATCCGTTCCAGTTCCTGATCTATCGCTGCCCGCACACAGAACACCGGCTCCATGTGGGCCCGCTTGACTTCCGCCGGATCAAGCTCACTGTAAAGCTGGATCCGGCAGGTTTCCATGACCTGAAACAGCTTCTGGGTCTGCCATTGATCCGCTTCGGAGAATCCGGGCTTCCTGATGGCTTTGCGGCCATCCCTTGGCGTGGCATACCGGAACAGCTGCCGCCTGAATGCCCCATGCTCCGGAAACCCGTTGTTGCACCTGGCAGCAGCTATGATAAGGCCGTCACAGGCAGTGATGGCAGCCGCAGCACATATGCCTTTCACACTCTGGTAGAGGTTGAGATCAAGCGGATATCCGCTGTTGGTTGTTACCACTATCGGAAAGGACTCTTCAACACAGGCCATGGCGCACTGTCTCGAATAGGCGCATCCTGCTTCGTGCGCCTCGATTACGTCGCCGCAGAAAAAGCGCGTGATGGCCTGGCGGTCGTCGAGTGTGACATTGATCAGAAAGTCCACCGGCACCATCGAGCCGCCAGCGCGCACATGGGCCTGCGTAGGGTTGCCTTCAAGAACTCCCCAGGTACTGCGTGGGTGGGCTATGTTGTCGTACCCATGGTATACCAGTATCGCCTCCATGTTGGTGATTCCCGGAAACACCGCCTTGTACCCGCCCGAGAAGCCCGCCATGAAGTGGGGCTCAATAAATCCCATCAGGATGCGCCGGTCAGCACGCACATACTCTGTGTTGAACCATACATCGTACCCGAAAGGGCTTTGGCCTGCAAGGGTCATCGTTGATTTGTCGCGGGCATCATGATTGATGATCCGTATGGTGTTGACGACCTCGGGGCCTGCCATGCGACAGAGCTCCTCCCGCGTGTTGGCGCGGTGCGTGCCGGTGCCAACGATGATGCACAGGTCGCGGCGGGGCACATGTGACAGCTCTTCAAGCACCCACAGCAGCAGGCGGTCAGCAGGAAGCGCGCGCGTGATGTCAGGAATCACGATGGCGACAGTTTCTCCGGCGTGAACGAGCTCGCGCAACTCGGGTGTTCCTATGGGTGCCTGGACGGCCCGCCTGAATGCCGCATGCTCATCTGCCAGACCAGGTGTATATCGGGAACGCAGTATCGTGGCGTTCAGCCCGCGAGTGTTGAGCGGGAGACCTGCACGCCCGTACTGCAGCATAACATCGGGTTCACTTCCTGCCATCATCACAATCGTTTTACCACTCAAAGAATGCGCAGCCTTGAAAGGCTTACTGGTCCACTGCTCGAGCCGGCACCGAAGGGTCGTCCTCAACGAGGCTGGCCAGAACGTCGAGGGATCGCATCTGCTCGTTCTGCATGAAAGGCTTGAATACCGGCAGCAGAGCGCGCCAGTGAAACGTGGCACCCCGCATCACAGTAGTCTTCACAATGCGCGTACCATCATTGTGCAAGGCAAATGTGACATCAACGCTGCCGGTAAACAGCGCCGCTTCCATGTCGTAAGCGTACCGCTCACCGGGCACAACCACAGTAACGCGCTCATCCAGGACACTGCCATTGTCAAAGTAAAGCCGGTGCAGACTGCCGACTGTGCCGGCATCACCTTCCACCACCTCCAAGGCGGTAAAGCCTGGCAGCCACTCCTCCATGCGAGGGCCGTCCATGAAGGTTGCCCACACCTCTTCTACGGGCGCCGCCACATCTACCGTGGATGTGTATGTGATCTGGTCAGAAACAAGACCCAGGATCACAAGGGCAGTGATGGCACCTGTAATCAGGATACCGGTGAGTCGCAAGACACGCTTCATAACGGGTACGGAGCAGAACAGGCAGGCTGAAGATATTCAATTCCGGCGCCTTATCTCCGTGCTGCACAGGCTCATGTGTGCCGGGGCCAATCCGTTTCATGCGTCGTGTTTGCAATGCTTGCGCGCGTGGTGATCTTCGGAGCACGGCGCTGTCCTGTTCCTGCGCCATCAAAGCCAGATCATGGCATCACAGTCGTGGATGCGGACGGAGCTGTGCATGGGCCAGCCTCTGCTGGCTCCAAATCAGCGGCACAGGCGCGGGTCCAGCCTGTACCGCTGCGCCTCCAGCCAAGTGATTTCTTGGGGCTTTCGCGTACAATTCCCATTATTTTGCAATGCCTTTGGTCCATCCGCGACTCTTTCCCCACTGACCATGCGCCCAGCTGTTCACTTCATAGGCCGCTTTCCGCCTCCTGTTGACGGGCAGTCGCTGGCCACCCAGCGGCTGGCCCGCATGCTGGAGGGAGCTTTTGACGTAAGAGCGGTCAATACCGCTGTAAAGGATCAGTCTCTTATGCCATCCGGGCTGCTTACGCAGCTGCGAACCTCGCGCCATTACCTGCAGCTCCGTCCCGACCTCCGGCATTCTTTGGCCTCGGCGCCTGATGCACCTGTGTTATGGGGATCCATATCGCCTACTGCACTCGGGCACGCCCGCGACACGATGGCAACGCTCCCGTGCTTCCAGCCAGGCCAGAGCATCATTGCCATCGCACACAGAGGAGGCTTCGATCGCATCTTCCGGAACAAGCTCACGGCCCGGTCTGCTCTGCGCTTGGCCCGCACAGTGAACAGGTTCGTTTTCCTGAGCGAGTATCTGTCCAGCCAGGTCGCGCAGTGGGTCCCGGCAGAAAAGCGCACCGTCATCCCCTACACTGTTGAGGCCTGCGCCACGCCATACGAGATCACCCTCAAGCAGCAGGCCCGAAGCAGCGGCGACCCCCTGAAGCTGCTCTACCTCAGCAACATGATTGCGTCCAAAGGCTACCCTGATGTGCTGGAGGCCATGGCCCTTGCGCGAGTGAACGGCGTGCCAGTGACAGCCACGTTTGCCGGACGCTGGAACTCCGAGAAGGACCGTCTGCTTTTTCATGACCGCGTCAGTGCACTTGCTCTTGACCGGGAAGTGGTGCACGTTGGCGCCGTCCAGGACCGCGACAAGGTCAACGCGCTGCACAGAGAAGCAGACATCTTCCTGCTGCCTTCGTACTACAGTGAAGAAGCCCAGCCGATCTCAATCATCGAGGCGCTGAGCGCGGCTACACCGGTCATTGTCACACGCCACAGCGGGATCAGGGACATGGTGCGTGGAGACATGGAAGCACGGTTTGTGCCGCCAAAGTCGCCGGAGACGATTGCTGAGGCTATTACCAGCCTGTCGGATGCAGATACCTGGCACGCCGCATCCAAGGATGCCCGAACACGCTACGAACAGCACTTCAGCGAAAGCGCTGTGCGAAAAAAATGGATGGCGCTGCTCAGTGAACACGTTAAAGCATAGCGGGCACAAGCCCTGCAGCGCGCCAGGTTCCGGAAACACCTGCATTTCTCGCTCCACGACACCCCTGGCCAGCCCATTTCTTCCACGGATACCTTGAACGGACATGCATATGTCCGCCCCTATTCAAAGGGAGGCATTTTCAGCAACGAGTTGATAGGGGAGGGCAAGCACCACATGCAGTGCGTATCGGTACCGCCCATTCGCTATCCTTCAGTTTTCCGACCGAGCATACCGCGTTGCGCTATCCAATCACGCGGACTTTGAGGGAACTCAGGCCTGCGTCGAAGCTGTTGGGGTCAAGAGGGTTGTTACTGACAACACAGGAAGTTGCGGCACTGACTTGGCGAAGCGATCAACCGTGCTTCCCGACCGTCCGCGCTGATACCTATACGAACCGCCCTGAAGCACCAGCGTTATGCAAGCGAAGGCTCCAAGCTACAGCAGCGGTTCAGAGGCTCCCAATGATTCCAGCTGTGTCACCCAAAGGTTGAATCGAGGACACTCAGCGCGGATCACGTCGAGTCCTATCTTCTCAGCCACAACTGACGCACCAGCGATCTTCCGGTACCTGGGCATCAGTCTAAGGATACGCCTGCTGGGGGCCGTATTCTGGTTGTCGTTGATATCTTCAGGAGTCGGAAACTCGAAACGGATCTCGCTTAATGAAGCCTGCAGATTCGTCGGCACATCTGGCAATATCGAGAAAGCGCTTACGTCCGAAAACAGAAGACCTTCGAACTCATGCCGTTGGACTTATGGGAGGACCTTTCGCGAATCCCAGCTGTGGGAGATTCGGTGGCGTGTCTGTTCTGTCAGACACTCCTCCAGCTCTTCGACCGTCCTTGCACCCTTGCCGCGAAAACCGTAGTAATCTACGAGCGACGTTACAATGTCAAAACTCCAGTAGAGCCGGGCCATTTCCCGTGCGATACTATCGACGCTAACATTCCCGCCTCGGGCACCGCGACCACGTCCAGGCAAAATCGGCGTCGTCGTGATGCCCATCCCTTCCAAGTGTCCTGAGAGAACTCTTCTGACAAATTCCTTCTCCGTTTGCCCTTCGACAACAACTGCAAGTCGAATCACGGATGGCCACCCAGCAAGTTCTTCTGCCAAAGTTCGCCCGCAGTAAACTTGTCCAGCCACTCACGGTACCTGTTGCGGTCCAGGATTTGTGGCTCGGTCCGCCCCTCCTTTAGGTTCAGCGCAATGATCTCATCGATATCGAAGGCGTCCACCAACAGTGGTGATTGCGTTGCCACGATAACTTGGCGCTCTGCGGAAAGCGACTGAATCATGTCGCCGACCAGGGAAACAGCTGCCGGGTGCAGGCCCAACTCAGGTTCGTCGAGCAGTAACACCTGCGGCAGCATCTCAGAAGGCAGGTTGAGAAGTGTCGCTAGGGCGAAGAACCGAAGCGAGCCGTCGGACGTGAGGTGGGCTCCGAAGGTCTTCTCCTGTCCCCTTGCTCTCCAATTCAAGAACACTTGGCCATAGCGCTCGGAGATGGTGAAACGGTCGAAGGTCGGCAACACTCTGCTGATCTGATGGCAAATCCACTCATAGCGCCGCGAGTCCTCATGCTCCAGACGGTACAAGACGGCGGCCAGATTACCACCGTGGCTGCGGAGTTCGCTGCTATTGCTGTCTACGTCCCATTTCCTCTTGAAGGTCGAAGTATCTGATGTGTCGTGGAACTGATAAATAGCACAGCTTCGTAGCAGACTGACGATGACACGGGCCGTTGTGGGGTTAACAGGGTAGTCCTCTGGAGTCTCCGCCGCTTCCGTAATCGCTGCCTCTCGGTGACCACTCCCCAGATATTGCCACGGCGCCGTCTCCTGACGCCCCTCTTGACTGAACCGGAACGCTTCTCTGGTGAAGAAGAAGCGATCTGGATGCGCATGAGTGAGCGCGAACGAATAGTCATTTCGACCTTGGCTCGTGCGCAGACGAATCTCAGCTTCGATGATCGCTCTGGTTGACCGCCCGCCGAAGAGCTGATCGTCAGCGCCTCCTTGCCGCTCCACGAACTCGCCGAGCCGGCGGGCGCGGAGCATCCAGCTCAGCATCTCAAAGAATCGAATCAGGTTTGACTTCCCCGAACCGTTTGCGCCGATGAGAACGACCGCTGGTCCCAATCCAGCGAGATCCACGTCGGCCAACGAACGAAACCCGCGGATTTTGACCGACTCAATTGTTGTACGGTGTGGTTTCGGACTTCTGGTCACAGCGAAGTTGCTCCCCCGGATGGGTCTTCAGTCTGTCCATGGAACCCCCAACGACGGGAATCGGGTTCCCCCATGACCATAGGGAAGCGAGGAGCCTGCACCCACGGGAACGCGGGGTCGAAGGTGGTCTCCCGCCGACCGGGGCAGGCTTTACGAGAGGAAACAGTCTCGGAACGAGGTGAAGAGCGTTCGAGGAATGACGAATTGGTCAGAAGGCGATCCGCCAAGCACCGCCGCCACGTCCGAGCATTGACCGAAAGGCCGCCGAAAAAATGCACAGCCAATGTTTCCGCCCAATCCCAGGGAGTACCGCAGCACCGGGCACCGTCAGGCTGGAAGTGCTTAACATGCTGGGACAGCGCGCTGCCACACTAGTCGACCAGCACCACCTGCTTGGGCAGCCTGACGGCGCAGAGTCTGGCCGCAGACTCTGTGCCGCTTAACGACTACAGCAGCGCCCCATCGTTTGCACGGCCTGCAGACACTCCAGCTTGCAGGCCGCAATGATCCTTTTGCAGGAGCATACGTACGAAACCGGGTTGTACAGTACACACCGGCTGGTGCTTGGCGGATCGCTTTCCGATGCTGTGAATGGTGAAACCGGACTTGGATGCGTGCACCACACTGGTGCTCGCACAGCTAGGGTAAGGACCGATCCGGCGACGGCAACCTGCGGCTGTCCTTGATGCTTTGTCACCTGCGACCGGAGCGTGAAGACAATCATGATCGCCTGTGCAGGCCAATCGTAGGCAACCCGTCGATGCAAGGGCTGTTCTCACAATATGTGATGGCACAGCATGTCCTGCATACAGCGCTCAGGATGCCGCGCGCCAATACGGGCGAAACAAGGCCCTGCCATGACAATACCGCTTATGCCCCGACGCAAGGGGCGGGCCGCAGCCTTCAACACACCGAACCGGTTTAAGCCGATTACGGTGGTGCTGGATCCGTATGAACTGTCGGCTGACGAGCTTCGGCAGGTGCCAACAACGTTCTATGAAGACACCTCCAGGACCATCTTCTCCGGAAATAACTCTCCGGATGTGCCGTTCGCGTTCAGCGTGAACCCGTACCGGGGATGCGAGCACGGGTGCATATACTGTTACGCACGGCCCAGCCATGAATATCTTGGATGGTCTGCGGGGCTCGACTTTGAAACAAAAATCCTTGTCAAGCGCGATGCTCCGCAGCTGTTGTCACAGGCATTTCAGAAGGCATCGTGGAAACCCCAGGTTGTCTGCCTGTCGGGCAATACAGATCCGTACCAGCCGGCAGAGCGGCGGTTGAAGCTTGCACGCGGCTGTCTGGAAGTGTTCCTGCGCCACCGCAACCCGGTGTCCATCATAACCAAGAATCATCTGATCACGCGTGATCTTGATCTTCTCACGGCACTGGCAGGGCGCAACCTCGTTAGCGTCATGATCACAGTCACCTCGCTCCGCCCTGCGGTGACACGCATCATGGAGCCGCGCACAGCAACACCACAGCGCCGCCTTGACGCGGTGAAGACCCTTTCCGACGCCGGCGTACCGGTAGGTGTTATGGTGGCGCCTATTGTCCCTGGGTTGACTGACGAGGAAGTGCCGGCCATACTCAAAACTGCCACAAGACATGGCGCACGCAGGGCTGCCTACGTGGTCCTGCGCCTGCCTGGACCGGTAGCTCCTCTTTTCGTCCACTGGCTCAGCGATGCCTTTCCCGAACGCAAAGACAAAGTTCTGCGTCGCCTTCAGGAGCTGCACGCAGGAAAGCTCACGGACAGTGCATTTGGGAGGCGCATGCGTGGCGAAGGGGTCTGGGCGGAAGCCCTGTCCAGGCTTTTCAGGACAATGTGCCGCCTGCACGGCCTGGACCGGGGGATGCCTCCGCTGTCAACGGACCAGTTCCGAAGGCTGGCAGGCGATCAGCTGTCGCTCTTTGATGACTGCATATAGCGCGTGATGGCCCCCAATGGATTCCACCCGGTTGTAGCCACGTGGTTTGAGGAAGCTTTTCCTGGCCCAACAGCGGTGCAGGCACAGGCCTGGCCGCTTATCCAGGGCGGGCAGCACGTTCTGGCGGCGGCACCAACGGGCTCGGGAAAGACACTTGCGGCCTTCATGGTGGCACTGGATGCGCTGTACAGACGCACACGGAAAGATGGACCACTGCCAGATGAGACTTACGTGGTCTACGTGTCGCCGCTCAAGGCGCTCAGCACGGATGTGCACCTGAACCTGGAGAAGCCGCTGGACGGCATTCGTGCTGCGGCAGAGAAAGCAGCGCTCGCCCCGCCCCGCATCACCACAGGTATACGTACCGGCGACACCAGCGCTTCGCAGCGTACGGCCATGACGCGGCGTCCGCCTCACATCTTGGTAACAACGCCAGAGTCGCTGTACCTGATGCTGACAGCCGCGAAAAGTCGGGCCATTCTCCATACTGTCAACACAGTCATCGTTGACGAGATTCACGCGGTCCTTCCATCACGCCGCGGCGCGCACCTGACACTGACGTTGGAGCGGCTTGGACATGTAGCCCGGAACCCCGTCCAGCGGATCGGGCTGTCGGCTACCCAGCGACCCCTAAGTACCGTCGCACGCTTTCTTGTCGGCACAGTGGCTGAGTCCTGCGCACTGGTTGATCTGGGTCACCAGCGGGCGATGGACATAGCGTTGGAAGTGCCAAAATCACCCTTGGATGCGGTGATGGCGCATGAAGTGTGGGATGAAGTCTACGACCGTTTGATCACACTGGCGCAAGAACACCGGACGACACTGGTCTTTGTCAACAGCCGCCGCCTGGCCGAGCGGATCGCGCGCCATGTGGCAGAACGTCTGGGGCCAGATCTGGTGGGAACACACCACGGGAGCCTGTCACGGCCGACACGGGAAGAGGCCGAACAACGCCTACGGAGAGGGGAGCTGAAGATTCTCATCGCTACTTCCTCGCTGGAGCTGGGCATTGATATCGGGGCAGTAGACCTGGTGTGCCTGATCGGTTCCCCCCGCTCTGTTTCCACCTTTTTGCAACGCACCGGGCGGGCAGGACATCATGTGGGAGGCGTCAGCAAAGGACGGCTGTTTCCAACGACACGCGATGACCTCTTGGAATGCGTGGCACTGATGGATGCACTGCATAGTAACGAGCTGGAAGAGGTCACGCCACAGGAACAGCCACTGGATGTCCTGGCGCAGCAAATTGTGGCAGAGGTCGCAGCGGAACCGTGGACGGAAGCGGCATTGTTTGGACTGGTCCGGCGGGCCTATCCGTACCGGAACCTGACACAGGAATCCTTTGACGAAGTTGTCCGGATGCTGGCGCATGGCTTTGTCACCGAGCGCGGGCGACGCGGCGCACTGGTTCACCACGATGGTGTCAATCACCGGATCAGGGGACGCAAGGGCGCACGCCTGACGGCGCTCACCTCAGGCGGCGCTATCCCCGACAACGCGGATTTTCGTGTTGTACTCGAGCCGGAGGACACCTTTGTAGGCACGGTCAATGAAGACTTTGCTGCCGAAAGCATTGCGGGTGACATCTTCCAGCTGGGCAACACGTCCTGGCGTATCCGGCGCATTGGATCGAGTGCTGTCCGCGTCGAGGATGCCATGGGTGCACCTCCGAACATCCCGTTCTGGTTTGGCGAGGCACCCCAGCGCAGCGATGTGCTGTCGGCTGCGGTGTCGAGGCTGCGAAGCGAGGCTTTGCCGCACATGGAAAACCGGCCAGGGGCTGCTGCATGGCTGAAGAAGCGCTACCACCTGGCCGGACCTGCCGCAGTGCAGCTCGCGGAGTATCTGTATCAGTCTGCTGCCGTGCTCGGGACACTGCCGACTCAGCAAACGGTCGTTGTGGAGCGTTTCTTTGATGACTCGGGCGGGATGCAGCTGATACTGCACGCGCCTTTTGGGGCCCGGGTCAACAGAGCCTGGGGACTTGCACTGCGGAAGCGGTTCTGCAGGAAGTTCAACTTTGAGCTCCAGGCGGCAGCTACCGAGGACGCGATACTGCTTTCGCTGGGACCGCAGCACTCTTTCCCCTTGGAGGAGATCCTGGATTATCTGACGCCAAAGACCTTACAGAACATTCTTGTCCAGGCTGTCCTGGATGCGCCAATGTTTCACACGCGCTGGCGCTGGAACCTCAACATCGCTTTGGCGGTGCCACGTCGCCGTGGCGGGCGTAAGGTCCCGCCTCCGCTTCAGCGTATGCAGGCTGAAGACATTCTGGTATCCATTTTTCCGGATGCTGCAGCGTGCCTGGAGAATATTGGAGGGGATCGTGCGGTGCCCCATCATCCGCTCGTGGACCAGACACTCTACGACTGTCTCCGGATTGCCATGGATTACGACCGGCTACGCACAATTCTGGCCGGCTTGCAGCAGGGCTCCATGACGTTTGCCACCTGCGACAGCAGCACGCCCTCACCATTGTGTCACGAGATCCTTTCAGCACGTCCGTATGCCTTCCTGGATGATGCGCCGCTGGAGGAGCGACGCTCCCAGGCAGCGCAGCGCCGCCGGGCATTTGCGCCGATGGCCAGCCAGGGTGTCCCGGATGCGGAGGTCATAGCGTGTGTATGTGAGGAAGCTCGCCCTTCGCCGCGTGATGCGGACGAGCTCCACGACGTGCTGCTGACAACCGGGTGGTTGCCTGTACCAGAGGATGGCAAGTGGGCAGGATATTTTTCTGCGCTGGCAGCGCAGGGTCGTGCCACGCGCGGGACCATCAAAACCACCGGGCAGGGAATCTGGATTCCGGCTGAACGGCTACACGAAGCAGCAGCACTGTGGGAGATGGCGCTGGAGCCGGCACTGTCTCCTCTTGCTTCCGGAGTCACTCGGGCGGCAGCTGCACAGGCACTGATTCAGGGTTATATGGAATGGAGCGGACCCGTGAAAGCTGCCACGGTGGCCGGGGTGATGGGTTTGCCGGATCCGGTTGTGACACGTGCGCTGGCAGCGCTGGAATCCAGTGGCGACATTCTGCGCGGACACTTTGCTGGCGAAGCCTCCGGAGAAATGTGGTGTCACAGGCGACTTCTGGCACGCATACATCGCCAGACAATCGCACGTCGTCGCGAGGAGGTACGGCCGGTTCCTGTCGTGCAGTACATGCGTTTCCTGCTGGCTTGGCAGCATGTCGCGCCGGGATACCGGGTGTCTGGCCTGGAAGGACTCCACGGCGTCATAAGGCAGCTGGATGGCTTCGGGACGGCCGCATCGGCATGGGAGTCCGATATTCTTGCACTGCGTGTCGATGACTTTGAACCGGCGATGCTGGATACGCTATGCTTCACAGGCCGCATCGGCTGGTGCAGGCGGGCTCTTGGCAAGGGTACAACGGCTGCGGTGCGTTCAACGCCAATCGCGTTGTTTCTGCGGGAGCACGCTCCCCTGTATGTGAGCACTCCCGGGAGCACAGGGCTGTCGAACAATGCGGCAAAGGTTCTGGAGGTCCTGACCGGACGTGGAGCCACGTTCATGGGCATGATCCGCACACAGACCAAGCTTTTGCCAACGCAGGTTGAGTCGGCCCTGGCCGAGCTGGTCAGCAGAGGGCTTGTCACCAGTGACGGTTTCGCCGGCTTGCGTCTGCTTCTTGCTCCCGTTGACACGAGGCGGCGCGGGCATCGCAAGGCGCCTATAGGGATGGAGGCGCTTGGACGCTGGTCGCTTGTGCCGTCGTATCAGTCACCAGACGACGATACGACAGCGCAGGTGGCCCGCATTCTGCTGCGGCGCTACGGTATCGTCTGTCGCCGTATCCTTGCCAGAGAAACGGACCTTCCTCCGTGGCGCGACCTGGTGCGCGCCTATTGGCGGCTGGAGGCCCGCGGTGAAATCCACGGAGGACGTTTTATTGCGGGCGTACCCGGGGAGCATTTCGGGCTGCCGGAGGCTGTAGGTCTTTTGCGTACGACAGGCCGGAACAAGGGCATCGCTGCTGAACCCATCGCGGTCAGCGCCGCAGATCCGGTCAACCTGGAGGGTATCCTGACACCGGGACCGCGCATTCCCGCCCTGTCATCAAACCGGATACTGTATCGGCAAGGCACCGTCGTGGCCACAGCTGTTGGAGGGGAGGTAACCTTTCGCGTGGACGACGCAAACGCTGCGCTGAAAAACACGCTGCTCAGGCAGCCGGGGCTGGTCGCGCACAAGAAGCGGATGAGCAGGTTGCGCAGGGCGATGCCACAAGAGTAACAGTCAGCTGCGCTGCGGCGCAAGCCGGGCGACTGAGGCCTCAATGAGCCTTCGTACGACGGCGGGATCATGGTCGCTGAGACGCTTCAGATAGAGGCATCCCTTGCCGCAGGAATGCCTGCCCAAGCGTTTCAGTATCGGCTGCAGCTCCGCAAGGCCTCCCATGAGATACAGAGTCAGGGCCCGCTTACGGGGCGAGAACCCCACCAGAAACCAGTCCCCTCCGCGGCCGGAAGCGTACTGGTAACGATAAGAGCCGAACCCCACGATGCTGGATCCCCACATGGCCGGCGGCTCCTGCACAATGCTCTGCATGAGTTCCACCAGCGCCAGGCAGTCTGCCCGTCGCACGGGATCTTCAACGCTATTGATAAAATCGAGAACGTCACCCTCGTTTTTCTGTGTCTTCAGCTCTGCCATGGCTGGAACGGGAATCCGCTGGTTACCTCAAAAGTACAGCTTTGTGAATTGCCTGTCAGCCGTGACACCTCCGGACACGCGCTGCGGGCCGGCCGGTGATACTCAGCTTCGCGCCATGCCTCAGCGGGGTACCGACCCGGAAGCACGGCAGGGTCGTTTCCGGGAAACCGCCTTCCCCACAGCAGACCGGAGGCGCCATCTGCCAGCGGTCAAGGCCCTTGCTCCACACGGAGAGGCCGGGTAGCAGGATAGCGTATACCCATGCCTCCTCTTGCAGCTTTGACACGATCAGTGCGTACCTGCAGCCGCTGACACAGAACACCGTATTCACGCATGCAGACCGACAGGCGACAACAACCGCAGGGATCATCTTGAGGAGACAAAGAGGCGCCGGCGTCCGTCCAGAGACCATGAAAGCAAATAGCCCGGAGAAGTATCGGCACTTGGCAGGCATTGCGGGCGCTATGAGACACGGTCCGTTGCACTGTTTGCAGGTGCCGTTCTCGGCCTGATCTCTGCATCAGGCCGCAAGGCCTGACCAGCCGGCCGCCACGAAAATACCCACTGATGTGTGAGCACGGCTGGATGCTTTTGACCCGCACCATTGCAGCTTAGTATGGACTGCACGCGAATCCGGCTTCAGCGGGGGGGGGGGGGGGGGG
>JAAXGV010000149.1 GCA_012271185.1 Rhodothermales bacterium
GCGCATTCCATCCCAGCGCAGAAATAAGTGCTAATTCAGACCTTCCTTAAGTACCAATTTACAACACGATTGGGACTTGACTGAAACAGGCACTGGTTCAGACTGTCCGCATTATATTACAGGTGATGAAAACCAAGATTATGCCAGAGTCTGTATTCCTGCGAGTTGATCGGCTCACAAAGACGTTCAAAAGCGGGTCCCGATCACTTACCGTCCTGAAAGGCGTGTCGTTTGAAGTCAGAGAGAGGGAAACTGTTGCCATCGTAGGACCCTCGGGGAGCGGTAAAACTACGCTCCTGGGCCTTTGTGCCGGGCTGGACGCACCAACGAGCGGCTTAGTCTGTCTGGGCGGAAATAACCTGAATGATCTTTCAGAAAACGCCCGTGCAGCGCTGCGCAACGAGCTGGTAGGCTTTGTCTTTCAAACCTTCAAGCTGATACCTACACTGACGGCCTTGGAGAATGTGATGGTGCCAGCGGAGCTGCGTCATGACCGGGAAGCCCGCTTGCGAGCAGATGCGCTTCTGGGTGCCGTAGGCCTGGGAGACCGTCAGCACCATTATCCGGTGCAGCTGAGCGGTGGCGAACAGCAGCGTGTAGGCCTGGCCCGTGCGTTCATCAACAATCCCAGGATTCTCTTTGCTGATGAGCCTACGGGCAACCTGGATGCGGACACCAGCACCACCATTGAGCATCTGCTCTTGAACCTGAACCGCAGTGCGGGGACTACGCTGATCATTGTCACGCACGACGTGGACCTGGCGGCATGTGCAGACAGAGTTCTGGAGCTCAGGGGCGGCGAAATAATCTCTGATCGCAGTACTTCCGCCACAGGGCAGCACAGTGTTTGAGAAGTGGACATGGCAGATGGCCTGGCGCGACAGCAAGGGCGGTCGCAAACGGTTGCTGCTCTTCCTGTCAGCCATGGTGGTAGGAGTCTCGGCGCTGGTTGCAATCCTGTCTCTAGGGTATAGTCTGGAGCGCACTATTGATGAGGACGCGGCATCACTTCTGGGCGGGAATCTGGTCATTAAGAGCACCAAGCCTTTCTGGCCGGAGCTGGAGTCACTGATCGATTCTGTGGGCGGTGTGCAGGCGCGTCGGGTGTCGTTTTTGGCACAAGCCCGGTTTTCCGGACAGAAAGCGGGCGGGGTGGTCCGAGTGCGGGCAATGGAGACACAGTTCCCGCTTTATGGTGAGCTTGTGATAAGCCCTCCCGGCGCTGAGCTGGCCATGCGTGAAGGGCGCGGTGTGCTGGTGGCGCGGGGTGCGCTGTCGGACGCCCCTGTAGAACCCGGGGATTCGGTGATAATCCGAGGGCGCACCTTTGAAGTGGCTGGCATACTGATTGGATCGCGGATCGAGAGCGTATTTGATATGATGTTCCGGCCGCCGGTATACATGTCGCTGGCGGAGCTCGACTCGCTGCAGAGCAGCGTAGCCTCATATGAAGTGTTCTTCAGGTTTGAGCGTGACATTGATCTCGTAGCGCTGCAGACAGCAATACAAGACTCGTTCCAGGTGACTGTACGAACCGAAGAGGATGAAAAAGAGGCCTGGGATACAGCACTGGGCCTTTTGGAGAGATTTCTGGGTCTGGTGGGATTTTTTGCACTGATCCTGGGCGGGCTGGGGGTAGGCAGTGTACTGCAGGTGCACCTCAAGGAGCGGCATGACACCGTGGCGGTGTTGCGTTGCCTGGGCGCTTCGTCAGGTCGTGTGGCGAGCATCTACCTTGCCCAGGCTGCAGGGCTCGGTGTCATCGTCGGCGCTGCCGCCTGCGTGGTGGGAACCCTGGGTCAGGTACTGCTGCCGCTGGGCATCGCAGACCTGATCCCGGTTGATATCAACTATCATGTGTCCCCTGCGGGGTTGCTTGCAGGGTTCGGTCTTGGTGTCGGCGCGACGCTGGTCTTTGCGCTCCTGCCGCTGTCCGGGCTACGCAATGTTTCTCCGCTGGCGGCATTGAGATCGGCCTATGGGCGCCGGCGCTTGCGCAAGTCCCGCCTTGGCGTGTACGCGCTGATAGGGCTCGGCATCGGGATCTGCGCCTTTATGCAAACGGGCAGGGTTGTCGCGACAGTACTCTATGTCGTTGCCATCGGTGTGATCTTTGGTCTCCTGGGGCTGACAGCGTCGGCTTTCATAAAGCTGATGCGCACGATAGCGCCGCGTGTGCGAAACTACGCCTGGCGGCAGGGCCTTTCAAATATGCATCGGCCTGACAACCAGACGCTGCTCATGGTCGTAGCGCTGGGCCTGGGTACTGTGATGATCATGACCCTGGTGCTGGTCGAGAGCGCAGTGACGGAGCGGGTGTCGTCCCTGAGCCAGCTGGAAGAGAGCGTCCCAGACCTGGTTGTGCCGGCGGTATCGTCTGAAGACCTCGAGGGTTTTCGGAGCATCATCGCAGCGTACGACTTGGATATACAGGGAGAGGTGGCCATGCTTACTGTGATTGTTGACACCATACCTAAGCATCCTGCCCCCGATTCTCTGACGGAGGAGCGGCTTTCCGCATACAATCGGCCGCACATGGCCACCTTTGTTACCCGGGGCATGGATACCCTGCAGGTCTTGGAGGGCACTTTTGTACATGCATGGCATGACTCTCTGACAGCAGTGCCGGTAGCGCTCAGCAGATACTATGCGCAGGAGGTCTTCGATGTTACTGTCGGGGATACTGTGGTGTTTGATGTTTATGGAGCCCGGGTCGTGACGGTCGTGGGCAGCATCTTTTCAAGCATTTCATCAAACACTGCGCTGAACATGCGCGGCCCCCGGCTCATCATTTTTCCCAGGGGGATCATGGAATCCCTGCCGCACACGCGCACTTTCCTGCTTACGTCTGACGATACACAGTCGCTGTCTGCAGTGCATGATATCATCAGGGAGCAGTACCCTGACATTAGCGTGATCTACCTGCCGTTCGTGCTGGGTATTGTGCAGGAGGTATTCAGGCGAATCAGCTACATGACCCGGTTCATGTCCCTCTTCTGTGTTGCAGCGGGTGTCATGGTGCTGGCCGGAGCTGTCATGGTGAGTCGCCAGGCGCGCTTGGAGCAGACCGTACTTCTCAAGACACTGGGGGCCTCCAAGCGGCAGGTCTACACGGTAATGTGCGTGGAGTACCTATGCCTGGGTCTTCTGGCAACCGTCACTGGATTAGGACTGGCAATGGTGGCAGCCTGGATTCTTACGGGGTTTCAGTTTGATATCGTTTTCACCGTACCTGAAGTTTCCATTATCATCGCGGTGGTTGCTCTTACGGGCTTAACGGTCGGCATTGGATTGCTCAACAGCCGCGGTATCTACGCACGGCCTCCCCTGGAAGTGCTGCGCGCTGAGGTGTAGCAGCCCACTGGAACACTCGTTTTAGTGTCGTGTATCCACGGACCGGATGCACTGTTCGGTCTTTGTGCTGTAGGCAGCGTGAACAGCAACGGTTCTGGTTATTGAGCACAGCCCCTGCCGCAAGTTTACAGAGACGCTCGTGGGGCAGCAGAGACACCTTTTTTGGAATGTCACTACCGGATGCCAGGGAGGAGGACGTTGTCGCCATTGCAGGCAGGCTGGAGACGCTCCACGAGCGAATGGCGCAGGCCTGTCAGCAGGCAGGGCGGCAGCCCGGTGAAGTCACGCTGATAGGTGTCACCAAGACGTTTCCTCTGGAAACGGTCGCCGCAGCCTTGGAAGCCGGCCTCCGGGATCTGGGCGAGAACAGGGCCCAGGAGCTTGCCGCCAAAGCTGCCGCCACGCCGCCCGATGCGTGCCGCTGGCATATGATCGGCCACCTGCAGCGGAATAAGGCACGCATTGTAGTGCAGCGCGCGTTCATGTTTCATGCGCTGGACAGCCTGCGTCTGGCCGATGCTTTGGAACGGCGTGCCCAGGAGGAAGGGCGGATATTGCCATGTCTGGTACAAGTGAATATTTCCGGGGAGGCCACCAAGTCCGGCGTTGAGCCAGCTGACGCTCACGACGTGCTGGAGGCGCTGACATCACGGGATCATTTGCGGATAAAGGGCCTTATGACCCTTGCGGCACCGGCAGCAGATCCGGAGAAGGTGCGCCCGCAGTTTCGGGAGATGCGCCGCCTGTTTGATGCCGCCTCAATGCCTGGCATGATGATGTTGTCGATGGGGATGAGCAATGACTTCGAGGTGGCCATTGAAGAAGGAGCAACACATATCAGGGTGGGCTCTGCCATATTTGGACCGCGTGGCGGTTAGTATCCCTTGGTCGCCACGTTCGTGCTGACGGGGATCAGCTCTTGTTGCAGATGTGCATCGAAGCCATGCCTCACGCCCTGCCTGATTCATGGCGGCCAGCGCCGTGGTGTTTCATGCTGCGGAACATGGCAACATTGCAGCGCTTTCACTGACTGCATTGGTAGATAGGGGTACCAGTGAAAACGGCTGTCACATCAAGTTTGACCAAGACACACGCCAGTCAGTGCCTGTGAGTGTAAACTGCCCCGATGCCGCTACCCAGCTGGCGAGAGTCGAAGAGGCTGTCGCCGCCATACGCAAGACGGTCTCCGAGCAGCCAAAGGTGGGGCTCATCTTGGGTACGGGACTCGGGCGCCTTGCCGAAGAGATTGAGGTCTCAGAGAAGATTGAGTACGGCGATCTGCCGCATTTTCCCGTATCCACCGTGGAATCGCACCATGGGCGCCTTCTTTTTGGAACGCTTCGCGGCGTTCCCGTCGCAGCTATGCAGGGGCGTATGCATGTGTATGAAGGTTACAGTGCGCGTGAGGCAACCTTTCCAGTACGCGTTCTAGCGACCCTTGGTATCGGGTTCCTCTGCATTTCCACGGCCTGCGGGGGCATGAATCCGCTCTTTCGCCGTGGTGATCTGATGCTGCTGACCGATCATATCAACCTGCAGGGCGACAACCCGCTAATAGGCCCCAATGTCGATGCCTGGGGGCCGCGGTTTCCCGACATGAGTGCACCGTACGACGAGGCGCTTGCAAAGACGGCCATGCGGGTCGCCATGAAGAGGGGCATTCGCCTTGAGCGTGGTGTGTACGTGGCAGTAGTTGGCCCGTGTCTGGAAACAAGGGCCGAATACCGCTTCTTGCGAGGAATTGGGGCCGATGTGGTAGGGATGAGCACCGTTCCCGAGGTCATAGTCGCCCGCCATATGGGCCTTCGCGTCATGGCAATTGGTGTGATCACCGATGAGTGTTTCCCGGATGCGCTGGAAGAAGTCACGCTTGCGCTGGTCCTGGCCGCAGCAGACGAGGCAGAGCCGAAGCTTACAGCCATTATGTCGGGCGTCGTGGAAGCCTTGGGACACAGTGTATGACCGGGCGCTCGATGTAGAGTGGTCCTGAGCGTCGGCTGTTGAACATCGGCCGCAATATTTTGTACACATATGTTCTCTTTTCTGGCTGCTGCCAATGCCGCGATTTGAGGAGATCCAGCGCAAAGCACCAGCTGTGATGGAGGGCGAGGTGCTCGCCTGGTGGACTGAGCACGATATCTTCGCCAAAAGCATAAGTCAGCGGGACCCCACGCGGACGTACACCTTCTATGAAGGTCCGCCAACAGCCAATGGCCGTCCGGGAATCCACCACGTCCTGGCGCGCACTATCAAGGATGTCTTCTGCCGGTACCACACCATGAAAGGCTGTCGTGTGGAGCGCAAAGCCGGATGGGATACGCACGGCCTGCCAGTAGAGATCGAGGTCGAAAAGAATCTTGGCCTTGATGGCCGCGGGGATGTCCTGGCTTACGGCATAGAACGGTTCAATGCGGCGTGCCGGCAGAGCGTGCTCGCGTATAAGCAGGAGTGGGATGAGCTGACGCGCCTGATGGGATACTGGGTAGATCTTGACCGCCCGTACATCACCTTTGAGAACAGCTACATTGAAAGTGTCTGGTGGCTCGTCAAGCAGATTTTTGAAAAGGGCCTGCTCTATCAGGGTCATAAAGTCCAGTGGTACAGCCCTGGGTCAGGCACGGTGCTGAGTTCACATGAGGTGAGTCTGGGCTACAAGGAAGTGCAGGACCCGAGTGTATACGTTCTGTTTGCCTCTGATCAGGAGGCTGACACTTACTTTCTGGCTTGGACCACGACGCCGTGGACACTGGTATCCAATGCGGCACTCGCGGTCGGGCCGAACATCGAGTATGCAAAAGTGCGCGTGGCCCGGCATGCGGACAAGTGCATCATGCTGGCGGCTGCCCGGCTGGAAGTGCTGAAGGACGAATACGAGGTTGTTGCGACGATGAAGGGGCGGGACCTGGTGGGCGCCCGGTACACGCCGGTGTTCAGGCACTTCGAGCAACAGGGTTATGACGCGTGGCGCGTCGTGCCAGCGTCGTTCGTGTCGACGAGTGACGGAACGGGTATCGTGCATATCGCGCCAGCCTTTGGGGCGGATGACTATGCCACGGGGCAGTCCGAGGGGCTTCCCGTACTGAACCCTGTCGGAGCAGACGGGTGCTTCGCACCAGATGTGCCTGTTGCGGGCGGGCTCTGGTTCAAGGATGCGGACAAGCTGCTGGTGCGCGACCTGCGTGCACGCGGCCTGATGTACCGGCAGGAAACACTTGTGCACAACTATCCGCATGACTGGCGCAAGGGGACGCCGTTGATGAGCTACCCTGTCAAGAGCTGGTTCATCCGGACAACAGCCATCAGGGACCGGCTTGTGGCACTCAATAAGGCTATTGTGTGGCAGCCTGGTACAATCGGAGCTGGCCGGTTCGGAAGGTGGCTGGAAAACAATGTCGACTGGGCCCTCGGCCGGCGTCGTTTTTGGGGTACGCCACTACCGGTCTGGGTATCAGACAAGGACGCGTCATGTGTTGAAGCCATTGGCTCCATTGGAGAACTGCGCGCCAGGTGCGGTTCCCAGCTTCCTGAACGGGATGAAGATCTGAATCTGCATCGTCCGTTCGTGGATAAGCTGACGTGGCCGGCGCCGGACGGTGGTACCATGCGCCGGGTGCCTGAAACGATCGATGTATGGTTTGACTCGGGAGCCATGCCGTTTGCGCAGTGGCACTATCCTTTCGAGAACAAGGATGCCTTTGAGCGCAGCTTTCCGGCAGACTTTATCTCTGAAGGCGTAGACCAGACCCGAGGGTGGTTTTATACGCTTCATACCATTGCGGCACTGGTAATGGATGAGGTGTGCTTCAAGAACTGTGTGGTGGGTGGCCTTGTGCTGGATGAGAAGGGCGAAAAGATGTCCAAGACCAGGGGAAACGCTGTGGATCCCTTTGTGGTGATCCGCAGGTGGGGCGCCGATCGGGTACGGTGGTACCTGATGAGCAACTCGCCACCGTGGGAGGATACCAGGTTCTCCGAGAAAGGCATCAAAGAGGTGGAAAGCAAGCTGTTCAGTACGCTGGAGAATGTATACAGCTTCTTTGCCATCTATGCCAACATTGACGGCTACACCGGGCGGGAGTCTGCTGTTGCGGTAGCCACCAGGCCAGAGCTTGACCGCTGGATACTAAGCCGGCTTTACACCACCGTCCGCGAAGCCGATACGGCGTACGCAGCTTATCACCCGACACGAGCCGCCCGGGCTATAGAGCGCTTTACGGACGAGCTGTCCAACTGGTACATTCGGCGTTCCAGGCGCCGGTTCTGGTCGGCAAAGAATACGCAGGACGACCGGGACAAATGGGCAGCCTATCAGACCGTACACACATGTCTTGTTTACGTGGCACGCCTGATGGCGCCACTTGCGCCGTTTTTTGCGGAATGGCTTTATCAGCGTCTCTGCACCACAGATACAGAGCAGGCGGAATCAGTTCACCTGGCGCTGTTTCCAGTGCCTGACAAGAAGGCAATAGACGGATCTCTTGAGCGGCGCATGAAGCTTGCTCAGACTGTGGCGTCACTGGTGCTGGGTCTGCGCAACAGGGCAGGCATCAACATTCGCCAGCCCCTGTCGCGGATTTGGATTGTTGCAGGAGAGGATGCGGATCGGGCGGCAATCCGGCGGGCGGAGCCTATTATTCTGAGCGAGGTCAATGTCAAACGTGTTGACTATCTGGCTGGAGACAGCAGGCTGGTGCGCCGCATGGCTCGGCCAAACTTTCGCCAGCTGGGGCGCCGCGCGGGTAAACAGATGCCCAAGGTCAAGACGGCTGTGCTGAGCCTGGATCAGGCGGAGCTGCTGGTATACGAGCGGGAGGGATCACTCGACATCACCATAGAGGGCCAGCTTTTCGCCTTGGGGCCTGGTGATCTGCAGATTGTAACGAAGGATATTGAGGGCTGGCTTGTCGGGCGCGAAGAGGGTGTAACGGCTGCTTTGGATACAAGCCTTACCGAAGAGCTTCGGCACGAAGGGCTTGCCCGGGAGTTTATCAACAGGCTTCAGAATCTCAGAAAAAAGGCTCGCTTTGATGTTACGGACCGCATCACGGTGGAGTACCAGGCGACTAATCGCTTAGTTGCCGCACTGGCACGTCATGACGATTGGATCAGGAACGAGGCACTGGCCCTGACGCTAAACAGCGTCAGTGAGCCTGCAGGGGAGGTGGTTGAGAGGTTCGCGTTCGGCGGCGAGCAGGTAACGCTGGGTGTGCACCGGGTCTGAGCGCGTGCCAGCCATACCTGTTGTGACATACAGCATGGTGTCTGGTGAACGGGGACCGGGAGATTTAAGCTCATGCCCGGCGAGCGGACAGAGAGGTGTGCCGCTGAGGGCCCTTTCCGCCCAGGCGAGTGCTCAAGCATCTTGCGGGAAGCAGTTCAGTACGGTTTACAGCACAGCTGGACCTGACTGCTGGATACGGGAACTTGTCAGCAACAAAGGCCGGGTATCGCATCACGGTGGAGCACCAGGTGACCGATCGGAGGACTACCAGGGTCAGGAACGGGGTGCCATCCCCGGCGTTCAACTGAAGGGTCCGCTGAGTAGGAGTTCGGATCTGGCGGAAGAGGTCAGACAGCAAGTCCGGGAGCAGTGGGCCGTATCAGTTATAAGTGCCATGATAGCCAAGACCAGTCGCGACACGCCGCAAGCGGTGACGCCGACCACGCCATTCAGTGATGAGGATCTTGAGACGTTTCGGGAGCTTATCATCAGGAAACGCCAGGCTTCGCGCGAAGACAAGGAGCGTATGCAGCACCAGATCGAGGATTCGCGTGAGCAGTCCGCTAATGATTCTGCATACAGCCACCATATGGCGGATGCTGGAACAGATGCGATGGAGCGGGAAAAGCTCTACCTGATGATCGCCCGGCAGCAGAAATTCATCAGCTATCTGGATCGGGCGCTGGAGCGTATCAACAACAAGACCTACGGTATCTGCAAGGTCACCGGCAAACCCATCGCCAAGGAGCGCTTGCTCGCGGTGCCACACACGGAGCTGTCTGTGGAAGCCA
The DNA here is from genome assembly GCA_012271185.1 of Rhodothermales bacterium. Taxonomy (GTDB): domain Bacteria; phylum Bacteroidota; class Rhodothermia; order Rhodothermales; family Bin80; genus JAAXGV01. The sequence goes on from JAAXGV010000149.1 coordinate 9,367, forward strand.
AGCAGAAGCAGAGGAAGTAGGCACCACCACTCCGGTCCTTATGCGGCTTCTGTGGATTACGCTGGGTGTTTTGGTTGTTGACCAGGTCACCAAGGTCATTGTGCGTCTGAACATGAGCGGCCTGCCCAGGCCCTCCTATGGGGTCATTGGTGGCTGGCTCAGGCTGACCTACACCGAGAATCCTGGGATGGCCTTTGGCATCATGCCAGGCTCCACCACAGTGGTCACTGTCTGCTCTCTGATTGCGATGGTACTGATCATCGTCTACATGATGAAGGTCAGATCCGGATACAAGCCGTACACCATGTGCCTAGCAGCGATTCTCGGTGGTGCTGCCGGAAACATTGTGGACCGTCTCTTCTATGGCCCGATCTTCGGCTACGGCCCATTCTTTGAAGGTCGCGTTGTGGACTTCATCCACTTCAACATCTGGGCCGGCCTGGTTCCCGACAGCGTACCACTCATTGGAGGGGAATACGTGGCGCTTTTTCCCATCTTCAATGTGGCCGACATCGCTATTTGCGGAGGCGTGGCAGGGATTCTGATCTTTCAGAAGGAGTTCCAGCGCCGGGTGCTGGCAGGAAGAGCCAAAGATTCTGCGGTGCCCGTGGCAGTCGCAGTCGAGAACGCGTCGCTACCAGATCAGCCTTAGCGCCAGTGAAGGAGTAACCGGGAGCGTTGAGCGTTCCTGGATGATAAGCAGTGGTTCGTCCTCAGCTGCTGCATCAGGATCACTGACCAGTCCCCAGTCTGCAACGTTATTAAAGCCTAGAACGTTGATAGCGTCGGCACGCACCTGCACACGCGCTGTGCGTACCGTGTACGTATAAGCCACGCTGAGATCCAGCTGATATACTGCCGGTAAACGGTGTTCTTCAGGATGCTCCAGCCGGTATGCCCGGATATGTTCAACGACCACGGGTAGGCTCAGGAGATCAAAGCCAGTCGTGTTTATGTCTGAGCGAGGGGCTTCAAGCAGGTCCAGCAGCTGCTTCCCGTATGCACCAAGAAAGTCATAGTACGACTGCCTGAAGCCCCAGGCTTTGCCCCAGATGCTTTGCCATCGTGCCTGCATGACCAGGTTGCGCGTTGCGTAAAGGTCTGCCTCCAGCTCCACGCGGTGTGGCTCATTCCAAGGCGCCACGAGGGCGCGGCCCTCAAACTGCTCTCCGAAGCTGCGCACGGTATGGCTGAACTCGTATCCGGCAAGGAGCTGCAGGCTGCTGATGCGCTTTCCTGCACGAATGTTCACCCCATAGGCGTAGCCGCTGCCTGAACTTAGAAACGAAGCCTGCGGCTGACTGGGCAGTGGCATTCCCTCGCTAATGAACGCCGACAGATCTGTGTTATCGTTGGCCACCTGGTCATTACCTGGGTCGGACGTCGAGGCCACATAGTTGATGGACAAGAGGTGCATCAGCCGCTTGTAGTAGCCTTCCGTGTGCAGTGACCACCCGTGTGAGGGTCTGATCACAGCTTCAAGGCTTATGTGTGCCGCCTTGGGCGGTGCCACAGACTGGTCAAGCGCCATCCACATGCGGCTGGATGATCGCAGGGCGCGTGCACTGCGACTGGTCACATCAAATTGTGTAACGTACTGCCGGTATAGGCCGGTGGCCAGCCGTGCGGACCAGGGACCGAGTCTGCTGTCAGAGACATCGTATCGCACAGACATGCGTGGTTCTGCAAACCAGGACCGGCGCGAGTGCAGATACGTCACGCGAGTTCCGGCATCCAAAGTCAGGCGCGCGCTGAAGGGGATGCGGTTTTGGAGGTAGCTTTCCACACGCCAGCTCCCGGACGCATGGGCTATCGGGGCTGTGCGTGTGCCGTTGACCAGGAAGCGGCTGTGCGTAAAGGCGGGTTCAATGCCTGCTTCCATGTTCCAGCCACGCCACAGGGCGTATGTGATCCGTCCAGACAGGCCGTATTCGCGTACACGGTTGCCATTATCGTCGCGCAGGTCAACCTGACTGGCGAGGTCTTGGTTAGATGAAACAGCCTGCTGCGTAATCTTCGCCGTAGTGATTTCATGCTGCAGCCGGAACAGGCTGGCCCTTGCCTGTGCAGAAGCCATAACCCTGCCGCTCAGTACGGCTTCATACCGGATTTGTCCGGTGAAATTGTCCCACACGTAGTGGTCCTGCACTTCCGGGGCCGTCTGCTGCAGCTGCTCGGAAACCGGGATGAAGTTTTTGTCACTGTCCAGACTCTCCTGGCTTGCCAGCTGTCGCCGCCCCCAGTACGCCGAGGCGTATGCACTGCTAAGCACGCCGTTGCGCTTGCGCAGCGCAAAATGAACATCAGAGAAGTACAGCCTAGGATCCAGCGCAGCGAGCGACTGATCGAAATAGGACCTGTTGGCAGGGTTGGGCTGCGGGACCGCACGAAAGGCGGAGTACATGAACTGGTCTGTCTGATTCCACCGCCGCAGCATGCCATGTACGGCAGGAGGCGCATACATGTCCCATAGCCCTATTCGTGTTGCGGCCATAATGGCTGAGCCATCTTCCAGGTTATGGCTGGCACGCGCATTGACGCTCATAGGGTCCACATGCACGTCAATGTGGCGTCCAAGGCGCGGACCCAGGGCATGTGTCGCTTCAATCACGCCAGCGGTCTGACTTCCTATGTCGGCGCCGAAGCCGGTCTTGTGTACCGTAAGGCGGCTCAACGCATAGGTGCTGAAAGGTCCAACCAAGCCGCCAATACTCACTGGAACGAATACCGGCGCGTTATCCAGACGGTACTGGTGTTCTCCCGTGCCGCTGCTCTGGATATGCAGATCTGCGGTTGCATCGCTGAGCCGTACGCCTACCAGTGTGGACAGCGCGCGCCCCACATCCGGCAGCAGACCGCCTGCGGCTCTTTTCAGGGCATCGCGGTGCAAGGTATGCTGTCCAAGCGTATCGGAGGGAACCCTCCAGCTTAGGCCGTCAACCACAATAGGCGTTCTTTCTATGACCACGTTCTGCTGCATTCCAAGCCGCGTCTGTTCAACGCTGTCCGGGCGGACACGCACGTAGACGACGGGGCTCGAATACCCGATATAGGAGGTCGTTACTGCATAGAGCCCTGGTTCGAGGCTGCCGAAAATGAACCGTCCGTCCTGGTTGGAAGTGGTACCGCGGCCAGGGTGCAGCATGATGTGTGCATGCTCCAGCGGCTCACCGGTTTTGTCGTCTACGACAATTCCGTGCAGTGCACCGTACTTGATGCGGGCTTCAGCGCGCTCTGTAAGCACGTAGAGACCCGAAGGCAGTCGAAAATAATCCAGCCCCGTGTCCTTCAACACACACTTAAGGGCTTCCTCGCCAGTGGAATTATACACGACGCAGCTGGTCCATCTCCCGGCCACGAGGCGCTGGTCGAACCCCAGCACGAGGTCCGTGCTGATCATGAGCTCCGTCAGCGCCTCTTCGAGAGGGACGCCTTGGAGCACCACATCGTACACGCGCTGCTGGGCTTGCGCCGGCGCAAGCATGCAGAGCAGGCTACCAGTAAGACACCACAGGAAGCGCAAGGCAGTTACTCTTCGAGGATTTCAAAGCCTGTAGCGGTGGCCCGATATCGGAGTGTCATGGATGTGACGCTCCGGCAGAGGTCGCTGATGAGGGACTCCACGGTAGTGACCTCGTGCTTGAAGTTGTGCACGTGACTTCGGATCTGCTCCTCCGCAACCACCTCAATGCCAAACAGAGACTCTACCGCATCAAACATCACGCCGAGCGGCTGCTTGATGTGGATGAAAAGCTCCTCGGATTCCTTGCTGTCTGCTGTCAGCGGTGTGATGTCGCCCGTAGCTGTTTCCACGCGTGCTCCTTCGCCGGCGGCCAGGTGCTGCGATACGCCGTGTGCGGTTACCGTGATGATGCCTTCGGTGACAAAGACGGTGGCTACTTCGCCTGCTGCATCCACGCTGAACTTGGTGCCCTCGACTGTGATGGTCAGGCCCGGTGCTTCGACAATAAAGGGTAGCTCGCCGGTGCGCACGTCAAAAAGCACGACACCTTCCATGGAGAGCCGGCGATGAGATCGGCCGAACCGGCGATGGTATACGAGCTCTGTCTGAGGTGACATTGACACGGTGGAGCCGTCTGGAAGCTCGGTGTCGAGGGTAGCGATTGCCGTCAGGTGGACCGGGCGGGACGTTGCGAACAGTCCTGTCGCAATCAGCAGCGCAATGCTGGCGGCTATGGCCAGGTAGCGTTTGGTCCTCACCAAGCGCCGCACGGTCAGCGTGCGCAGCATTGCCTGCATGCGTGCAGGGTCGGGTGCGGGCAGCGCTGCCAGCGGATTCGCAGCTGCTGTCAGCGCCCACACTTCTGCCAGCTCTTCCGCTGAAGTATCGGCGCCCGCATCAATGCGCAGGCCGGGCGGCAACGAGTGGAAAATGGTCATGGTGATACAGCCTCCCCCACGTAGGCGTTCAGCCGCTTACGCAGAAACGCAAGCGCAAGCACAATATGATTGTTGACGGTCTTGGTCGTTAGGCCCATGATCTGGGCAATCTCGTAGTGGCTCAGCTCCTCAAAGCGGCTGAGCACGAATGCCTCACGCCGTCGCTTGGGCAGCTCCATGATCCAGCCGCTGAGCTTTTCCTCCAGCTGCCGGGCCTCCAGCTCCAAGTCTTGTCTGCTGTCGGCGGCTGGTTCAGCGTGTCCGAACTCCATAGGCACTTGCCAGCGATGCCTGCTGAGCCGGTTGTAGTTCAGAGCACGGTTGCGCACCATATGGTACAGCAGCGCCTTCAGAGATCGGTCCGGGTCCAGCTTTCGGCGGATTTGCCAGAGTTTTGTGTACACGTCCTGCAGCACGTCGTACGCGGAATGATTGTCCTTTGTTATGAAGCTTGCATAACGGTAGAGGCCGATGTTTGTCGCCTCAAACAGCTCTGCGAAGGCCTTTCTGTCCGAGTTACGCAGCGCGCGACTCCATGCGCTGTAATCAGCTGTTGTCTTTGCACCCATTTGCGGTAAGGGATATACACCGGTCACTGCACTGCCACCCAAGAACCCCGCCTGAAAGCCTTGGAGTTGCTGCTGCTGGGCAGTATCCGGCCTTTTTTTGCGTTTTCCGGGCCGCAAGCCGAAGAGCACTGTGGCAATGGACAGAGTCATCAGCACCAGCGCGACAGGCCGATCAAGGAGCGGGTCAGGTCCCGGCTGGATTTAATGGTGCTGGCCACGAAGTGTTGCTCCTGGACAGGCCCAAGCACCGCCTGCGCAAGCGGAAGCCACCACATTTCAACAGCAGCGCAAGTGACCCATCAGTCCCGTGATCAGGGCGTCAAGCGGGTTGTTGATATCTGTCTGGAGCCTGTCGCGCTGGCCGGGCTGCGCATCAACCTGGGAGTGCTGTTACGAAGCCGGCCAGTGCTGCCGGCCGTTTCCACTGGCCCGGCCACCTGAGCTTGCAGGCCTCCTCGTTGATGCGCAGGTACGCGACCAGGAGCGGTCCAGGTGCTCCGACAGGGCCTGCACGGTGTAGCCCGCATCCCTGCCGTGGGTGCCAGTGCTGCCAGAGTTCCAGGTCACAGCATTACCAAGCCGCCCGAACCTGTCGGTCACCCTTTTTTCGTATTCGACCAAAATGTTGAACGCCGGGCCGACCACGTTGACATTCACGTACAGGTACGCAAAATCCGACTTGGCGCTATCCTCCGTGTAGAGGCGGGCGGCCCGCAGGCGGCTCTCCGCGGCTGCCTGCAAGGCCTTCTCGGTGAGGCCGATGTCTGTCGCGTAGTCAGACAACCTCTCGACCACTAGCTCCATGGGCCTGCAGGCGTTGAAGAGTTGGAAGCGCTGGAGATTTTTTCCTGGCTTGTCTGCCCGCTTGCCGCGGGTGCGAGCATACACAGTACAACCAGAGTTGCGGTTCGGGTTTGAGTCGCGCCAGCCATCAACCGCCCCGGGACCCGGATTTCCGGGGAGTGCCGGCTCTTCTCGCGGATCCAGCCCTTCAGAATCGCCGGCGTGTGCTCTGCGCGCGTCGGATTTTCCCGAAAATCGCCTTCCGGATGCGCCTGACACGAAGTACGTGCCGGGGTTATGACGTTTCACTGCCACGGTGCGTCCATACGTACCTTGGCAGGATTGACCATAAGCTGAGCCAGTGGCTCGTAGCTGCCGGGTGTGACATCCGTCAGGCCTGCCCAGTGCGTATATCCGCCCGGTTTGCGCGGGCAATAATGCCCCTGCCGGTGCGGTTCATCACTGGCTGCCCGGTGCATCCTGCAGCTCTAGGCCAGTGAACGGGTGTCCGCACCTCCCCGGGGTTCCAAGGGACGGTCAGCTCAACAGGCGCGCCGCACCCGCTGCCGGCGCAAAAACTGCAGGTCCAAGCCTCATCCATGCGCTTGGGCACATGCGGCAACCAGGCCGGATCAGTTGCCGCCGCCGCTCCAGGGAGGCGTGACACCCGTTGACCGCGCGTACGCAATAGCTTGTCCCAGGTGCTCATGACTGTGCCCTCCAAGGATCATCAGGACCTGGTAACGCGACATCTGCTGTCCGAATGCAGAGACTTCTCCTGAAAGGTCTTGCTCTTTGAGCAGCTTAAGCGCTTCGCGCACATGAGTCTGGCCCATCGCGAGGTCCGCGATCACATCCTCTTTGGATGTGATCGCCTGCTCTGCTTCCTGCATGGGAGGACGATCCATGTCATGATTGAAGCCGAGGGCGGAGGCAAGAAGGATGTTCGCTGTAGTTACGTGGACGAACACCTCGCTTACCGAGCGGATGCCGTCAGTGGGGCGCCAACTGTATTGCTCTTCGGAGAAGGCGCCGGCCAGCTGATTCAGCTTGTCAGAGGATCCTTCGAAGTCGCGCAAAAAGGCATCGAGGTATGCACCGTTGTCTGCTTCAGCATCGTCATCCTGCGCGTAGGCTGGCAGGGCCATGCACACGATAAGGGCGAAAAGAGGGAGGCGGCGTCGTGTCATTGTGTTGCTATGGACTGGTGAACAAGAGGATACTCAAACAGATTACGGGTTTTGGGCCTCGAATTCAAGTAACCGTTGCCTCCACTGCGTCGGTTAGCGTTATTTTCACACCGGATATCAGCTGGGAGTCAAGTCCAATCGTGCTGTAAATTGGTTTTGGTTGGTGTGGGGAACAGCAGGAGCCCACTGCGCTGCGGAAAGAGTCTAGAGGTCGACTGGAGCAGCGCGGCAGGTTCGAAACTTCTTCAAGATACTCCTTCATTGTGAAATAGCGCGGACTCCGTAATCCACTGCCGCTTCCGGCTCGTCGTTGTCGTTCGCGGCCGCGCAGCGCGATGATGCACGCTCGTGGCCGGCTCGGTCTCTTCGCATTGCTTACACCCTTTCGTGATACTGAAAAGCGGATTTGAACCGGCAAACAAGCATTGTTAAGGGCTCATTTAGAGGATTTCCTGCGCAATACCACAGACTTGTGTAGTATGGTCCGCCCTTGGCGTGGTATGCGCACCGGCCATGGAAATTGTTAAGCCCCCAGATCGAACAGATGGATATCCATCGCACGGGCAACATCGCTCATCCGCCGATCATAGCTCGCGAGTGAGACCGCCTGGCCGTGATCGATGAGGTAGATACAGGATGCCAGATGCAGAGCGTCGAGGGTCCGCAACGGGCCGGGAAAGGCATCCAGCGCCCGCGCGAGCACCGACGGAACAAGCTCCAGCATCGCCACCCGCCCCAGTAACCAGCGCGCCGCCTCTCCGTGAGACTCCGCCAGTCCGCGCGCATGCAACGGCGTCCACAGCTCGTATTCCAGCAACCGGCTCGACACCAGCGTGTCGTTCCACAGCGAATCTGGAGGCCGGCGATCCTCGACCAGCAGATGCGCAAGTGCGACCGACGTATCGAGATAGATCACCGGTCGCGCCGGCTCTCGTCCAGTTCGGCCAGAACCTCGTTCAGCCGGGCAACTGGCGGCGGTGATGGTGGCGGCCCTGAGGCCGCCAGCACCGGCGGCCTCAGCACACCGGACCGCACCGCATCGGCCAGAAAGGCGTCAGCAAGGATCGGGCTGCGGGTCTCCCTGAGCGGGCCAAGCTCCGCCACTACCCGATCACGGTCCGTCACCAGGATCGTCTCTCCGGACGCTGCAAGCCGGACGTACTCGCTCAACCGGCTGTTCAGGACCTTGATTCCGACCGATCTCATGCGCTTAAAGTAGCAATCAGTGGCTACCTTAGCAACCGACATTGTGCGGCAGTGTTCCTCGACCGGGAAAACCAGCGCCACAAGATGCGCTCAAACGCCACGCAGGCTTGAACGCGGAACCTCACCAGATCGGGACCGATAATCTCCTGAGGGAAGAGTACAGGACGCCTTGCAGCGTTAGGGTCTTCACACCTACCGCATCAGTGATGCCGCCTGTGTCATACGTGCTTCCAGCACCCTCTGCGCTGCAGGATTTTCCGAGAGGTGCTGTTGAAGCGTGCATATCCAGAGTTAAGTCCCAATCTACAGCACGATTTGGGCTTGACTTGCAACCCCTGTGCGGTCACTGCAACAGGGTGAAGGGAAACCGGGGAATACAATACCTGCGAGAAAAGCTCAGGCTGGCCACGTGATTGCAGACCGTCCGATGCTGGAAAAAGGTGAAAGACTGTCCTGGCAATTGTTGACTTGCGTATTCACACTCCTGCTCCGCCCCCACAGGGGCACGCGTCTCGGTCATCTCCTCCTGCCGCTTTCCTTCCGGGAGGCGTGTGCCATCCAGCTGAACTCCGTTGAGGGTATTACCTCCCAAGCGCGCCCCGCCAAATTGGCACCATGCAATCTTGCACCCGCAAGGTCCGCACTTCTCAGCCTGGCGCCGTAAAGCTCGGTACCCTCCAGGCTGGCGTATCTCAAGTCCGCCTCCCACAGGTTGGAGCGGGCCGTTGAGGGTGGCCCCGCAGTTGCCGTCAGGTTCCTGAGTACTTCGTCTGGCTCCTTGTCCCACGTCCATGGCTGGAACGGCGCATTGCCCGCGCTCGCCTCCCGCAGCATCAGCGTCACCTGGTCGCCGTTCAGGCCGGAGTCGCGAATAAACTCGTTGGCGATGGGCGTCCAGTCCACACCGAGGGCGGGGGGAGGTTGAGAGGCGCCTCCTTGCGCACCTTCTCGCCAAACGTTGCGTAGCCGCACGGAGCTGTTTCAGGTTGTATGCCATGCGGCAACATAAGCCGCGGTTGCACCCACGGAAGGCACCGCATGTTACCGTTCGGGAACAATGCGGCAAGTGTCAGATTGCGTATGGTGTCTAACCATGCACTGGTCCATGCAGAAAGGCGGTGACACGCGGCCGGCGCCGGTGGGCAGCGATCTTCCCGCGCCCGGGAAGTCCACCTTGGCGGCTTCAGCCGCCTCC
>JAAXGV010000080.1 GCA_012271185.1 Rhodothermales bacterium
ACCTACGGCACCAACAACGAGTTCGGGTTTGACTACCTGCGCGACAACTCCTTTGTCGCGGAGCCGGAGCAGCTGGTGCAGCGTGAGCACTACTATGCGATTGTTGACGAGGTGGATTCGGTCCTCGTCGATGAGGCGCGTACACCGCTCATCATCTCGGGGCCGGTGCCCGCATCATCCCAGAGCAGGTTTGGTGAGCTCAAGCCGGCGGTAGAGCGCCTGGTGCAGAAGCAGCGGCGTATCGTGGCCGGCTTTGTCGCTGATGCCGAACGCCTCCTGAAAGAGCGCGACCAGGCACTGGAACGGGAGGACAGCAAGGTGGCGAGGGAGCTGGAGCAGGAGGCAGGCTTGGCGCTGCTGAGGGCGTCACGGGGATTTCCGCGCAACAAGAGGCTTATCAAGCTGCTGCAGGAGCCGGGCGTGGAGCAGCTGCGGCAGAAGACGGAGTTCTTTTACCTGCAGGACAATGCGAAGAACATGCCGCAGGTTGATGAGGCGTTGCACTATGCACTCGATGAGAAGCAGCACGCCATAGAGCCGACGAACCAAGGGCGGACTTTTGTTGCCAAGGCGGCCAAAGCGGATGTCGACCTGTTCATTCTGCCCGATGTGGGTGAAGAGACCGCACGCTTCAAGCAGGAATATGAGGAGAGGAAGCATGCGCTGTATGAAGAGATGAAAGCGCGCACGGAGCTGTCAGAAGAGAAGCGCGAGAACAAGATCCAGAACGATCTGCGCGTCCTCAAGAACAAGTATGAGGATGCCAAGCGCGAGCTGTACAGCACGTACGCGGATCGCGCAGAGCGTCTCCACGCTATTGAGCAGCTGCTGAAAGCCTACACGCTCTACGAGCGCGATACGGAGTATATCGTGGAGAACGGCAAGGTGCAGATCGTGGACAAGCATACCGGGCGTGCGCTGCCTGGCCGGCGCTACTCCGACGGACTGCACCAGGCGATAGAAGCGAAAGAGGGTGTTAAGGTGCAGGCCGCGACACAGACGTACGCCACCATCACGCTGCAGAACTACTTCCGCATGTACACCAAGCTTGCGGGTATGACGGGTACTGCGGAAACAGAGGCGGAAGAGTTCCACAAGATCTACAAGATGGATGTGGTGGTTGTGCCCACCAATGAGCCTGTGGTGCGCGTTGACAGGGATGACCTGATCTATCGCTCGCGCCGCGAGAAGTACAAGGCGGTGATCCAGAAGATCATGGAGTATCACGGCACAGGCCAGCCCGTCCTTGTCGGTACCACGTCAGTGGATGTGTCGGAAACGCTCAGCCGTGCCTTGAAGCGCAACAGCATCCCGCACAATGTGCTCAATGCCAAACGGGACAGAGCGAAGCAGGAATCGCTGATCGTTGCGCAGGCCGGGCAGCGCTGCGCCGTCACGATTGCCACCAACATGGCGGGGCGCGGCACGGACATCAAGCTGGCACCTGTCGTGAAAGACCGCGGGCTGGCCATCATCGGCACTGAACGGCACGAGAGCCGCCGCATTGATCTGCAGCTGCGTGGACGGTCCGGTAGGCAGGGCGATCCCGGCGAAAGCCAGTTCTACATTTCACTGGAGGACAACCTTATGCGCCTTTTCGGGCCGGACCGCGTAGCCAGCGTGATGGATCGCATGAAGGTTGAGGACGATGCGGTGATCACGCACAGCTGGATCACCAAAAGCATCGAGCGTGCCCAGAAGAAGGTCGAGCAGAACAACTTCGCCATCCGCAAGCGGCAGCTGGAGTACGATGATGTGCTCAACTCGCAGCGCGAGGTTATCTACGACCGCCGCATGCATGCCCTCAAAGGCGAGCGCATGCAGGGGGAGATCCTGGAGATGCTGCACAAGGTCGTCGAAGAGATAGTGATGCAGCACCATGGAGAAGGCAACCTGGAGGAGATGCGCATGGACCTCCGGCGCCTGTTGGCGCTGGAGTTCGAGATAGACCGGGACCGGTTCTTTGCGCTGGGGGAGGCTGGTGTGGTCAGCGCGGTGTTTGAGCGGGCTGTGGAGTTTTATGAGCGCAAGCGCAGGGGGCTGGCCGAGCCTTTTCATCTTTTCGCCAGGGAGGTTTCGGAGCGGAAGAAGGAGGATGCCGTAGAGCGCGTTTTCGTTGACTTCACGGACGGCTACCGCCGGCTGCGTGTGGTGGTCAGGATCGACGATGTTCTGGCGACCGGCGGGCAGGAGATCAACAACGGCTTGGAGCGTGCCACCATGCTTACGCTCATTGATGAGCGCTGGACCGAGCACCTGCGATCCCTGGATGAGGTCAAGGAAGGCATCGGGCTGCGTGCCTACGGGCAGCGGGACCCGCTCATCGAGTACAAGATGGAGGCCTTCAACCTGTTCTCGGATGTGATGGATCAGATCAGCCGCGACGTGGTGACGTTTGTCCTCCGGGCGGGTCCGCTGGCGCAGCGGTCGGCGGAGGACAAGCAGCTCCGACCCGCCGGCCGCGGGCGTCAGCGCGGCAGGATGGACAGGCAGCGTGCCAGAGCGCGCAAGGATGCCGCAGCCCCCGGCTTTGGTGGCACGCTGGCAGGGGGGGGCAACAATGCTGCCGCGAGGGACCCTTCGGCGCGGAGGAGGCCTGTGACGGTTGAGGAGCGTGTCGGGCGTAACAGTGCGTGCCCTTGCGGAAGTGGAAAGAAGTACAAGCACTGCCATGGACGCACCTAGCCCCAGGTACCCGCGTGCTAAGGACGCTTCATATCCGTGACTATGCACTGATCGAATCGCTCGAGGTTGACTTTGACAGCGGACTGAATGTTCTGACCGGCGAAACAGGGGCGGGGAAGTCAATCATCATCGGTGCGCTCAAGATGATACTGGGTGAGCGTGCCCGGTCCGGCGTGATACGGACAGGTTCACGTCGTGCTGTTATAGAAGGATTCTTTGATGAGGTCACCATGCCGGGGGTGCAGGTGCTCCTGGCTGAGTGTGGGCTGGAGCCGTCCTCGCACCTCATACTGCGGCGGGATATAGCCTCTGGCTACAGCCGTGCATTCATCAACGACACTCCTGCGACGCTGCCCGTGATGCGTGCAGTGGCAGCGCACCTGATAGATCTGCACGGGCAGCATGAGCACCAGTCGCTGCTGCGAACCGAAACACACCTGGTGCTGCTGGATTACTTCGGGAGCCTGAGTGGCTTGCGTGCGGACTACGAGCGGCACTATGCAACGATGGCCTCACTCATGGAGCGGCGGGCCGATATGGAGCGGCAGCAGCGTCAGACGCGTGCGCTGAAGGAGCGCCTGGCCTACGAGATCAGGGAGATTGATGCCATAGCCCCCGACGTTGAGGAAGAGCAGGCCCTAGTGGACGAGCAGCGCAGGCTGGAGAATGCCGAGCGCCTGTACAGCACCACGGCCTCGCTCCATGAGATGCTGTATGCAAAGGAGAGTGCTACCGCTGACGAGCTGATTATCGCACGCAACGCGCTACAGTCGCTGGCCCGCATAGACAAGGTGTTTGATGCCGCATACGATGAAATACGTACGGCGCAGATCGTGGTAACCGACGTGGCTGCGCTCCTGCAGGACTACAATGCGCGCATAGAGTTCAACCCGGTCCGTCTGGATGCCATACGCGGGCGGCTGGGGGAGCTGGACAACCTTAAGCGCAAGTACGGCGGCACCACAGAGAGCGTCGTGGAATACCGCGCCAAGATTGGGGGTCAGCACGATCTTCTGGTCAATTACAGGAAGTCCATGGATGCGCTGCAGCAGCGTATACAGGATCAGCAGGCGCTTCTTTCGGAGGCGGCCTTGCGCCTGAGCAACAAGCGCCACGAAGCCGCAGAGCACGTTGAGCACAGTGTAGCCGCCGCGCTCAGGCCTTTGGGGATGCCTGCAGCCAGGCTCGTGGTGCGCTTTGAGCGGCGTGCTGACCCTGAGGGCTGGATCCGGCTGTCCGAAACTGAACGGTACAGGGCCTTCCGCCACGGGATGGATAGGGTGGAGTTCCGCATGGTGACCAACCACGGGGAGCCGGCCCGGAGCCTCCGGCGTGTTGCTTCCGGGGGCGAGATCAGCCGTATCATGCTGGCGCTGAAGACTGTCCTTGCCAAGAGCGAAAGCCTGCCGATCCTGGTATTTGACGAGATTGACAGCGGTGTTTCGGGGAGCATTGCCCGCAAGGTGGGCGAGTGCATGGCCGCCCTGGGTCGCTATCACCAAATTATCGCGATCACGCACCTGCCGCAGATTGCGGCACTGGGGCAAGCCCACTTTGCTGTAGACAAGCGTGTGGAAGGAGGGCGTGCGAGTACGCATATTCGCCGCCTGACGGGTGATGAGCGGGCTGAGCATGTGGCGCGCCTGTTCTCGGGGAGTGAGGTGACCGATGCCATGAGGGCAAGTGCCCGGGAGCTCATGGAGACAGGCGAATTGCCCTGAGGGGATGCTGCAAAGCATGTAGCAGCTGCGCAGACGTAGTGCTATGCCGTCCTGATCCCTGTGTCGGTGGTGAATGGAAGTGTGCAGGAGGTCTGAATAAGCGCTGGTGTAGCATGACATGTTCCGGGGGCGGGGGCGATATGTTGTCTGGAGTTACATGGTCTTGCGGGCATGACTATGGAGAAGGGAACCCTGACATGGGCGACGGCTGATCAATCTGGTGTACGCATGCTGGGCCAGAAGGCCGTAATGCTTGGTATCGTATGCGTCGGAGCTGCCATCATCTGCTAGCTCGGGCTCACCCGCAGGGCTACCGAAAG
>JAAXGV010000150.1 GCA_012271185.1 Rhodothermales bacterium
TTACAGCAAAATAGGGACACAACCTAGACGGAGTATCGGAGTGCGAGTTTTGCTGAGAGGGGTATTCCTGACCGGCCTGCTGGTTCCTCCCGCTGCACACGGGCAGAAACGGATAGTACTGCCGAGTATCGGCCCGGGCCTTGGCTACAGTCTTAGACTGGGTGAACCACAGAGCTACTGGGTGGGCAAATACAATGTGGATTTCACAGTTGCAATACAGCTTAGCATATTTAACCCCGAAGGCAAGCTGGGATTCCACCGTGTGACGCTTTTTACGAACTCACCGGAAGTCAGCTCTCTAGTTTATGGAAGGGGAATAGCCAGCTCGGGGAGGTATCATTTTGCAAGCTTCTCGGTCGGGCCGGCCCTTGTTTCCAATGATGGAGGGCTCGTGGTCAAATATGTACCGGAGGGCTCCTCGGGTAGAGGTGCTGAGTATGACACCACCCGTGCCGGGATCAGTCTGGGCGTTCATGGACAAGCCAGGGCCTTGTTCATGCCTTTAAAATTCTTGGGGTTGGGGATTTCTCTGGATGGATTCCTGCCTTTGAGATTCGGCGCGGCATACAAGCACTCTGTGCAAGGCTATCGCAAAAGGCAGGGTGGATTCAGTTTCATCTTGATAGTCAGAACAAACTGAGGCCGGAGGGGAAGAGCACCCACCGTTCTTTGCCGGTGTATTCTAAAGGACCCGGATCGCGTGAACGTATACTGCCCTTCTGCGGGTGGTTTGGGGTGAGTGCCCACACGGCATTCAGAAGCCGGATGCCGCCGCCGTGTGCGGGGTGCACCAGGTCATGGACCGCCTGCTGGGGGCGCAAAAAGGCCACAGCGGCTGCCCGCCACCTGCAGGAGGGTCCGTGACGCACTGCGACGCCAGCCCCAAGCACACAGGGCTGCCATGCATCACGGCGAGATGACGATCAGCCTCTGACCCGGATGAATGGTATTGCCGCGCAGGCTGTTGGCTTCACGTATCCGGCTCACGGTGGTACGGTAAAGCCTGGCAATCTTGGTCAGATTCTCCCCACGCTTTACAACATGCACAATCGAATTGGCTCTGCCAGGTGTTATCGTGAGCCACTGACCGCGCTGTATTCTGTTGCTGCGCAGACCATTCTGCTGCCTGATGGATGAAACCGAGGAGCCGTGCCGCTCCGCAAGCTCACTGAGTGTGTCGCCCCGGCGCACCTTATAGCGAATGGTCCGAAGCGTGCTCGATGGCGCTGTCTGTGCAGACGCTGACTGGCTTGCCTGCCGCACCGGCGTTGTCTTGGCCAAAACCGGTTGTGGCTCGAAGTCCAACGCAATAGGCTGGTTCGTGCGTGTGCCCCAGTGCACCGTTCGCATATCCGCTACAGCGACCGATGCCTGACCGCCGCCGCCCCCAACAATGGGCACCACGAGGCGCTGACCCGGGTAGATTGTCGTCTTGCGCAGGTTGTTGGCAGACATAAGGCTCCTCACCGAAACGCCGTAACGCGACCCAACCTTACCCAGGTTGTCTCCCCGGCGCACCACATGCTCAGCGACCGTACGCTTTGCATCGTCAGGAAGGTCTTCAAATGCAGCCACAAACTGCGATGCCGTGCCGGGCGGGATACGAAGTGCATAGGGCCGTGTACCCGGCGGCAGAAAGCCGCGACGCAGCTCCGGGTTGAGCCACGCTATCTCTTTTTCACCCACACCAACCATACCGGCAATGGTCTTGGTGGAAAGCATCCCGGTGACTGGCACAATGTCATACGCAAATGCAGGACCGGCCACGTGCGAGGGAAGCCCAAAAGCAGCCGGGTTAGACAGGATCTGCGCTGCTGCAATAAACTGCGGTATATACCCCCGCGTCTCATCCGGAAGGTGCCGGTACATCTCCCAGTAATCAGCCTTACCGCCATTGGCCCTGATGGCACGCTTGATGCACTTCGGACTGCAGTTGTAGCCCGCAAGCGCCACGAGCCAGTCGTTGCCATAGTACGCATAAAGGCCTTTGAGATGGCGCGCAGCAGCACGGGTAGCCTTGACAGGGTCCATGCGCTCGTCTGTCCAGGTATCGGAATCCAGCCCCTCGGCCCGCCCCGTGGAGCTGATAAACTGCCACATCCCGACAGCACTTGCACGGCTCCGCGCCTTTGGGTTCAAGCCGCTTTCAACAGCTGCGAGGTACTTCAGCTCATCAGGAAGGCCCTCCTCCCTGAAAATCTCCTCAATCATCGGGAAGTAGGTTTCCGCCCGGCCCATCCACTCTATCAGCACGTCCCGACGGTTCTCAAGAAACCAGGTGCG
Source organism: Rhodothermales bacterium (assembly GCA_012271185.1). Taxonomy (GTDB): domain Bacteria; phylum Bacteroidota; class Rhodothermia; order Rhodothermales; family Bin80; genus JAAXGV01. Next base: position 2,284 of record JAAXGV010000150.1, read on the forward strand.
CAGCCGCGCCACGCTCCGGTTCTCAGTCATAGGCACCGTCGTCTTGGTCTTGATCGCCTGCACGTGCGGCTCAGAGCTCGTGACAGCAGCAAGCGGGTTCTCCAGCTGCTCCAGCACCTCAAACATCTCCGCACGCAGCGTAAAGACGCTGCCATACTCCCGCTCCATATGCTTTCCGTAGTAGAAATCGTGCTCTGTCACAATAGAGCGGTACAGCTCTCTGTAGCGTACGTTTTCGGTGATCGACGGCTGCTCCGACAAAGCCTCGATCTCATCCAGCGCAAGGCGCAGAATCCTGGCCCCCTCCGAGAAGTCGCCCTTGGACTGCGCCATCAACTGTCGTGCCTGGTAGCTGTAAAGCCGGCTCAAGCGACGGGCCAGCTGATCATCGGTAAGCGAATCTGTGAGCGAACCCAGATCCTGCTGGGCAAAGTACCGGTCGTATCCGGCAAGCTCCTCAACAGGTATCGGCTCGAGCGGCGGAAGCCAATGGCGGTCCTGCAGCTGCGAATAGGCGGGCAGCACGACCCACGCGGCAATAGCGGTGATCCAAAACAGTCTTTTCACGGCACCCCCGTCCCGATGCGGGATATTGTTGTCCATAGCGCAGCAGTAAGTTAAAGTAATTTCTTAACTCGTGCAAGTCCTGAGTTAAAAAATTTGGATTTCAGGTCCATTAGATCACCTTTTACTGTAATAGGTTTCCTTCCGCAGGTTTTCGCATGCCAGCCTTGGGTATGGGATGTGTACGCTCGCCTACAGAGGCGGGTTGCCATGCTTCTTTTGCGGGTTGGTTACGACTTTGTTCTGCAGCATCTCAAGGCCGCGAACCACTTTGACACGCGTCTGTCTGGGCATGATCACCTCGTCAATATAGCCATGCTCAGCAGCAACATACGGATTGGCAAATTTCTGGCGATATTCTTGGGTAAAGGCGGTGCGCAGCGCATCCGGGTCTTCAGCACGCGCCAGCTCCTTGCGGTAGATGATCTCCACTGCACCCTTCGGGCCCATAACAGCGATTTCCGCGGTGGGCCACGCGAAATTCAGGTCTCCCCGGATATGCTTGGAATTCATCACATCGTATGCCCCGCCGTAGGCTTTTCGCGTGATCACCGTGATTTTCGGAACAGTAGCTTCACAGAAGGCAAACAGCAGCTTGGCGCCGTGCTTGATGATGCCACCCCATTCCTGATCCACGCCCGGCAGAAAGCCGGGAACATCCTCAAAAACCACCAAGGGTATATTAAAAGCATCGCAGAAGCGAACAAACCGCGCCCCCTTTACGGATGCGTCAATGTCCAGAACACCAGCAAGAACCGCGGGCTGGTTGGCTACAATGCCGACCGTCCGTCCGCCCACATGGGCAAAGCCGCAGATAAGGTTGGCCCCGAAGTCCTTGTGAATCTCAAAAAATCGCTTCTCGTCCACCACGGCATGGATCACATCGTGCATGTCGTAAGGCTGACTCGGGTTTTCCGGAATCAGTGAGTCCAGTGCACGGGGCGTGCGATCCCTCGGATCGGTCGTAGGCCGAACCGGCGGTGACTCTTCGCAGTTCTGCGGCAAGTAGTGCAGAAGCGCCCGGATACCCATCAGGCACGCCACATCATTATCGCGCGTAACATGGGCTACGCCGCTCTTTGAAGCATGCGTGGCGGCACCGCCGAGCACCTCTGCCGTCACCGACTCCTGCGTCACTGTCCTGACTACGTCCGGCCCCGTAACAAACATGTAGCTGGTGCCCTGCACCATAAAGATGAAGTCCGTGATTGCAGGACTGTAGACCGCCCCTCCGGCGCATGGTCCCATGACTGCCGAAATCTGCGGCACTACTCCGGAGGCCAGCGTATTCAGCAGAAAAATATCGGCATAACCACCCAGGGACACAACCCCTTCCTGTATCCTGGCACCACCGGAATCATTCAGCCCAATGACAGGCACTCCATTTTCCAGCGCCAGCCGCAAGATTGTGACAATCTTGTTCGCGTGGCTGCGCCCCAAGGATCCGCCAAAAACCGTAAAGTCCTGGCTATAGACACAGACCAGGCGACCGTGGATCATCCCATAACCCGCAACCACCCCATCGCCTGCCACGTGATTGTCTGCCAGACCAAAGTCCGTGCAGTGATGCCGCACCATCATACCAATCTCTTCAAATGACTTTTCATCGAGGAGCACGTTCAGCCGTTCCCGTGCGGTAAGCTTGCCTCTGTCATGCTGCCGCTTTATGCGGGACTCACCCCCGCCCTGAAGCGCTTCCGCGCGGCGCCGCTGTAACTCGTCGATAGCCTTCATAGCGAACCGTTTCTCAATGGGTGGCTGCGACGCGCCCATCTGCTGATGAGCGGCCCTGCGACAGCCTCGGACCATGGAAAATAGAAAAGCACAGCATACGCGCTGGCTCTGCGCCAGACATGGTGGGCCAGGCCCCGGCTGTGTCGCTGCCCGGTCTTGGCTGATGCGATAACACGCACCAGTGCTTCTTCACGAAAGCCGAGAAGCAACAGACACAACCTTGCGGCGCACGGGCGGCGTCTTTTGCCTGTGGGCAAGACCTGCACCAAAAAAGGGGCCTGCCGAAAACAGACCGCTGGCACACTCAAAACGTGCAGCTTCCGCATAGCCGCCCCAGCATCAGTTCTTCAGACCGCATGCAGCGCAATGTCCTTGTGCGCTCTGCCCGCGAATGAGGACATAATAACCAGGTCGTGCGAATCCCCGGCTACGGTCGCCACCCGGGGCCTCTCACGACGCGGCCCGGAAGTGCACCGGTGAGCTCACCATCCATGAGCGCAGGCGTACCATTGACAATCACATGCCTCATGCCCGCAGCAAGCTGATGCGGCTCCTCAAACGTCGCGTGGTCAATGATGGCGTCCAGGTCAAAGATCGCCAGATCCGCGTAGTATCCGCGACGAAGCGCGCCCCGACGGTTAAGCTTGAGGTTGGTTGCCGGAAGCAGGGTGAATCGTCTGACGGCCTCCTGTACCGTGAGTATGCCCTCGTCCCTGGCGTATTTGCCCAGCACCCTGGCAAAGGCGCCATATGCACGCGGATGAGGATTGCGCCTCAGAAAAAGACCTTCGGGCGCAATAGAGGCCTCATCAGAGTCAATGCTGACCCAGGGAAGCGCAAGCTTCTTCCTGATGTTGTCTTCCGACATCATGAAGTAAACCGCGCCCACACGACTGCTGTCAGACACCACCAGGTCAACGGCCGCACGGGCGGGCGTGACACCACGGCGTTCGGCAATCTCTGAGAGCCGCATACCAGTATACCGGCGCAGGCTGTCCGTGCGGAAACCCACGACCATCACATTCTCCGGGCCTGCCAGCATCAAGCGACTCTCTGAGGTATCGGAAGCGGTCATCATCTCCGCTTCAAGCCTGTCAGCAATGGACGGATCCATCATCCGCCTACGCCACGCCCCAAATCCACCCTCCTGCACCCAAAGCGGCATCGCGGCATTAAGCCCTGTTGCGCTTGCAACATACGGATACACATCGGCCGTGATCTGAAGCCCCTCGGCGCGCGCAGCTTCAACACGCGCAATGACCGTATCCAGCTTGTGCCAGTTTTGCCGTCCGGATGCTTTAAGATGGTAGATCTCAGCCGGTGCACCGGTTGCACGCGCAATATCAATGAGCTCGTCGACCGCCTCGACCAGCTGCCACCCCTCGCTGCGAATATGCGAGATGTACATGCCCCCATATTCCGCCGCCACCGCCGCCAAGGCCTTGAGCTCATCCGTGTTCGCGTAGAATGCAGGCGCATAGATCAGTGATGACCCAACGCCAAGCGCGCCCTCCTCCATGGCCTGCCGCACCAAGGCGCGCATGCGGTCCAGCTCGTCCGGTGTGGGCCCCCGAAACGCATGCCCTATCTCGTGAATGCGCACCGTGGTTGCGCCAACAAAAGAGGCGACATTGGGCGCAACACCCTTCGCCTCCAGGAACTCCAGGTACTCCCCCAGCGTGGTCCACGGCAAGGTGGGCGGCTCTGCTTCCGGCTGCCCAAAGAGCCGGGCCACCTCCTCCTCTGATCCTATCCAGTCAACCAGGCTGCGCACTTGGTCCCTGCGCATCGGCTCGTTCAGCGGCCCCATGGACCAGCCTTCACCAAAAACCTCGAGCGTCACACCCTGGCGCAGATCGCTTTGCGAACTGCCGTCAAGGATCAGTGACTCCGTAGCCCAGCTGAGCATGTTGATGAAGCCCGGGGAAACCGCCATTCCCGAGGCGTCGAGCACCTGCGCGGCCTCGGCGCCGGAGAGATCGCCCAGCGCCGCGATCCGGTCTCCGCGGATGCCGACATCGACGACCACCGGGGGTGCGCCGGAGCCATCGTAGAC